>SLPB01000038.1 GCA_007132225.1 Bacteroidales bacterium | reverse complement strand
TATTTATATGCGCAGCCTTGAGCGCAGCTGGGAGATTAAAAGGATAGAACAGATGCCCTGGTTTAATTTCACTTATGGGGCATATACCGGTAATGATTGTGAAACAGGGCCTGCGGTTCAACACCTCAGGGAGTGGCCGCTGGATTGCACCATTCACAACTTTTCCAACTCACACCGTGATGACCTCTTTGTAGAAGATGGTTATAAATCTTATGAGGGGGGATTAAAAAGGCTTAATTTCCGTGAAACTTCTATTATAAGAGCGTATAGAAGGGGTATCCACCTTGACGGTGGTGGTTCCGGGGCCAGGATAACAGAACCCAGCGGGTTTTTGAGGGATTACTGGATGGGCAGGTATTATGGCATGATAGAAGCGCCTGAAACTACCGATCCTGAACTGATCTCAGTGGAGAGAAGGGAAAATTACTATCCTGGTGCAAAACCCTGGGACGGACCGCCAAGGCCCGATGTGGGATTCTGATTAATTCAGGCGGCCCTTTTGTCATTGTTTTTAATTATAGTGCTATAAATCTGAACAACCTAGTTAGTGATTATGAAAATTTCATATTTGTCAAGTTTTAGAATTGTTGTTATTGCCACTGCTATAATATTTAACTCATGTACAGAGAAACAAGATCCGGTTGATTATGTGGATCCGTTTATCGGCACCGACTTCTTTGGGCATACATTCCCCGGACCTTCACTCCCGAATGCTATGGTACACCTTAGCCCCGATACACACACCCAGGGGTGGTCCTATGCTGCCGGTTACCTTTACCGTGATAGTTCAATTATGGGTTTCAGCCACACCCACTGGAGTGGTGTGGGTATGGTAAACGGAGGCGAGGTGCTTCTGATGCCTGTTATCAGTAAAGCCCAGGTGACAACACCCGGATCACTCGAAAATCCCGATGAGGGCTACCGTTCCAGATTCGATCCCGCAGAGGAGACAGCCTCTCCGGGTTACTACTCTGTAATGTTAAAGGACTACAATATAAAAGCCGAGCTGACAACAACTCAAAGAGTGGGGTTTCATCGTTATACATTTCCGGAATCCAAATTTTCCCAGATAGTTCTTGACCTTGGGCACCAACTTGGCCAAAACACTTCTGACGAACCATCAGAACTTGTTATCACAGGAAATAACCGTATAGAAGGAACAAAAAGCAATTCCGGCGGCAAACTCTATTTTGTCGCCGAGTTCAGCAAACCTTTTCACTACTACGGCACTTTCGACAATGATTATAAGACTCCTGAATCAGGGGAGAGCACTTTCCCCTATAAAAATGCAGAGAGAGGGAAAAATATCGGGGCTTTTCTTTGTTTTAATACCTCGGAAAACGAAGAGATACTTGTTAAGGTTGGTATATCGTATGTTAGTATTGAGGGCGCATCCAAAAACCTTGCCACAGAGATACCGGGATGGAATTTCGACCAGGTGAGAGCTGATGCCCGCGATATATGGAACGATGAGTTATCACGGGTAGCTGTAAAGGGCGGGACCGATGAAGAAAAGCAGATATTCTATACTGCAATGTACCGTTCATTGCTGTCCCAATATATTTCTCAGGATGTTGACGGCAAATATCTTGGCGCTGATAATGAAATTCATACAGCTGAGGGATTCAATTTTTATGGCTCTTTTTCCTGCTGGGACACATACCGGTCGCAGCATCCTTTGATGACACTGATTGCAGAAGATCATGTAAACGATTATATAAAGTCAATAGAGGCTAAGACCAGGGAGTTTGGCTGGCTTCCGGCCCAACACTTCCTGAATGTTTTTGGTGAAGCGATGGTTGGCGACCACCTGGTACCTGTTATTGTGGATGCGTACAGAAAAGGTTTTCGCGATTATGATGCAGAGTTCCTTTTTCAGGCAATGCGCAGAAAGGCGCTTGAAAAACCCTCACCACCCATTCCATCAGATCTTGGCCGTTCGGGACTGGAATATTATATAGATCTGGGGTACACACCAGTGGACAGGGTTCCGGAATCGGTGCCAAATACCCTGGAACTTGCATATGACGACTGGTGCATAGCTCAGTTGGCAAAGGAGCTGGGCAAGACTGAAGATTATGAGCTTTTTACAGCCAGGGCACAATTTTACCGCAACCTCTGGCATGAAGAGACACAATTTATGCGACCCCGTCTTGAAAATGGAGAGTGGCTTGAAGCCCTCAACGGCCGCGAACAGGAAATTGTTACTGACGGTGATTTTTCCTATTACAGATATTTTGACCCGCTGCTGGTCGGGCGCAGACCAAACCGCCATTATACCGAATCAAATGCATGGCAATATATATGGGCTGTTAAGCATGATGTACAGGGATTAATTAATCTGTTTGGCGGGGAAGAGGAGTTTGTTGACAAACTGGACACCTTTTTTACAATGAGCCCCACAATTACACCTCCCAAATATGTTGGCGTAGTGGGTACCATCGGACAGTACGTGCATGGCAACCAGCCATCTCACCACGTGGCTTACTTTTATAACTATGCAGGACAACCATGGAAAACCCAGTCCCTTGTGAGGCAGATAATGGATCAGATGTATAAAACAGGGCCTGGCGGACTATGTGGTAATGAAGATATGGGGTCTTTATCATCCTGGTATGTTCTCAGTGCATTGGGGTTTTATTCTGTAACACCCGGCGATCCTGTATATGTAATTGGCAGTCCCCTCTTTGAAGAGGCTTCTGTCAACCTGAACAACGGGAAGAAGTTCACTGTAAGGGCCAATAATAATTCACCATCAAACCGTTACATACAATCAGCCACCTTAAACGGAGAGTCTTTCACCCGGACATGGATAGGCCACCAGGAAATTACCGACGGGGGTGTATTGACTTTTGAGATGGGACCGGAGCCAAACAAAACCTGGGGAAGCAATCCTGGCGACGTCCCCCCTTCGCTGAGCAGCAGATGATGTTTATCCCTGTATGCAAATATAAAAAAAGAGTCCCCGTTAAGGGGACTCTTTTTTTATACAACTCTTTATATTCATCAAAATCACTTCTGTGTCTCTGTTTGTGTATCCAAAAGAAAAAGCCCCTTACAATATAGTCTTGTAAAGGGCTTGTTATCAGTGTGGGCGATACTAGATTCGAACTAGTGACCCCCTGCTTGTAAGGCAGGTGCTCTGAACCAGCTGAGCTAATCGCCCTGTTTGCCAAAACAGAGCTGCAAATATAAAAGACTTATTTATTATTACAAAACATTTTGCTGCCGTCCAGGTAAATAATTTCCGGAATCGGGCTGAATCTTTTTTAGTAATGTATTTTTGAACCTGACATTATTCGTGATTATTACAAAAGGCTAATAACTATCAACCACCTCAGCAACAACAAAAGTGCTTCCACCCACAAAGATCAGGTCATTTTCTCCTGCATTCCTTTTTGCTGCCTCAAGCGCTGTTTTAACGGACTTGTATGAGTCTCCGCGAAGTCCTGCTGCAAGTGCCCTTTTTTGAAGCTCAAAAGCATCAAGGGCCCTGGGAATAGCAGCCCGGGTAAAATAGTATGTCGGTTCAGTGGGAAAAAACGAAAGTATCTCTGCTGTATTTTTATCATCAACAAATCCTATTACCATATGGAGCTTTTGGAAGGGGGTAGAATTAATCTGATTTAACACCCATCTTATTCCTTCGATATTATGGGCCGTATCACAAACAATTTTCGGATTAGCTCCGATTACCTGCCAGCGGCCCAGCAGTCCGGTTTTTTCCCCGGCTTGCTTCAGTCCTTCGTAAATATTCACGGTGTTAATACTCAGGCCTGACTGATTGAGAATATCAACAGTACAAAGGGAGGTGATTACGTTTTTTTGCTGATAAAACCCCAGAAGATCAGTTTCGAGTTTATCAAATGTCAGCTTCCCGTTTTTACTGATATACAAAGACTGCCGGCCACTATTATTTTGGAGTGCATAATCACATTGATATTTTTGAGAAGCAAATGTTACCCCACCGGCTTTTTTCTTTTTGGCTGTTTCCATGAATACCTCCTTTGTTTCCTCCTGCAACTCACCAATTACAACAGGAATTCCCGATTTGATTATTCCCGCTTTTTCTTTTGCGATTAGCGGCAGGCTTTCACCGAGAAACTCTGTATGGTCCATACCAATATTGGTAATAACAGATACAAGGGGGGTGATAATATTGGTTGAGTCCAGCCTGCCTCCCATTCCCACCTCTACAACTGCAATGTCAACCTCTTCCCGGGCGAAATATTCAAAAGCCATGGCTACGGTCATTTCAAAAAAGGAGGGCCTCAGTTGTTGAAATACCTGCCGGTGCTGGTTAACGAATTCCACCACGTATTGCCGGGATACAGGGACTCCGTCTATTCTTATCCTTTCCCTGAAATCCTTAAGGTGTGGTGAAGTGTATAAGCCGGTTTTATAACCTGCCTTTTGCAAAATTGCAGCAAGCATGTGGGAAACAGAGCCTTTACCGTTGGTTCCGGCAATAAGAATGCTGTTAAACAATTTGTGCGGATTCCGGAAATATTGATCCAGGGCTATGGTGGTAGTGAGATCGGATTTATAAGCCGCCTTTCCTATGCGCTGGTACATTGGTAACTGGTTATATAGATACTCCAGAGTTTGCTGGTAATCCATATCACTTATTATCAAGCCATTGATTAAAATGAACTCTTTCCGGCTTCCACCTTTCCGGCTTATGCTTCGATTCACCCGGGTAACCGAGTGCTATTAACGCAAAAGGCTGAATATTTAAAGGAAGCTTGAAAATTTCCCGTATTGCATCTTTCCTTTCCTGCCTGGGCTGAACTCCAAGCCACACTCCACCCAGTCCGTGAGCATGAGCTGCAAGAAGTATATTCTGTGTGGCTGCTGCACAGTCAATTGGCCAGTATCCGGGACTTAACTCCAGGTCAGTGTCTCCGCATACAAGAATGGCTGACGGGGCTTCACTTAGCATGGAAGCATAGGGATGAGCCTTCATAAGCCGGTTTTTGAGCGACTTATCGTTTATTACAATAAAATGCCAGGGTTGCTGGTTCCGTGCCGAAGGTGCAAACATACCGGCTTCCAGTATGATTCGTATCAGATTATCGGGAATAGGCTTACCGGTGAATTTCCTTATACTTCTTCTTGTATATATAGCTTCCAGAGTTTCCATCACAA
The DNA here is from genome assembly GCA_007132225.1 of Bacteroidales bacterium. Taxonomy (GTDB): domain Bacteria; phylum Bacteroidota; class Bacteroidia; order Bacteroidales; family PUMT01; genus PXAP01. Next base: position 35,004 of record SLPB01000038.1, on the reverse strand, counting down.
TGAATTTTAAGGTAGGTGTTAAAAGATTCCAAAAATTAAAATGGATAGTATTTTTTTGCAATGCAAAATTAAGACTTATTTAGCAAGCATTCCACTGACGAATGCCATTTTATTTCCTTATTTTTGATTTTAGTTAACTCTTTTAATTGCTCTAAGGTCAATGGGAAATCGAAAAAAGATATTCATTCTTGACACAAATGTTATTCTTCATGATTATAATTGCATTTACCATTTCCAGGAAAATGATATTGTCATACCAATAGTGGTTCTTGAAGAGCTGGATAAACTTAAAAGAGGCAATGATCTGATTAATTTCCATGCAAGAGAATTTACCCGTGAACTTGATAAAATATCAGGAGACAATCTTTTTAATAGTGGGATAAACCTGGGCCGCGGACTGGGAAAGCTATCCATTGAAACCGGCAAGCCTTTTTCAGAAGAAATGTCCCAGTCCTTTCCCGAAAAAACCCCTGACCACAGGATTCTTGCCATTACGGAACACCTAAAGAACAAATTCCCCAGGCGACAGGTTGTACTGATAACAAAGGATATTAATCTCAGGATGAAAGCCAAATCAATGAATATTCTTTCCCAGGATTATGAATCCGATAAGGTTGCCAACCTGGATTCATTGCAAAAACCTGTTGAAATTCATGAAAACTTTGATGAGGTACTTATTTCCAGATTGTATGAAGAGCCGGAAGGGATACCTGCAGGGGAATTCAGTTTAAGTCCTTTCCCCCACCAGTATTATATTCTTAGAAGTTCCAGGATGTCGGTGCTGGCTCATTATGATCCCCTCAGAATGGCTTTTGACCGTGTTGAAAAGAACAGGGTTTTTGGGATTGAACCAAGAAATGCTGAGCAGACATTTTCAATTGACGCACTTATAAGAGGTGATATTCAGTTAATATCGCTGACCGGAAAGGCAGGAACAGGCAAAACCCTGCTTGCACTTGCAGCAGCCCTGCAACAGAGTAACAGGTACAAACAGATATTTCTTGCCCGGCCTGTTATTCCGCTGGCTAATAGGGATATAGGATTTTTGCCAGGTGATGTTAATGATAAAATAGGCCCTTATATGCAGCCGCTGTTTGATAATCTTTCGGTAATTAAAAATAAATTTAAGGCTCATAGTAACGAAATTGAACTTATTGAAGATTTGGAGCGTAATGAAAACCTTCTGATTACTCCGCTTGCCTATATTCGCGGGAGAAGTCTTTCAGACGCATTCTTTATTGTTGATGAGGCACAGAACCTGACTCCCCATGAGGTGAAAACAATTATTACCAGGGCGGGAGAGAATACAAAGATTGTTTTAACAGGTGACATACACCAGATAGATTCTCCTTATCTTGATATGAAGTCCAACGGATTAAGCTATTTGACAGATAAGATGTCGGGGCAGGATCTTTTTGCCCATGTTAATCTTATCAAAGGAGAAAGAAGTTATTTGTCGGAGCTGGCAAGCAATTTATTATAAACTAAATTCACTTTACCGGTTTAAATAAAACTAATGGTTATATGGCAATGGAAAAAGTTCTGTACATAGTACGTCATGCAAAATCCTCCTGGGATTCACCGGGCAGGCCTGATATTGACCGCCCTCTTGCTGAACGTGGTTTGAAAAATGCCTATGATATGGCAAAGAGGATGAAGCAAAGAGGGCATAAGACTGATCAAATTATCTCGAGTCCTGCCAACAGGGCCCTTCATACTGCAATAATTTTTGCAAGGGAACTGCAGCTTCCCGTTTATCAGATTTTGATTAATGAAGAACTATATATGGGTGGTGAAGATGCAATTCTTCAGATTATTATGGATACAGATAATGAGGTGGATTCACTCATGGTATTCGGACATAATCCGGACTTCACTCATCTTGCCAATCATTTTCCTGATGAGAAGATAAATAATTTGCCTACATGTGGACTGGTACGGATGGTATTTGATGTACCCGGGTGGAATGATATTAACCGTGTTAATCTTGTCGATTTCATTATTGACTTTCCCAAAAACAAATAGTCCCGCTTTCAGAAATTGCACATTATAATGGCAAAGCAAAAGAAAATAATAAACCGGGAGATCAGCTGGCTTTCTTTTAATCACAGGGTTTTGCAGGAAGCTGCTGATGTCTCCCTGCCATTAATAGAAAGGATGAAATTTCTTGGGATATTTTCAAATAACCTGGATGAGTTTTTCAAGGTCAGGGTTGCCACGGTAAAACGTATGATGGATTACGACCGTAACGTAAGCCGTGATATGAGGAAAATGATTGGTGACAAACCCAAAAATGTACTAAAGCAGATACAAAAAATTGTTATTGATCATCAGGTTCAGTTTCAAAGGATATACCAGGGAATAATCAAAGAACTGGAAAAAGAGAACATATTTTTCATAAATGAGACACAGCTGAATGCCCGGCAGTCCGAATTTGTTAAGCGCTACTTTGATCAACATATAAACCCGGTTTTATCTGTCATAATGCTGCACAATGTTGATTCCTTCCCCTATCTTAAAGACAAGGCAATATACCTGGCCACTAAGCTCACGAGCCGTGATGATTCGGTTAAAACCGAATATGCACTTATTGAGATACCGGGAAACATTTCCCGCTTTTTGGTTTTGCCTGCAGACGGACAGAGAAAATACCTTATAATACTTGATGATGTAATAAGATTTTGTCTTAAGGATGTTTTTACAATTTTCCGGTTCGATAAGTTTGAGGCATATGCAATAAAAATTACCCGTGATGCAGAACTTGATGTTGATAATGATTTGTCTCAGAGTTTTATAGAAAAGATTTCCGTTAGTGTCAGCCGGCGGAACAAGGGGCAACCCGTCAGGTTTGTGTATGACCGGGCGATTCCTGAGGATATGATAGGATATATTATAGAGGAGATGAACCTGGATGATGAAGATAACCTGATCCCCGGGGGCAGATATCATAATTTCAAGGACTTTATGGAATTTCCCGATTTTAAGATGCCTCACCTGGTAAATCGCCCCTGCACCCCCATGCATCACTGGAGGATTCAACCAAACAGCAGCATTTTTGATGTGATAGCCAGTAAAGACCTTTTGCTTCATTATCCATATCAGAGATTCATGGATTTTATAAACTGGCTCAGGGAGGCAGCTATTGACCCCAGGGTGGTTTCAATAAAAATAACGCTCTACCGTGTAGCAAAAAACTCCAGGGTTATCAATGCCCTGATAAATGCAGCAAGAAACGGTAAAGATGTAACTGTTATAATTGAACTTCAGGCCAGGTTTGATGAAAAATCAAATATTTACTGGGCCAGAAAGATGGAAGAGGTTGGTGTAAGGGTTTTGTTTGGTATCCGCGGATTAAAGGTTCATTGCAAACTCATCCTGATAAGCCGAAGGGAGGGCAGGACCCTTGTAAACTACGCGGGAATCAGTACCGGCAATTTCCATGAGGGCAACGCGAAGGTCTATTCAGACACCACCCTGCTTACCAGGGATAAAAGGATATCATCTGAAGTCAAAAAAGTGTTCCTCTTTTTTGACAATTCCTTTAAATCCTTTGTCTATAAATCACTTATACTTTCTCCCAATTATACGAGGCGGCGCTTTACCAGTCTGATAGATAATGAGATAAAAAATAAGGTGGCTGGTCATAATGCCTGGATTATTGTAAAAACCAACAGTCTCGTTGATAAGGATATAATAAAGAAACTTTATCAGGCAAGCAATGCAGGGGTTGATATAAGATTGATAATAAGGGGTGTCTGCTCACTTGTCCCTAATGAACCCGGACTTAGTGAAAACATCAGGGCAATTAGTATTGTGGATACTTTTCTGGAACATTCAAGGATTTTTATATTCTGTAACAATAACAGGAACCGTTATTTTATCTCTTCGGCCGACTGGATGTCAAGGAATCTGGATCACCGGATAGAAGTTACTGCTCCTGTTTATGATAAGGATCTTCAGGATGAGCTTAGGACACAGATTGAAATGCAATGGCGTGATAATGTAAAGGCCAGAATACTGAACCGGGATCAGGACAATCAATACAGGGCAGATGATGAAAATTCCAGGATCCGCTCTCAAATTGAGTTTTATAATTATTTAAGTGGGAAAGCCTCTAAAGAAAATCAATAAAAATTTACTGTTTTGGATCTGTTAAAATTTGCTGCCATAGATGTTGGATCAAATGCCGTGAGATTGCTTTTCATGAACGTCATCGAATATGAGGATGAGGTTTTGTTTAAAAAATCGGAACTCATCCGGATGCCCGTTAGGCTTGGGGAGGATGCTTTTTATGGAGAAGGAGCCATAAAACCGGAAAAAATCGAAAAGCTGATGCATTCAATATCTGCATTTAATCATCTGATGATAGTGCAGGATGTTGTAAGTTACCGGGCATGTGCTACATCGGCCATGAGGGAAGCGGTTAATTCTGTAAATGTAGTTCAGTATATTAAAGACCGTACCGGCGTTTCTGTTGAGGTTATTGACGGCCAGCAGGAAGCTGAACTTGTTTACTCCAACCGGATAGTGGAGATGATTAATAGTGAAAAATCCTACCTGTATGTGGATGTAGGTGGCGGAAGCACTGAGATTACATTGTTCTCGGACAGAAAGGTTATAACTTCCGGTTCTTTCAATATAGGAACTATAAGGCTTCTCAACCGGGAGGTCAGCAATGCTGAATATCTCAGAATGGAAGTTTTTTTAAAGGGATTAAAAAGAAAATACAGGCCCATTCAATTAATTGGCTCCGGGGGCAATATCAATAAAGTCTTCCGGCTTTCAGGCAATAAAGAGGGGATACCACTTACCCTGAAGCAATTAATAAAAATTTATTTCCATATCGATTCATTTACCATTGATGAACGAATAAGGGTGCTTGGATTTAATCCGGACCGGGCAGATGTTATAATTCCTGCAACACAGCTATTTATTAAAATAATGGAATGGACACAGGCAAAAAAGATACTTGTGCCCAAGATTGGTGTATCCGACGGAATTGTCCACCAGCTATATAATGATTACTGCAAGAGCAAGCCAGTACTGTGATTTAATGGGTGGTTAAATCACAGCATTGGTTTTGTGACATATAGCAACTTTAAATTATTTTGGGGACAGCTTTTATGGATATTCAATCTTTTTTATCTTATTTCGCAACAACCTTACTGGTAATTCTGTAATTACATTTAATATATATGGACCATACTCCGGGAGTTGCTTTTTATACCCTGGGCTGTAAACTGAATTTTGCTGAAGCTTCCACCATCGAACGCATGTTTGTTGAAAGAGGTTTTAATAAAATTGATTTTAACAGTTCTGCGGATATAGTTGTAATAAATACCTGTACGGTAACATCCAGTGCTGAAAAGAAATGCCGGAATATTATCAATAAGGCTATCCGGAGGTCTCCCGGGGCTTATATAATTGTTGTCGGATGTTATTCCCAGTTAAAGGCTTATGATATTGCAAAAATATCCGGTGTTGATCTTGTTCTTGGATCGGATGAGAAATTCAGGATATTTGACTATGCAGGTAATTTTAAAAAAGGAGGTGAACCAGTTGTTTATTCCTCTGAAATAACTGATGAAAGTGCCTTCACTTCATCATACTCATTATCAGGAAGAACTCGTTCTTTTTTAAAGATCCAGGATGGTTGTGATTATTTTTGTTCTTATTGCACCATACCCCTTGCAAGAGGCCGCAGCCGCAGTGCTTCTATAGAAGAGATCATATTGCAGGCAAACAAAATTGCAGAATGCGGAGTAAAGGAAGTCGTTCTCACAGGTGTTAATATTGGAGATTTTGGCAGATCCGCTCCCTATAAGCTGCCTGAGTTACTTATAAGACTTCAGGAAGAAACAGTTGTTGAAAGATACAGGATATCTTCTGTTGAACCCGACCTTTTAAATGATGAAATAATAAGCCTGGTGGCTCAAAGTCAAAAATTTGCTCCCCATTTCCATCTTCCGCTCCAGTCAGGCTGTGACCGTATCCTTAAATCCATGAACCGTAAATACAGGAAATCTCTCTTCACCGAAAGGGTTGAAAAGATAAGGGAAAAAATTCCGGATGCGGGCATTGGGGCTGATGTTATAACAGGTTTTCCAGGTGAAACGGAAATGGATTTTAATGAAACTGCAGAATTTCTTCAGAATGCGGATATCGCCTTTTTACATATATTTTCTTATTCTGAGAGAAATAATACAATAGCATCGAAACTTCCCGGGAAAGTACCACCTGAAGAGAAGGAGCAACGGAGTAAAATTCTTCACCGGATCTCTGAAGAAAAACATAATTCATTTCTTGATCGATGCAGAGGACAAACTCATAAGGTATTGTTTGAGGAATTTAACAAAAAGGGGCGGATGCTTGGGTTTACCGGCAATTACATCAGGGTTGAGGCGCCAGGGGAGAGGAAGGCTATAAACAGTATCATTGAAGTTAAGCTTCTGGCAGCAGGTGAAGATGGAATAATGAAAGGAATGGTTAAAAATAATAATAAAAATCATTGACAATGGATGTTAAAAGTATCTGCAGGGAAGTTATAAGTATTTCAAAAGAAACCGGTGAATTTATCAGAAAAGAGGGACAAGGTTTTAAGCAGGAATACATTGAATCAAAGGGAATACATGACTATGTCTCTTACGTGGACAAGGAAGCTGAAGACAGGCTGGTTGAAAAACTGGGCATGCTTCTTCCTGAAGCCGGGTTTATTGCTGAAGAAGGGTCCGGAGATAAAAATCAGGGCGGACTGAACTGGGTTATTGATCCGCTGGATGGCACCACTAATTTTATTCATGGGTTACCACCATTTTCTGTCAGTATTGCCCTTGTTGAACACAGAAAACCTCTGCTGGGTGTTGTTTATGAGATTAACCTTGACGAGTGTTTTTACTCCTGGCAAGGAGCTCCGGCTTATCTTAATGAGAAGGAGATAAGGGTTTCTCAGACTGCCATGGTTAAAGATTCACTTATTGCAACAGGTTTTCCTTATACTGATTTTAAGCATATGAGTCCATTTATCAGATCATTTGAATATTTAATGGAAAATTCGCACGGTTTGCGAAGACTCGGCTCTGCGGCTGTTGATCTTGCATATGTTGCCTGCGGACGCTTTGATGCTTTTTATGAATATGGACTCAAGGCATGGGATGTTGCAGCCGGAGTTTTTATTGTTAAGCAGGCAGGTGGAAGTGTTAGTGATTTCGCCGGTGGTGAAGATTTTCTTTTCGGAGGTGAACTGGTTGCCTCCAATGCAAAAGTTTTTAATGAGTTTCAATCTGCTGTGCGGCACTTCATGAAGCCTGATTAAGTTTATACCTTAATGGATATGACAGGTATCTTCTATTATCTCGTTTATTTTTTTCTTCGCCTGATTAGTTTGCTGCCTTTGCGTGCATTATATGTGATCTCGGATATGATTTATTATCTGGCTTATTACATAACAAAATACAGGCGGAATGTTGTTTTTGAAAATCTCTACAATGCTTTTCCCGAAAAGGATCATACAGATATTGAGGATATCGCAAAGGGTTTTTACAGCCATTTATGTGATCTGCTGGTTGAGACAATATACCTTATGGGAATGGGGAAAGATGAAATCAGACGGAGAGTGAGGTATAATAATCCCGAGATCATTGAAAAATATTTTGGTGAAGGAAAACATGTGGCCGCGGTGTTGGGGCATTACGGAAACTGGGAATGGATGTGCGGGTTTCCTGTTATAACTGAATATGAATGTATCACAATCTACAGACAACTTAGAAACAAGGTTTTTGACAGGCTGATTACCACTATGCGTTCCCGGTTTGGTGCCAGACTGGTTCCTATGAAGATGGCAATCAGGAAGATATACCAACTTGACAATAAAGGGATTCCTACTCTTACTGCCTTTATGGCTGATCAGGCACCTCCCAGGGCGAAAGCCCGCTACTGGATTGATTTTTTGAACCAGGACACACCGGTTTACCTGGGTGTGGAGCAAGTTGCCCGGAAAATGAATATGGCTGTAGTTTTTTTTAAAATGAGAAAGATCAGGCGTGGATATTATGAATTTGATTTTATTCCCCTCTTTGATAATTCTGCAGAAACCCCTGATTATGAGATAACGGATGCTCATGTTAAGGAACTTGAAAAACTTATCCGGGACCAGCCTGAATTATGGCTATGGTCGCACCGAAGGTGGAAGATCCGGCGCTGATTATTCAGTCATAATCAAATTCCCCGGTGATGAGATGATATTTTTATTTCATAAAAAATAGTTACAACATAAGTAATTTTTATCTTTATCGCTTTTCAGGTAGACAAAGCATCTTTATTATTGATTTAACCCCATTTAAATATTCCCAGCTTTATGACGAGCATCAGGTCAGCTTTCCATTTTACCGGATTCTACTTGTTTTATGGATTATCACGTCCTTTGCTATGGCTGCCCCTGAGGGTTTTATATATTCTTTCTGATTTTCTATTTATTCTTGCCTATTATTTACCCGGGTACAGAAGGAAAGTTGTTTTTAACAATCTGCGGAACGCTTTTCCCGAAAAATCCGATCAGGAATTGAAAAAAATAGCAAGGAGTTATTATCATCATATGTGCGACTCATTTATTGAATCTTTTGCTGCAGTAAATATGAGCAAAAGGGAACTGAGAAAAAGATGTGCCTGGAAAAATCCCGGGATCCTTAAAAAGTACTATGATGAGGGAAAAAGTGTGGTTGCTGTTTTTGGGCATTATGGTAATTGGGAATGGTTATTAACTCTGCCTCTTTATACCGATTATAAGGTTTTAGCCCTTTACAAACCGTTGAACAATGTTTATTTTGACCGTTTTATGAAAAAGCTGCGTCAAAAGTTTGGTTTGCAGACAGTTCCTGTTATACGTAGTTATCCTGTTATCCTGAAATATCATAATGAAAATATTCCTGTTATTACCTTTTTCCTTGGCGATCAAAGGCCTGTGAAGGAACATATCAGATACTGGACAACATTTCTTAACCAGGATACACCTGTGATGCTGGGAAGTGAACAGATTGCCAAAAGACTTAATCAGGTTGTTGTGTTTTTTAAGATGAATAAACTGAAAAGAGGGTATTATGAAATTGAAATTATTCCTGTTTCCGAAAATCCAAAGTCCACCAAAATGTATGAAATAACCGAACGACATACCAGGCTGCTTGAAGATCAGATCCGGAAAAGACCTGAATACTGGCTCTGGTCGCATAAACGGTGGAAACATATGAAGGAGGTTCAGCCATGATAAAACTGGCCGTAGTAATACTGAACTGGAACGGACTGGGATATCTGAAAAGGTTTATGCCAGGTATTATCGAAAATTCTCAGGGGGAGCAAGTTAAAGTATGGGTTGTGGATAATTTTTCTTCAGATGGCTCAATTGAATTTCTTGAAGAGCATTTTCCTGAGGTATCCCTTATGGAGCTGGATTGGAACTACGGGTTTTCAGGAGGGTACAACAGGGCCCTTGACATTATTGAAGCTGAGTATTATATCCTGCTAAATTCTGATGTTGAAGTAACAAAGGGGTGGACGGAACCATTATTGAAACTAATGGAGGCTGACCCGGGCATTGCTGCCTGCATGCCAAAGGTGAAGGATCTGAACAGAAAGGAATATTTTGAATATGCCGGAGCTGCCGGTGGATTTATTGATTTTATGGGATATCCGTTTTGCCGGGGGCGAATATTTGATGTTGTTGAAAAAGACAGTGGTCAGTATGATAACGAATATGAGATATTCTGGGCCACCGGGGCCTGTATGATGTTAAGGGCGTCGGACTGGCATGAGGCCGGAGGATTTGATGAGAAGTTCTTTGCACATATGGAGGAGATAGATCTGTGCTGGAGATTTAAAAATGCAGGGAAGAATATAAGGGTGGTACCCTCCTCGGTGGTTTATCATCATGGCGGTGGAACTCTTCCCGTCAGTAATCCAAGAAAAACCTGGTTTAATTTTCGCAACAGCCTCCTGATGTTACTGAAAAATTTACCTGACGGGAAAATCAGCCTGATCTTTGTCCGCTTATTGGCTGACTGGCTTTCAATAATTAAATTCCTGCTTTCATTATCTTTTGCAAATGCCCTGGCTGTGGTCAGGGCGCATATAGCATTTTTCAGTCTTGTTCCTTACTGTTTGAGAAAAAGAAGCGAGCTGCGAAAAACCAGCGGATTATCAGATCATGATGAAATATATTCAAAAAGTATTGTGATTGAATTCTTTTTGCGGAAGAAGAAATATTTTTCCATGCTTGATAAAGATGGTTTTTTTTCTAAGGCACTTTTTAGCAGGTGAAACTAATGCAATAGATATTGGTGCCTTTTTTATTCTATGCTGTTGCCGGGACATTAAAAGTTTTAGTTATCAAAATGTTTTTAATTTTATTTAAGAATCAAAATCTCAATAATAAATAATTTTATATATTGCAGGTAAATTAATTTGCCCTGACCTTTTACCCAGGCTGAATTCAGGCAAATATAATATTAAGAGTAAGTTTATTTAAATAAATATATAATCTAAACAGATCTTATTATGAGCACATATTATGATCGGAGGGAATTTGTAAAAAAAGCAACCACATCTGCAATTGGTTTCGGTTTGATGGGGAGTTACAGCGCTTCAGCTTTAAGCCGTGTTTCAGCAAATGACACTATTACCGTAGCCGTTATAGGTGTAAACTCGCGGGGTAACAGACTCGCCAGTGGATTTGCCAAAACAGAGGGTATTGATGTAATGTATATTTGCGATGTTGATGACAAGGCACTGGCAAAAGGCCTGGATGCAGTTAGAAATTCCGGGCAGCAGAGAAAAGTTACCGGTGTTAAAGACTTCAGGACTGTTCTGGATGACAAGTCTTTGGATGCAGTAGTCATTGCAATGCCTGATCATTGGCACGCCTCAGCGGCCATTATGGCTTTGCAGGCAGGGAAGCATGTTTATGTCGAAAAGCCAGGAAGCCATAATCCATATGAGGGAGAGCTTGTTTCCCAGGCTGCAATTAAATATGGAAGAGTGGTCCAAATGGGCAACCAGCGAAGGTCATGGCCCAATGTGCAAAAGGCGTTGCAGGATCTCAGCGCCGGAATAATAGGAGATCCTCACTTTGCCAGGACCTGGTATGGAGCAAACAGGGCTCCTATAGGTTTTGGCAAGAATGTTCCTGTTCCCCCGGAGCTGGATTTCAATCTGTGGCAGGGTCCTGCTCCCAGGTGCGAATACAGGGACAACCTTCTTCATTACAACTGGCATTGGTTCTGGCACTGGGGAACGGGAGAGCTGCTCAATAATGGAACTCATTTTATTGATCTGGCCAGACTTGGTTTGGGTGTGGATTACCCGGTAAAAGTTAGTTCTCATGGTGGCCGCTATGCATATCGGGATGATTGGGAAACTCCGGATACACAAATAGCGGTTTTTGATTTTGCTGATAACAAAACTATTTCATGGGAGGGTAAAAGCTGCAACAGGAGACCTATCGAAGGGCTTGGGGCTGCTGTTTCCTTTCACAGCGAGAAGGGAACTATGGTGATCAGTAACAGTAATTATATTGTATATGACAATGATAACAATGAGATAAAGAAATATACCACCGGCCAGGAAGCTGAGGTAGATCTTACAGGAGCCGGTTTTGATATGGATGCCGATCATATAATGGATTTTGCAAATGCCATACGTACAGGCAAAAAACCCAGGTCTGACTTTCAGGACTCAAATAAAAGTGTTTTGTTATGTCACCTTGGTAATATTGCGCACAGGGTAAACAGATCACTGAAGTGTGATCCCTCTGATGGTAAGATAATAGGTGATGACTCGGCAATGAGATTGTGGAAAAGATACTATGAGCCAGGCTGGGAACCAAAAGTATAATTAATCTTTTTTTATTATGTCAAACTCTAAACTGAACCGCAGGGATTTTCTCAGGAAATCGGCTTTTACCGGCATTTCCCTGGGATTAAGTTCAACCGCCGCCTTTCCGTCTGTTTCAAAAAAATTACAGGATGACGATGTCAAAGTAGGAATTATCGGGCTGGATACTTCTCACAGCATTGCTTTTACCAGGCTTATTAATGATCCCGGCGATGAGGCCATGAAGGGTTACAGGGTTACCGCTGCCTATCCCTATGGAAGCAGGACCATTGAATCCAGTTATAGCAGAATTCCGGGATATATTGAAGATATCAAAAAGCTGGGCGTGGAAATAGTTGATTCTATCCAGGGCTTATTGAATGTTGTTGATGTCATTCTTCTGGAAACCAATGATGGTAATCTCCACCTTGAACAGTCGCTTGAGGTTTTTAAAGCAGGAAAACCCGTATTTATCGACAAGCCTGTTGCCGGCTCACTTGAAGATGCCATAGCCATTTATAATAATGCAGAAAAGTATAATGTTCCTGTGTTTTCGTCATCTTCCCTGCGATGGTCAAAGAATAGTTATGAGCTCAGAAATGGCGAACTTATAGGAAAAATTTTGGGTGCCGACACATATAGCCCTGCCAGGATTGAACCTTCTCACCCCGACTTATTCTGGTATGGGATACATGGAATTGAAAGCCTCTTCACTGTCATGGGCCCGGGTTGCAGGGAGGTGGTCAGAATTTATCACCCGGATACCGATATTGTCGTTGGCACCTGGGATGATGGAAGGACAGGGACTTTCCGTGGAATCAGAAAGGGAAGGGGCGGTTATGGAGGAAATGCCTTTGGGGAGACAGGAATTCATGAAATAGGGCCATATGAAGGATACCGCCAATTAGTTGTAGAGATAATTGATTTTTTTAAAACCGGAACTTCTCCGGTTAGTTTTCTGGAAACTATTGAGATTTTTGCTTTTATGGAAGCGGCCGATGAGAGTAAGCGCAAAGGTGGCCGGCCTGTGGAGATTGAAATGGTGCTGGGGACTGCCGGGGCAGGGATAAATTAATAATTATGGGACTTACTACTATCGATTTTTTTGTGATTTTCCTGTTTTTCCTATCCATGATAGTTATTGGACTGTGGTCATGGATTAAAAATAAAACTCTGGAAGATTATTTTGTTGCCGGAGGGAATCTTCCCTGGTGGTTATCAGGAATATCGCATCATGTGTCCGGATATAGCGGTGCAGTTTTTGTCGCCTATGCAGGCCTTGCCTATACACATGGCTTTTCGCTCTACATATGGTGGGCATTTACTATTGGTATTGCAATAATAGCATCTGCGAAAATTTTCCCGGTCCTTTGGGTTCGTCTCAGGAAAAGGTACCATATCCAATCCCCTCTTGAATATCTTGTAAACAGGTATAACCTGGTAACTCAGCAGATAATGGCCTGGAGCGGTGTGATCCTTAAACTTTTTGATGTGGCAGCAAAATGGGCAGCTATTGCAATTTTGCTGAATGTTTTTACCGGAATACCGCTTATTGGCGGTATATTGATCGCCGGCGGTGTCTCATTGATATATGTGACCTTTGGTGGTCTTTGGGCAGTAATACTTACCGATTTTGCACAATTCATAGTGCAGCTTGTTGCCGGGATAATAATGTTTGTAATAGTGGTGATTCACCTCGGTGGTATCGATTCCGTATTCACTTTCTGGGAAAGGCTTCCGGAAGGACACTCTCAGCCTTTTAATGATCCTTATACTGTTGGATTTGCCCTTGCCTTTCTTCTAATAAACTTTCTCAGCTACAACGGAGGTACATGGAACCTGGCAACCAGGTATATATCCTCTCCCGATGAGAGACAATCTGCCAAGGCAGCTTATCTATCAGGTGCTTTATACCTGGTATGGCCCCTTATTCTTTTTTTACCGATGTGGGCTGCCCCACTCCTGTTGCCTGAACTTACTGATCCGACACAATCATACGGATTGCTTACACTGGAGCTATTGCCAGCCGGACTGATAGGCCTGGTTCTTGCATCGCTGTTTGCCAATACTATGTCCATGACCTCATCAGATATTAATACAATTTCTGCTGTGATAACCCGGGATATACTTCCAATGTTATCGGCTAAATTAAAAAAGGCCGGCATTTCATTACGTATAGCTAGGACTACCACTTTTTCCTTTACATTGTTAACGATAATTCTTGCCTCCCAGCATGAACATTTCGGAGGTGTTCTTGGACTTATTGTTTCCTGGTTCGGGGCACTTGTTGGCCCGGTTGCCATACCTATGCTGCTTGGACTCCTGCCTTTCTTTTCCAGATGCGGATCAGCGGCCGCCATAACTTCAATTGTCCTGGGATTTTTGACTTTTGCCTTAACAAGAATAATCACAATTGAAAGTTTAGCTTTATCCATTGCCCTGCCTGTCCTGGTATCAACGGTTACATATATTTTGATGGGACTTTTAAACAGGAATAAACCGGTTCCTGAAAAGGTTTTGGCTTTACTGGAATCTATCAGTATTGAAAGGTAAAGGGTCCTGGAGGTGGAAATATTTGCAACTGTTGATTTAAATCAAATGGAAAATATTTGGCAATGTGGAAACAGGGAACGATAAAGATAAGGGATTGATAGCGAGGGACTGTATCAGTGGAAATACCGTTTTACTCAAAGGTGGCTCTATTGTGCCCTCCCTCCGGGAAACAACTGGTGATGAGAATAGTCTTCCTTTTGTTGGCCCGGGACTTATTGATATACAGATAAATGGTGTTAAAGGTGTTGATTTTAATGAGAGCACCCTTAACGATGAGGAGTTGCTTTTTGCTGCCAAATTTCTCCTGAGCAGGGGAGTTACTACCTTTTTTCCTACCATTATAACTAACTCGGCAAAAAATATTAATCAGATATTGTCAGTAATTGACAGGGCATGCACTGAACATCCTTTGCTTGAACAATGCATCGGAGGGATTCACCTTGAGGGGCCTTTTATTTCAGGAGCTGACGGATACAGGGGGGCCCATAAAAAAAGATATGTCCGGCCACCTGACTGGGAGTTGTTTTGTGGTTTTCAAAAAGCCTCGGGTAACAGGATAAAGATCATAAGCCTTGCTCCTGAATGGGATGATTCCAATGAATTTATCCGAAAATGCCGCAATGAGGATGTGATTGTTGGCATATCTCATTCAAAGGCAGAGTCACGTCACATTTCCGGGGCAGTTGATGCGGGGGCCATCCTTTCCACGCACCTTGGCAATGCCGTTCCCCTTATGCTTCCCCGTCATCCTAATATTATCTGGGATCAGTTGTCGGAGGACAGGCTGTATGCAAGCATTGTTGCTGACGGGTACCATCTCCCCGATTCTTTTATCCGGGTGGTGTTAAAAACCAAACAGGATAAGGCCATACTGGTAAGTGATGCTACCTGTTTTTCCGGACTGCCACCGGGAATATACGAGACACATATTGGAAAGGAAGTTGTGCTCGAAGAGGGTGGCCGTTTAAGCATGAAGGGCCAGGATGGCTTACTGGCAGGTGCGACCAAGCTTCTTTCCGAGAATGTGCAGTATATCTTCAGCAATAATCTGGCCGGGCTTTCAACAGCCTGGTACATGGCATCGGCCGGTCCCGCAAAATTGCTGGAAAACAGAAATATACATATAAACAAGGAAAACCGGAGTGACCTGGTGATGTTTAATATCAGAGATGGAAGAATCATTATTTCTGAGGTTTTTAAAAGGGGGAAACCTGTTTGGAACCAGAATGAACAGACTTAAGAGTTAAGCTTACCTGTCCGGCTCACAGTAGTATTGCAGTGATAAGGCATTTGCCGTTGCCCAAGAGATGATAAGCTCTGTTTCAGTATTTTAGGATATTATATTTTTAACTTTACAAAATTTTATAATCATGCCACAGCCAATCAACACATTTAAGAGAGATCAGCTCACAGTGAAAGTTTTTAATTCAGAATCCGATATGGGAAAAGCTGCTTCAGATGCCACCGGATCAAGGCTTCGTTCGGTTATTGAAAAAAAGGGGGGGGCTAATCTGATACTTGCTACCGGAACATCGCAGTTTTCTTTGCTTGAGTCTCTGAAAAAGGAGGATATTGACTGGAAAAAGATCACTGTTTTTCACCTGGATGAATACATTGGTATGTCAGATAATCACCCTGCCAGCTTCAGGCGATTCCTCAGGGAACGTATACTGGATATTGTATCTCCCGGCAAAGTATATCTGATTAACGGAGATGCTGAAAATCTTGAAGCTGAAATGAATACCTACCAGGATCTTTTAATTAGACACCCAGTGGATATTGCCTGTATAGGAATAGGCGAAAATGGTCATATAGCTTTTAATGACCCTCCGGTAGCCGATTTTAATGATCCTTTATGGGTGAAGGCAGTCGAATTGGATGAAGCATGTCGCAAACAACAGATGGGCGAGGGATGGTTTCCTTCAATGGAGGAGGTGCCCAAAAAAGCTGTCACTCTTACAATAACCGCTATTATGAATTGCAAAGCCATTAACTGTATTGTTCCCGGTAAAAGAAAAGCCCGCGCTGTTTCTGACACTTTAAATTCAGAAATCAATGAACGTTGCCCGGCTACAATACTAAGGACTCATCCTGAAGCTACATTATTCCTGGATTCACAAGCTGCACCATCTGGTTGAAAACAGTATTATTTAAGGGGTGTTGCTCTATTAGTCACTTAGAACTCTAAAGGTTAAAAAGTAAGGGTGAAAGTGGTACCTTTTTCAGGTTCTGAAGTTGCTGTGATTGTACCGCCGTGCAATCTCATTATCTGGCGGCTTAGGCTTAGTCCTATCCCTGATCCCTTTGGTTTGGTGGTGAAGAAGGGAATGAATATCTTGTCCAGAACCTCCTTAAGTATACCCTGCCCGTTATCTGTAATCTGTATTATAAACCTCCCGCGCTTATTAATCATTGCCCTGATAACTATTTTGGGATCAGGAGTGTTGCCGAGTGCCTGGACAGCATTTTTAACAATATTGATCATAACCTGTTCCAACAACTGTTCATCGGCCGATAATTCTATGTCCGGAGGGTTAACGGATGTTATAAGCTTGATCTCGTTTTGCCTGAGTTCCTGTTCCATCAGTAACTGCACATTGCTTATCAGTTCACTGGCAGGGAAAATTTTAAAATTGGGCTTTGGTATCCTGGTAAGGTTACGGTAGGTGTTAACAAAATGAAGCAGGCCGCTGCTTCTCTTATTTATTGTCTGCAGGGCCTGCTGTATTTCAGTTACAGA
The DNA here is from genome assembly GCA_007132225.1 of Bacteroidales bacterium. GTDB lineage: Bacteria > Bacteroidota > Bacteroidia > Bacteroidales > PUMT01 > PXAP01. The sequence continues at coordinate 17,855 of SLPB01000038.1, read as the reverse complement.
CTCCATATCAAGAGATTGATCACTTTTTTCGCTGGTGATACTTTTTAGCATCAATTCAAGAGTTGATGAAAGTGAGGCGATAGGAGTAATGGAGTTCATTATTTCATGAGTTAGAACTCTTATAAGCTTCTGCCATGATTCGGTTTCCTGTTCCTCCAGAACATTCTGAATGTTTTTAACGGTGGCCAGAACGATCTCTTTATCATGTATTCTTAATTCAGTTGCAAAAATTGCCAGCTGCAAAAGATCATCCTGTTCCTGTATCTTTACCAGCTTGTTCTCCCCAGGATTGATTTCAATAAGGGTCTTTACCAGTTCGGCACTTAAAGAATCAAGGGAATTTATGTTGCGAAGGCTGCTTACCTGGAACAGTTTTTTAGCCGATTTATTTACCATTTCCACTGTTCCGTCACGCTGGTAGGCTAAAATACTGACATCTATGTTCTGAACTATACTTTGCAGATATTGAAAATGTTCTTCTTTTTCGGATCTCACCTTTTGAAAATCCATTATAACATCGTTGAAAGCTTTGTTCAGATTATCAAATGACGAACCAAGTCCTTTTGTCTGGAAGTTTAACGTGAATTCAGAGAATCTTATGGATTCCAGAAAAGAGGTGAGATCACGGTTTACTTTATCAACATATTTAAAGAGGAGGATTATCTGAATAATTATTACCAGTCCTATTAAAACCGGAGTGATGTGGTAATCGAAATTCAGAATAGAATATACGAATAAAAAGATACTTGCTGTAATCAGTAATATCCTGACAATAGTGACAAATCTGAAATTCCTATAGATCATATTTTTCCATTCTGCGGTACAAAGAGGTTCGAGTAAGTCCGAGTTCGGAAGCAGCCTGGGATATATTTCCCCTGCTTTGCTTCATTACCTTCATTATTATATTTTTTTCTATCTCATCAAGATTATATGTTTCCAGCTCAAGTTCATCGGATTTCTTTTGCCTGGAAGAAAGGATAAAGTCATTTGCCTGCAATGTGCCGGACTCTGTCATTATGATTGCACGCTCAATGGCATGCTGCAGCTCGCGTACATTACCGGGCCAGGGGTAACGGTTGAGCTTGTTGACGGCCTCATTACTTATCCTGGGCACATCCTTTTTATATTTTTTGTTGTATATCTTAAGAAAATGATCTGCAAGCACGGGGATATCTCCTGTGCGTTCTCTCAGCGGAGGAAGCTGGATCTCGACAGTATTTATCCTGTAAAGTAAATCCTGCCTGAAACTCTCATCTGTCACCATCTGATGAATATTATTATTGGTGGCGCATATAAGTCTTATATCAATGGGGATGGGCTTATTTGCACCCACCTTGATAACTTCCTTCCTTTCAATTACGGTAAGTAACTTGGCCTGCATGGGAAGAGATAAATTACCTATTTCATCAAGGAAAAGAGTCCCTCCCGAAGCAATTTCAAAACGTCCGGATTTTTCTTTAATGGCGTCTGTAAATGCCCCTTTAACGTGTCCGAAAAGTTCACTTTCAAATAAAGTTTCACTAATGCTGCCAAGGTCCACACTAATGAAAACCTCATCCCTGCGTGGAGAATTTCTGTACAGTGCCCTGGCAACCAGTTCTTTGCCTGTGCCATTTTCTCCCAGTATAAGTACATTGGCATCAGTTTTGGCAACTTTTTTTATGGTAGTAAAAACTTCCTGCATCTCCGGAGAGATACCAATGAAATCCTGAAACGGCTGATCCAGAACTTTACTGATCTCTTTCTGCTTTATTTTCAGTCCGCTGGCCTCCATACGGGAACGTTTAAGCTGCACTGAGGCAGATACGGTGGCAATAAGTTTTTCATTCTGCCATGGTTTAAGCACAAAGTCAGTAGCACCGGATTTTATTGATTTAACAGCCTTTTCGGCATCACCATATGCTGTAATAAAAACCACCACTGCTTCAGGATCTATTTCCAATATTCTCTGTAGCCAGTCAAATCCTTCCTGTCCGCTTATAGCATCTTTGGTAAAGTTCATATCCAGAAGAATGACATCAAAACTATCATTTTTCATCAACTCAGGAATTCTGGAAGGGTCATCAGTGGTTTCGATGAGTTCAATGTGAGGCTTTAACAGCAATTTAAGGGCAAAGAGAATATCTTCATTATCATCTACTGCAAGAATTCTCCCGATTTTTTTAGTCATAATTATTTCAGGATGGGTTATTATTTAAAATATTATTATGTAAGCATATATTTATTCAAAATCCCCTGAATAAATATACGTAAATATAAAAATATTATCCATCTTAATAGACGGCTTTAGGGGAAATGTACGATATCGTACTGTTCATGTTTCATTACCGTACACTTTATAAATATGAAACATAGCATGCCCTTTATTAAGAATCAGGCAAACAGGAAGTTGTTTGTTTTGGCATAATTAATGGTTGCAACTAACTGAATTAATTTAAATTTTCAGTAATGAGCATGGACCGAAAGATAGAGAATAAAGGGAAAAAATGGAGAAGGTTAGCATGGATTGGCGGAACTGGAGTTATAGTTATTCTTGTATTTTATCAAATTGTTTTTGGTGATAAAAGTTCGCGGCTAAATGTCGATACAGATAAAATAACCGTAGAACAGATCAGGGAAGATGCTTTCCTGGACTTTATTGCCGTAATTGGTACAGTTGAGCCTATACAAACAATTTACCTGGATGCCGTAGAAGGGGGCAGGGTCGAGAAAATATACCAGAGAGAAGGAGTTATGGTAGAGGCAGGCGAGCCTTTAGCACAGTTAAGCAATACATCACTGTTGCTTGATATCTCTAATGCAGAAACAAATTATGCGAGAACCGTAAATGATTTGCGCATGTTTCGAGTTCAGCTTGAACAGCAGAATCTCAGCTCCAGAAGCCAGCTGCTTGACCTTAACCTGTCTATGCGTCAATATGAGCGGCGATACAGAAATAATAAAGTTCTGATGGAGCAGGAGCACATATCGAGAGAAGAATTTGAGATTTCCAAAGAACAGTTTGAGATTACTCAAAAGAAACTGGATCTTTTCCGTGATACTTACAAACAGGATTCTTTATACCGGATTTTGCAGCTTGGAGCCATGGAAACTACATTGACAAATATGGAGAAAAACATGGAGCTTGTATACCAGCGACTTGAGGCCATGGAGCTTGCATCTCCTGTATATGGAGAACTGGCCACTCTTAACCTGGAGATAGGCCAGATGATTAATCGCGGAGAAAGACTGGGGCGAATAAATATTCTTGATTCTTATAAACTCCGGGTTGAGGTTGATGAACACTATATATCGAGAGTTACACAGGGATTAAAAGGCGATTTTGAATTTGCAGGCAACAGGTATGAGCTTGTTATAACAAGGATTTACCCGGAAGTGCAGGCGGGAAGGTTTGCAGTGGATATGGAATTTACCAACGGCGTTCCCGCCCAGCTGCGTATTGGACAAACCTTTCGTATTCGCCTTGAGCTTGGAGAATCAAGAAAAGCGATACTTATACCGCGTGGAGGTTTTTACCAGAGCACCGGAGGCCAATGGGTTTTTGTCGTGGATCCTTCAGGTTCACACGCATACCGCCGGCAAATAAGGATAGGAAGACAGAATCCGAGATTCTATGAGGTGCTGGAAGGCCTCGAACCGGGTGAGAGGGTGATAGTTTCCAGTTATGACAATTTTGGGGATGTTGACCGGTTGATTTTAAGATAATACTAATCTGCAAATAATATAAGAAAGTTCTCATGGCTGCAATTAAATACTATAATCATGATCAAAACAAATGAAATGCTAAAGGTGTTTCGGACTGATGAGGTTGAGACCACGGCCCTTAATAAAGTTAGTCTGGAAATAAATAACGGCGAATTCGTTGCTATAATGGGTCCCTCGGGTTGCGGCAAGTCCACTTTGCTTAATATTATCGGACTGCTTGATAATCCCTCATCCGGTGAATTCTGGTTCAATGATACTGAGGTCTCGAAATTTTCTGAACGCCAGCGCACCAATCTGCGTAAATCGAACATTGGGTTTGTTTTTCAAAGTTTTAATCTTATTGATGAACTGACCGTTTTTGAAAATGTAGAGCTTCCCCTGCTTTATCTGAATGTTCCGTCTTCAGAGCGGCGGAAGAAAGTAGAGGCAGTGCTTGATAAAATGAAGATAGGGCACAGGGCCAGGCATTTCCCCCAGCAACTCTCAGGAGGCCAGCAACAGCGTGTGGCCATTGCAAGGGCAGTTGTTACAAAGCCAAAGCTTATCCTCGCTGATGAACCTACAGGGAACCTCGATTCTGCCAATGGGGAAGAGGTGATGAACCTTCTTGGTGAACTAAATGGTGAAGGGACTACAATAGTAATGGTTACACACTCTCCATCGGATGCGGAGAATGCACACCGGATAGTGCAGCTGTTTGACGGACATATTGTGACTGAAAATGTCAGGAAACTTTTATAAACAACCATAAGCCGGTAACCAGGGATAAATTATAAATTATGAAGCGGTTTGGAGCGATACTATTACTTGTACTGATAACGGTTACCATAGGCCGTTCACAAAAATTATGGACACTGGAGGATTGCATAAAATACGCACTTGATAACAATATTCAGGTTAAAAGACAACAGCTCTATTCAGAAAGTGCCCGGAATAATTACAACCAGTCCATGATAAGTGTACTGCCCGGTCTTACCGCTTTTGCCAACCACGACTTCAATTCCGGCAGGGCATTGAATTATGAAACCTATCAGTGGGAAAACAGGGAGTTTGAGCAGGGTAATATGGGTATTGAGAGCAGGTTGAAATTGTTTGGGGGATTTCAGAATTATAACAATATTCAGCAACAAAAGTTTTTACTCTTATCAAGGCTTGAAGATGTTGAAAGTCAGATGAACGACATATCCATTCGGATATCGGCAGCTTATTTCCAGATATTGCTGGATATGGAGATGGTTGACATTGCCGAACGGATGCTGGAAGCTACAAGTAATGAGATGGAAGCTGTCAGAACCAATTTTCAGGTTGGCAATCTGCCCAGGGGAAGATTACTTGAGATGGAATCCCAGGTAGCTGCTGATGAATATCAGCTTATCCAGGCTAAAAATAATCTAAACAGTTCCTATCTTGATCTGGCGCAGATTATGCAACTGGATACTAACTATGATTTTCAGATTGCAAAACCTGGTATTACGGATATAGATGAATCTGTCATGCTTATTTCTGTTGATAACATCTTTGAAGAGGCCGGGAAAAATCTTCCGCAAATCAGAAGTGCCGAATACTATCTGGAAAGCAAAGAGAGAGAAATGGCAGTGATCCGGGGTCAGCAAAGTCCACGGCTTTATCTTCGGGGACTGTTTTACAGCAGGTATTCCGAGCTTGCTGTTAATCCGCTTGACGGTGGAGAATACCCCTATTCAACCCAGATAAGAGATAATAAGTACCGTCAGCTGGGAATAAGTCTCACTATCCCGATTCTTGACGGCTGGACCGTCAGAAACCGGATAAGTAATTCCAGAATTTCATATATGGATGCAAATTATCAGCTTGATGCTGTCCGCCAGGATTTGTATGCTGAAATTCATCAGATGCACCAAAATGCAATCAATGCTTATAATCGTTATAATTATGCAGGTAAAGCAGCTTTGGCTGCAGGAGAGGTATTTGATTTTGCAAAGGAACAGTTCGGACTCGGACTGATAAGCTTCGTTGATTATCAGTACGCACAGTCAAGCCTGTTCAGGGCAGAGTCAAATATGGCACAAGCTAAATATGAGTATCATCTCTGTTCCCGTATTATTGATTTTTACCTTGGTGAAGGCTTTATTCCCGGGAATACACCTCTTTCCCCCCTATGAAAGTTTTATGAATCTTAAGGTGAGGTACCCTGTCTAACTCCATTTGCATCAAATCTTCATTGGTTACAATAAAGTCCGCGAATTTGCCTGGTTCTATGCTTCCCTTTTCTTTTTCTTCAAAATTTGCTTTTGCTGCCCATATTGTCATTGCTCTCAATGCCTGCTCCCTGGTAATTGAGTTTTCCATCCGGAACCCTCCTTCAGGGAAGCCATCATGATTCTTCCTGGCAACCCCGGCATAAAACCCGAAAACAGGATTAATGTTTTCTACAGGAAAATCACTGCTGTTAGGCAGCCAGCCTGTTTTTTCCAGGAGCCGTCTGTATGCATAGGCTCCCTTCATGCGGTCAGGGCCAATACGGTGAGTTGCCCACTTCATGTCGGAGGTTGCATGAGTGGTCTGCACAGAAGGTATAACAGAGTATTTCCGGAAAAGATCAAAATCTTCTGGATGAATAACCTGGGCATGTTCTATTCTCCACCTGCGGTCATTTTCTTCATGCAGAATTTCCCCGTAGATGTTCAGCATTAATCGTACTGCTGAATCTCCGATACAATGGGTGTTGACCTGGTAACCATTTTCCCAGGCTTTTTGGGAAATATCACGTAAATATTCAGGAGTTTCCAGTAATAGTCCATAATTGCCGGGATCATCACTGTACTCTTCTATCATCCTTGCTCCTCTAGATCCCAGGGCTCCATCAGCAAACAATTTGACAGACCTTATATTCATGTGTTCAGTTTTATAAACACCCTTTTTCATGAAACTTTCAAAGTTTTCCGGCGTGGGATTTATCATTGCATAAATGCGCATTTTCAGATCACCTGACTTTTGAAGGGAATCCATAAGCATTATTATATCCCTGTCAAGACCGGCATCGCCCAGGCTTGTAAGTCCAACGGCAAAGCAGTTATTCTGGGCATTCATAAGCGCAGCCACCTTTTCCTCATATTCTGGTGCAGGAACATGTTTTCTTACAAGTTCGATGGCATTGTCTATCAGCATTCCTGTCAGCTCACCGTCTTCTTTTATGAGCTCTCCTCCCGGTGTTGTTGTTTCCCTGTTAACACCGGCACGCCTTAGGGCTTCAGAGTTTGCTATGGCTGCATGTCCGTCAATTCTGGTCAGTAATACGGGCTTATCAGGGAAAACCCTGTCGAGTTGATTTTTGTCGGGGAATTCCTGTGATGGCCACAAATTCTGGTCCCAGCCGTGCCCCAGTATCCATTCAGAGGGAAATTCATTATTATGGAGTTTTATAGTTTCGATTATTTCACCGAAGGAGCGTAAGCCAACCAGATCGGCATTAATAAGACTGTAACCATAACCATAAAAATGGCAATGCGGGTCAATTAGTCCGGGATAAACAAACCTGCCTTCCATATCCAGGGTAGTCCCGGCAATGTATTTCCGGGCAATTTCCTTGTTGCTCCCGGTAGCAATAAACCTTCCATCTTTTACTGCCGCTGATTCAGCTTTGGTAAAAGAGGGGTCAACAGTATATATGGTCGCATTATAAATTATAAGGTCCATCTCTTGTTTTTTTTCATTACATGAAAATATTATACTACATAAAATGGTTAATATAGATGTTAGTGCGAAATTTTTTCCGCGGCTGCGCCAGGTTAAAACATGAGTAATGAATTTCACCATGATAAATAAAAAGTTGAACGTTTGAAATTATTTTTGTAACTTAATAAAATGGTCCTGTAATTGTAAACCTGCGGAACTGTTTTTATCTGCTAAATTACTGTTTTTATAAATAATTTGCTCCGGTCTTTATCGTTCATAATAAATTGCCAACATTATATAAAATGGGTTATAAAAGCGGGTCATATAAATTTCTCTTTCCTTTATTTATTTTTTTTGCTGCTCTTGTGCTGATATCATGTGAAAAGGAAGAAATGTTTAACGACCAGTCAGCACGCCTTGTTTTCTCATCCGATACCATTCTTTTTGATACCGTATTCAGCACTATCGGCTCTTCAACCCGGCATTTCAAAGTTTATAATCCTTATGACAAAAACCTGGAAATTTCCAGTATAATACTTTCAGGTGGTGAGAATTCCTCCTACCGGATAAATGTAGACGGCATTTCCGGCCACGAATTTGTGAATGTCTTGTTAAGAAAGAGAGACAGCATTTACATTTTCGTGGAGACTACCATTGATCCTTTAAAAAGCAATTCTCCAATAATAGTTGAAGATTCAATTGTTTTCGTTACTAACGGGAATACGCAGGATGTTAAACTATTATCATGGGGACAGGATGTTCAGGTTATCAGGGGAGAAACATTTGAAACAGCAACACTCACAGCTGAAAAGCCATACCTTGTTTATGATTATTTACTTGTTGATACCGGTCATGTTCTCACTCTTTCCCCCGGTGTGAAGATGCATTTTGCCAGTGATTCCCGCCTGCTGGTTGCAGGAACCATTATAGTCGCGGGTAACCCGGATAATCCTGTTGTTTTTGAGGGGGCGCGGACTGAAAGGGAATACCGGAATATTCCGGGGCAATGGGAAGGAATATGGCTTATGCCTGTCAGCACCGGTAACAGGTTTGTGAATGCCAGGATCAGAAATGCTTTTAACGGGATTGTTGTTGATCCCGGGGCAAGTGAATCTGATCCTAAACTGCACCTTGCCGGCAGCCGTATTGAAAATATGACATATGCAGGTATATTTGCCAGGGATGCTGTTATCTACTCTTTCAACACGGTAATCAATAATTGTGGTCATTATGCACTTGCACTAACCCGGGGAGGGGATTATACCTTCTATCATACTACCATAACCAATTACTGGAGGCTCTCTCCCCGTCTTCTTCCATCAGTGCATATTGAAAATTACTATTATGACAGTTCAGGAAATAGGCTACTTAGCCCGGTAACGGCAGTTTTTGGAAATTCAATAATTCATGGCTCCCAAAGCAATGAACTCGGTTTCCACATAGATCAGCAGGGAGGATTTGATGTAACTTTTGACCACTCGCTTTTAAAAACGGGAAATAATACCCAGATACCCGTAAAATTCAAGAATTGTATCTTTGGGTTGCCTCCCGAATTTGTTGATCCCGGTAAATATAATTTTGAGCTCACCGGGGATTCTCCGGCTTTGAATACCGGCAACCCTGATATTTCCCGGTTACATCCCCTTGATTATAATGGCAGGGCCAGGCCTTTTGGAGATGGCCCGGACATGGGCGCCTTTGAGAGGCATCCAGAGGATTGATTTTACAGACCGGCCATGATTAGTTTTAAAGTTTGGATAAAAGGAAACAATAAGGATCAATTAATCTATGTAATGATTATCCTGACCCTTTGTTTTTCTTCTGCTGCTTTGTTTGCCGGTGAAAACAGTTTTCCGTCACTAAAGTCGCCTTCCGGGGTTTTCCGGATTGTTTTTTATAATGTTGAAAATCTATTTGACACAGTAAATGAGCCGGACAGGAATGATGATGCTTTTACGCCATCAGGTGAGAGGCGCTGGAATTCATATCGTCTGGATAATAAGCTGAATAATTTGTATAAGGCCCTGGCAGCTGCCGGTGGATGGAGACTCCCCTCTGTAATAGGATTATGCGAAGTTGAAAACAAATATGTACTTGAAAAGCTGGTAAATGAGACCGGGTTTGCAGGTGCCGGCTTCGAGATTATTCACCGTAATTCTGCTGACAGCAGGGGTATTGATGTAGCAGTTTTATATAGGAGCGATGATTTTGTTGTTCTCGACACTCTCTTTAAGGTCATAAGGTTTCCTTTCGACAGTTTGGCCACTACCAGGGATATACTATATGTCAAAGGTATTGCAGGAGCTAAAGATACAGTGCACTTTTTTGTTAACCACTGGACTTCACGATGGGGCGGACAGGCTGCCACCGAGCCATACCGGAATTATACTGCATCTGTTCTTCGTTCACTTGCAGATTCGGTGTTCCGGATTAATCCACGGGCCTCCATTATTATTATGGGAGACTTTAACGATGAGCCTGAAGATATAAGTTTAAGGCTCTACCTTGGGGCCAGGTTTGATTATGATCAATCCGTGCCGGGGAAGCTTTACAACCTTTCTCACAGTAAAAAGGGAAAGGTGTCGGGCACCCTTAAATTCCAGGGGGAGTGGTTTCTTTTTGATCAGTTTATAGTTTCGGGATCTTTAATGGATGGACGGGGAGGACTAAAAACGTGTCCCCTGTCTGCAAAGATATTCTCCGCAGATTTTTTACTGACAACCGATAACATCTGGTTTGGCTACAAACCTTTCAGGACCTATGAAGGTTTCCGTCATACCGGCGGATTCAGTGACCATTTGCCGGTGATACTGGACCTGTGGTGGTGAAATCTGCACTTTTATGTTAATATAAATGTCATTTTCCAGAATGTAATCATAAATCCCGTTACAGGCGAAAGGGTTATGGCAATAAAGTGAATTGTTAATAAGTCCGGTTTAAAACCTGTTTATAATATTAAAATCTTTGAAAAACAGGCATATCCGGGTATTAACAATTTGTTGATTACCGGTGTTCCTTTCTTGTTTATATCAAAAGAGGCGGAAGTTTGCTTTATATTGGTTTCTTATACTATATTTGATTCATCAAGTGAGAGATAAAAGGCTTGTTCTTTGAGATGTCAAACTTAAATCAGAAAACTCCCCCGGGATTAATGATTTAAGCCAGGCCGCACAGGACTATCCCCCGGGAGAAATCTGAGGCCGCATTACAGGAACGGGGACCGGAGTGAATATCAGCCATAAAAAGCTGACAGGAACAAGGTCCGGACTCTCTAAACATATCCTCCGGGATTTGTCATAAGAGGTCAGTCACAATAACTGTAGCTTGATACTTTAACGGCTTGCCGTTAAAGTAAGCCGGAAATTTTTCGTACAGAAAAGCTTCCGGCTTTGTTTTTTATTTTATTAGCCTGGTTGGTTGTGCCTGCAACCCGGCAATAATGCAGCAAGGCATATCAAATATATTTTTGGGTTTATTCCAGTTATATATAATGCCCCTTATAATTAAAAAGATAATCCAAAAATTAAACAGTAGTTTTACCCGTCATAAGTGAAGCTGTTAACTTAAAACCAACACCATGTCTGTTGTACGTTTTGGCGTATCATTGGAAAAAGAACTACTAGATGCACTGGATGACTATGTGTCGGATAATCAGTTTTCAAACCGGTCCCGGGCTTTAAGGCAATTGATCAATGACAATATTGTAAAAAGTAAATGGAAGTGCAATAACATTGTTGCAGGCTCTATTACACTGGTTTACAATCATAATAAAAGGGATTTAAGCAAGAACCTGACAGATGTGCAGCATGACTTTCATGATGTTGTTTTATCCTCACAACATATTCACCTGGATCAGGATATTTGCCTGGAAATCGTGGCAGTAAAAGGTAAGGCTGCAGTATTGACTAAACTTGCAAATAAATTAATTGCAGTTAAAGGGATCCAGCATGGCAAATTAACCATGACCAGGGCTGATTGATATCCAGGTACATAATCCTGCCCGGTAAAAGTTTCCCCGGTTTTTGCTATTGAAATATTTTCACTAACATCATAACAAGAAACAAAAAAAAGTAATACCAGTTAAAACCAAATAAGATAGGGAGATTATGCTTTATTTTTCAGGTTTTGTGAAGGGATCATTAATCTACAGGTAGCTGGTGAGAAGGTTTCAGGTTATTGTGGCTCAATTCCCATTTCCCTTGCTTTTTTTATCATATATTTCCGGGCATCTTCCCGGTTATTACTTATTATGCCGTCCAGTATCGCCTCCTTAATTGCTTTTTTAATTATGCCTACTTCCCGTCCGGGAGCCAACCCGAATATTTCCATTATCTCATCTCCTTTTACCGGGGGCTGGAAATTTCGTACAGCATCTTTCTCTTCAATCTGGTGCAGCTTTTTTCTTACCTGCCTGAAGTTTGCCATATGCCTCTTTACTGTTTCCCTGTTCTTGGATGTTATGTCGGCTTCACATAAGGTCATCAGATCATCAATATTGTCTCCGGCTTCAAAAAGCAACCGCCTGACTGCAGAATCTGAAATTTCATCCCCGGTAAGTGAAATAGGCCTTAGATGAAGCTCGACCATTTTTTGAACATACTTCATTTTTTCATTCAGTGGAAGTTTGAGCCTTCTGAATATTCCGGGAATCATCTTTGCTCCGACATATTCATGGCCGTGAAAAGTCCAGCCCGACTCCCCGCTGTATCTTTTTGTACCTGGCTTACCGATATCGTGCAACAGTGCAGCCCAGCGCAGCCAGAAATTGTCTGATTTTTCACAAAGATTATCAAGAACCTTGATAGTATGGTGAAAGTTGTCTTTGTGCATTTTGCCATTCATTACATCAACCCCTTTCATAGCATGCACTTCGGGAAGGATGATTTCCAGCATCCCTGTCTTGTCAAGGTGACTGAAACCTGTTGAGGGTTTTTTAGATTCGATTATTTTATTGAGTTCTTCCGTTATCCTTTCCTGTGAAACTATTTCTATGCGTTCACGGTTTGCCTTGATTGCATTTAATGTAGCTTTTTCAATTTTGAAATCCAGCTGGGCCGAGAATCTTATACCTCTCATCATACGAAGGGGATCATCAGAAAATGTGATGTTGGGGTCAAGAGGTGTTCTTATGATCTTGTTTTTCAAATCCTCCATTCCATTGAAAGGGTCGAGCAACTGTCCGTAATTTTTTTTGCCCAGTCCCACAGCAAGTGTATTTATGGTGAAATCACGCCTTTTCTGGTCGTCATCAAGGGTCCCTTCCTCTACAATGGGCTTTCTTGAATTTTTCCTATAAGATTCTTTTCTTGCTCCCACAAATTCTATTTCATGATCATTATAACGGAGCATGGCAGTTCCGAAGCTCCTAAAGATAGTGACATTGGTGTTTTCGCCTATTGAATTTGCCAGTTTTTTTGCAAAGTCAATACCACTTCCCAGGACAACAATATCCAGATCTTTAGTAGGACGTTCAAGAATTTTGTCGCGGACATAACCACCTATAGCATATAATTCCGTGTCATTTTCAAAAGCTGTTTTGGAAATTAACTTAAAAACCGGATCACCTAAAAATATATTCATATGTAAATATGACAAATGTTGTCGATTAATATGACAAAATTACAATAATTAGATGTTAATTCTTGTAAGATGGTCACTTTTGAACATTGGAATGGATTTTGTGTTACCAGTATAAGATTTAGTAATTTTTTAACTATCAAAAATTTAACATAATGATTGAGCAACTGACTGCCGAAACATTCAAAGAAAAAGTCTTTGATTACGAGAATCAAAAAGACTGGAACTATGAAGGAGACAAGCCATGTATAATTGATTTTTATGCTGACTGGTGTCAGCCATGTAAAATGGTAGCTCCTGTGCTTGAAGAGCTTGCCGGTGAATACGAAGGCAAACTTGATATCTACAAGGTAGATACAGAAAGTGAAAAGGAGCTTGCCGGTATTTTCGGGATACAAAGCATACCCTCATTACTTTTTGTTCCCAGGGAAGGAAAACCTCAAATGGCGCAGGGGGCATTGCCAAAGGAAACCTTTGAAAAAGCCTTTAAGGAAGTCCTTGACATCGAAAAATAATCTATTCCAGATCCGGATAAAGCCATGCTTATAAAAAGTAAACGCAGATTTTTTCGGGTTCACATAAATAAAAAATCCGGTTGACCAACCGGATTTTTTTGTTGTCTTTACCGGGAATTAGTATATTTGTCCTGTCAAAAATGGGGTGCCTTAATATAACGGGCTGAGATCATACCCTTTGAACCTGATCCGGGTAATGCCGGTGTAGGGAATAGAACCAGATCACACACCTCATTGCAATAATAAGTTTAATTTAAATCTTAAATTATGAAACTCGTAATAGGATTACTTGTATTGCAATTGTTTTGTTTATCAACTTTTGCAAGATCTTTTATTCATGGTACTGTAACAGATACCAAAGGAGAACCTCTTATCGGGGTTAATGTTGTTGTTGATGGAACCTATATTGGAACTGCTACAAATGCAGAGGGGGAGTTTCACATCAATTTAAAAGAGGGTCAATATACACTGAGGGTTTCGCATATGGGTTATGAAACAAAATTCACAGACATCACCGTTGATGATGAAACCAGAATACGGATCACCTTAAAGAGACTTTCATATTTGACAGAAGAGGTAATTGTTTCTGCTACCCGTGCGCATTCAAAAGTGCCAATGGCATATGTTGATGTTAGCCGGGAGGAGATTGAAAAGCGTGATTTCGGCCAGGATATACCTTTTATCCTTAATCTTACTCCTTCATTTGTTTCATCTTCGGATGCAGGTACAGGAATAGGTTATTCCAGCTTCAGGATAAGAGGATCGGATATGAACCGGATAAACATAACCCTCAATGGTATCCCACTTAATGACTCCGAGTCACACGGAGTGTGGTGGGTGAATATGCCTGACCTGGCTTCTTCCGTCGAGAATATCCAGATCCAGAGGGGAGTTGGCACCTCTTCTCACGGAGCAGGGGCTTTCGGAGCCAGCCTGAATTTGCAGACATCAACCCTTAACCCCAATCCCTATGGAGAAATAACCACCTCGGCGGGATCATTCAATTCTCTGAGGAACACATTAAAGCTTGGTTCCGGGATGATCAATGATCGCTTTACTTTTGATGCACGTCTTTCAAAGGTCACCTCTGACGGGTATATCAACAGGGCAAGCTCTGATCTGAAGTCCTTTTTTGTGTCCGGTGGAATGCATAATGAAAAGAGCATATTCAAGGTGAATGTATTTTCCGGCATGGAAAAAACCTATCAGGCCTGGTATGGGGTGCCTTCATCAATGCTTGATATTGACCGGCGGCAATACAACCCTGCCGGGAGATACACCAATGATGCAGGCGAAACGGTATACTATGACAATGAAACCGATAATTATCAGCAGGATCATTTCCAGATGTTTTATTCAAAAGAATTTTCATCCGCCCTTCATCTGAATACTGCTATTCATTATACACGCGGGTATGGTTTTTACGAGCAATATAAGGCAGATGAAGACTTCGCTGATTATGGTCTTGGAAGATTCGAGCTGGGAGGTGAAATAATTGAAAGCAGCGACCTGATACGAAGAAAGATACTGGACAACGATTTTTACGGAATGACGTATTCTCTTAAATACAGCAGGAAAAAATATGATTTTACACTTGGGGGAGCATGGAACAATTATACAGGCGATCATTACGGGCATATTATATGGGCAGGATACGCCGATCATATCCCTAAAGACTACAAGTGGTATTTTAATGCAGGCGATAAAAAGGATTTCAATATCTTTGGTAAAGCGGATTACAGGCTGGTCGACAATATAAATTTATATGGTGATTTGCAGTATCGCACGATCAACTATGTAATAGGCGGCATAGATGATGATTTACGCGATATTTCACGTGATCATGATTATCATTTCTTTAATCCCAAAGCAGGTATTTATTTTGAATTTGATGACAGACAGAATGTTTATCTCTCCTATGCCGTGGCCCACCGGGAGCCCAGCAGGAGTAATTTTAAGGATTCACGTCCGGGAGAGATTCCCGGAGCGGAAAGACTTGGCAACATCGAAACGGGCTATAACCTCCGGGCAAAGAGCA
Organism: Bacteroidales bacterium; assembly: GCA_007132225.1. GTDB lineage: Bacteria > Bacteroidota > Bacteroidia > Bacteroidales > PUMT01 > PXAP01. The sequence continues at coordinate 2,366 of SLPB01000038.1, read as the reverse complement.
TCAATTTAAATGCCAACCTGTTTTATATGAACTACCGTGATCAGCTTGTTCTGACCGGTGAGATAAATGATGTTGGCGCTGCAATTATGACAAATGTCCCTGAAAGTTATCGTACCGGGATAGAATTGCTGGCCGGAATGAGACTTTCATCACGGCTTGAATTTTCTTTTAACATGACACTCAGTGAAAACAGGATTAAAGGTTTTACCGAATATGTTGATAACTGGGATTACTGGAGTGATCCTGAAAATGAACCCCAACAGGTAGAACGTCATCTTGGCAATACTGAACTCTCTTTTTCTCCCCCGTTAATTGCCGGTGGTAATATTTTATGGAATCCAGCGGGAAATTTTAACATAAACTTGTCGGGTAAGTATGTTGACCGGCAGTTCATTGACAATACTTCAAGTCGCGAAAGAATGCTTGATGAATATTTTTTCAGTGATCTGCGATTTGACTATTTAATGGAAAGCCCGTGGTTCGGCCAGTTGGGATTTAATTTAATGATTGGGAATATTTTTAATGCAAAATATGAAACAAATGCGTGGATTTATCGTTACATAAATCAAGGAGAAGAACAACGAATGGATGGGTTCTTTCCGCAAGCTGGAAGACATTTTTTTATAGGGGTTTCAGTCAGATTATAGATTAGTTTACTTAATAAAGTTAGGTTTTAGGTTAGGTCAGGTTAAAGGGTTTTTTTCAGGTAGTTTTTAAAGTTTTAGGGTTAAGTTTAGGATTAATGAAAAAACAGAGCAGGAATTTTTTATGCTCTGTTTTTGTTTTTTAGATTACTGAAAGGCATGACTCAGCCGGAAGTTTGAACCTTTAATAAATTACCTCTGAATTATTTCAATACCCGATTCTTCTATGCTGCTGACAAAAGGAGAAGCAACTTCGTCATCTGTAATAATCATATCAACATCCGTCAGGCTGCATATTTTACTGAAGCCTCTTTTTCCAAATTTTGTAGAATCAGCCAGTATAATAACCTTTTGAGCAGCCTTAATCATTTGCTGGTTGAGTGTGGCTTCCATATCATTGGTCGTGGTAAATCCGAAATCCGGATCAATACCGTCAACACCCAGAAAAAGTTTACTGCAGGAAAAGTTTGTCAACATTTTTTCTGCAAAATTACCAATTACTGAAGATGAACTTTTCCTGATCATTCCTCCAAGCTGAATTATATCTGTTTGGGTATTTTTTGACAATATAAGCGCGGTATTAAGGGATGCGGTTACTACCGTTAATTGATTATCTGCTTTAATGTGCCTTGCAAGCTCAATAATTGTGGTGCCTGATGCCATTATGATGCTGTCTTTGGGCTCTATAAGTCCGGCGGCATATCTTGCAATTCTTTGCTTTTGTGAAACCCTTATTTTCTCTTTTTCGTTTACAGGCCTGTCGTTTATGTAGGGATTGTTAACAGAGGCACCTCCGTGTGCCCTGAAAAGGAGTTTGCGCTCTTCCAGATATTTTAGATCCTTGCGTATTGTTACAGTTGATACGTTAAGGTCCTGACTCAGTTTGAGAACATTCACGTGACCCTGCTCCCGGAGCCGGGTGAGTATATGCTGGTGTCTTTCTGCTATACTTATTGTCATCACGAGTGTTTTTTCTCAAAAATATATTGAATTTTGTTAATAATCAAAGAAAGCAAAAAGAAAGAAAAGCAAAGCCAGAATAGATCTAAAAAGAAAGAAAAGATAAGTAAAATGTTTCTAAAAGTTTTGTTAGTTAAAGATTTATTAATATTATTGTACCTCCGAATATCGATCTATCCGTAAAACTCTGGTTAATAAAATTAACAGTCAGTGAATTATATTTTGGATTTAAATTATACCAGGTGTTTCAAAACGGATGGAACCCGATTGGTTTATTTAGTTCTTTAAAAAAATCTTCTCATATTAGATAACTATACTTTATTCGAATGAACCGGGAATTAATGTTAGATAAGCTGCATGATAGCAAAGAACCTTATGATTTCATTGTTATCGGCGGTGGAGCGTCCGGGGTTGGTATTGCCCTGGAAGCTGCCAGCAGGGGATATTCTGTTGTATTATTTGAAAAATCAGATTTTGCAAAATCCACATCTAGTAAAAGCACCAAACTAGTACACGGGGGGGTTCGCTATCTGGCGAAGGGCGATATTGCACTGGTACGGGAAGCTTGCGTTGAGCGTGGATTGTTGTTGAAAAATGCCCCGCATATTGTACGTAACCAACCTTTCATAATACCAACTTACGGGTTGTATGACGAGCTGTTATATACTGTGGGCTTAACTATCTATGATCTGATGGCGGGCCGATACAGCCTGGGAAGATCAAAAAGAATATCCAGGAATGAGGTGCTGAGCAGATTACCTG
>SLPB01000039.1 GCA_007132225.1 Bacteroidales bacterium | reverse complement strand
TATGAAAATTATAATGGTTTTACTAATATTTTCAATGACTTTTATCGGGGTGAAAAGTCAGAATTATGATCGGTTGCGTGAAAATATGGTGCAGCAGCAAATAATTAACCGGGGAATTGAACATCAGCCTACCATAGATGCAATGATGAATGTTGAAAGGCATTTGTTTGTACCCCGCGGGCAACAAAGAAGAGCATATAATGATGGCCCGATGCCAATAGGTTACGGTCAAACCATTTCCCAGCCGTTCATTGTGGCCTATATGACCGAACTGGTTAATCCCGGACCAGGTGACAGGGTTCTTGAAGTAGGTGCAGGTTCAGGCTACCAGGCGGCTGTTCTTGCAGAAATAGTTGAACAGGTATATACGATTGAAATAATACCGGAACTGGGTAATCATGCCCGCCAGGTATTACAGGATTTGAATTATGATAATGCTAAGGTTATAATTGGTGATGGTTATTACGGACTCAAGGAGCATGCGCCCTTTGATGCCATAGTGGTAACCGCTGCAGCTGAATACATACCGCCCCCGCTTATTGCCCAGCTGAAAGATGGCGGCAGAATGGTAATACCCGTGGGATCGCCATTTATGACTCAAACCCTTATGCTGATTGAAAAGAAAGGTGAAGAAATAAGGACAACAAACCTTCTGCCTGTCCGTTTTGTACCTTTCACCAGAAAGGACTGATACTAATCTGCCTTAAATCAAATTATGTCAAGAAGGATATACCTTAGTATCGGATTACTTTCTGCTTCGATAATTGCATTTCAGCTTACCCTGATGCAACTGCTCTCCATAATTCAATGGAGTCATTTTGCCTACATGGTTATATCAGTTGCCCTCTTGGGTTTTGGGGCAAGCGGGACTGTACTTGCAATTGGAAGGAAATGGTTCGTGAAACATATAAATATCGCCCTGCCATTGCTCATGATTCTTTCCGGAATATCCATGAGCCTTATAATGCTTGTTTCATCAAGAGTTTTTGGCGGATTTGATTCATATCTGCTATTTATTGACCGTAGCCAGGTATGGGGATTACTGATAACATATTTTGCATTTTTTATTCCCTTTTTCCTGGGAGCTTTGGCTATAGGACTGGTTTATATCAAGTTTGTCGACAAAATAGGGTCACTTTATTTTGCCGATCTTTTGGGTTCAGGAACAGGAGGATTGTTTATTCTGATTGTTTTCTGGTTTTTTTACCCTGCACAGTTACCCTCATTTTTAGCTTTGCTGCCTGTAATTGCAGGTATTTTGATTATTCCCTCAAAATTAAGATTAGTTTTCATTGCTCCCCTGATTATCGCCTTTTTGCTGCCCGTGATACTGATGTATTCACCTCCTTCACTTCCCATGTCGCAATATAAAGATCTCTCAGGGGCAATGAACCTTCCTGATGCGGAAATAGTAATTAAAAAAAGCAGTCCCTATGGTCAGATAGATGTTGTAAGGTCACCTGCACTCAGATATGCACCCGGGTTAAGTCTGAATTACCAGGGCATGGTCCCTGTGCGTGATGTACTTTTCAGCAACGGTAACTGGTTTGGCCCTGTCATAGAATGGACAAGGGCGGATACAAGCCATTTTCTTGATTATACCACTAACTTCCTGCCCTATGTAATTAATAAGCCTGAGAACCTGCTGTTGCTGGACGCCGGAACAGGTCTTTTCGCTGCCCATGCACTGACCCTGGGAATTGAAAACATTACAGTGGTGGAGCAAAATCGCGTTGCAGTAAACCTTTTAAAGAATGAACTTGCTTATATGATAGACTCAATGTATCATCTCCCCGCTATTAATCCGGTAAGCCTGCACTCCCGCAGCTACCTGTTAAAGGATGATTCTGATTACGAGCTTATTATTATGCCTACATCTGAGTCTTTTGGGGGAACTTCCGGAGTCAACGCACTTGAGGAACAGTTTATCCTTACCCTGGAAGCAGTTGATGAAATGTGGAACCGGCTTTCTGATGACGGAATGATAGCAGTCACAGCCTGGATGGATTATCCATCCAGGAATCCGCTAAAATTACTGGCAACCCTTGTTGAGACTCATGAAAAAAACAGTATTTCACCTGTGGAAAATCATCTTGCTGCTATAAGGGGATGGGGGACAATAAGCTTCGTTTTGAAAAAATCACCCTTGGTTCCTGCCGAAATTAGCGAAATAAGGAGTTTCTGCCGGAGAATGTTTTTTGACCCTGTCCTTCTTCCCGGTATAAAACATGAGGAACGTTCCGTTTATAACAGGTTACAGGATGATCATTTTTTTGATTATACAGACAACATAATGTCGGGAGACAGGGAGAAGTTTTACCGTGAATATGATTTTAATATAAAACCTGCAACTGACAACATGCCATATTTTTCTCAGTTTCTAAAGCTGAGCCGTTATAATAAAATGCAGGAAATATTTGGCCAGTCTGCTGTTCCTTTTCTGGAAATAGGATACATGGTTGTCCTGATAACCTTTCTGCAAATCACAATTGCCGCAGTGATTCTCATACTGCTTCCGCTTTTTGTTATAGGCTGGCAGGGCGGAGGAAAGGCATATACTGTAATGCATTTTAGTGGTATAGGCCTTGGTTTTATGTTTATTGAGATAATACTCATACAACAGTTCATTCTCTATTTTGGAAATCCCATTTATGCCGCCGCTGCAGTTATTAGCGGAATGCTTATATGTTCCGGTGCAGGGAGCCTGGTTTCATCCCGGTTAAGCACCAGCAATAAAGATATAACCAAAGTGCTTTCACTTGTAATATTTTTTATTATTCTCTATATAGCATTGCTTGTGCCCTTGCTGAGACTTACCATCAACCTTCCGCTTTTGGTTAAAATTCTTTTCTCATTATTATTTATATCTCCGGCTGCCTTTTTTATGGGTATGCCATTTCCCCTTGGCCTGCGCAGGCTATCTGAAAAAAACAAAACGCTCATACCCTGGGCATGGGGAATAAACGGTTGTCTTTCGGTAATAAGCACAGCCCTTGCAACTATAATCGCGGTTGAAGCAGGTTTTTTCTGGGTAATGTTGATTGCTGCACTCTCCTATGGTCTTACTCTGGTTGCTAACCTTGGAAAAACATGAAGAAAATGGTAAATAACAGAAAGCACCCCAAACTCCGGACTGCATGGTTTTTTCTTTTGTTTTTGATTTTTGTCTTATCCCCTCTTCATCAGACCTACGGATTTACAACCACCACAGATGACGATGATCTGTTTTATGAGGTATGGGTTGTTCAGGAATTCTGGCATACAGGGATAATTTTTCCTGTCGGGGATGTTGATCCCCGACACTGGCCGGAAATTGAAAACTACCAGGACAGGAACTTTGTGGATGTAGGATGGGGTGACGAAAAATTCTATCAGGCAACCGGGAATCCCTTTTTTCTTGCAGCAAGGGCGATTCTGTGGCCTACACAAAGTGTACTGCAAATATTTGCCTTCAATACCCCCGTGAGTTCAGCCTATGGAGGGGATAGCAGAATACTCAGGATACCATTAAAAGCTGAGCAGTTTGAGGCCCTCAGCAGATTTGTTTCTGAAAGTTATATGCGTGATCAAAAGGAGGAGATCCAGCCAAGTACAGTATATGGCGAGGCTGATCATTTCTTTCTGGCAACAAAGAAATACCATCTCTTCAGGACTTGCAACACCTGGGTTGCCCTGGCTTTCAGGCATGCCGGACTTGATGTGCGCAGCTTTTGTGTTCTTAATGCCAATCAATTATTCAGGCAGTTGTCGGGAATTCCGGGTGCCGGATTCATAGACTGATTACCTGACTGGTTGCAGGGGCCCGGTCTCTCTTATAAAAATAAATGCATCGTAACGCCTGGGCAGGATGGTGGGGACATAGTTTCCTGCATCCTGTGCAGTATTATATACAACCCCTATCGCTCTGTGGCCCCTGAATTGGTTAAGCAGTGGATTAGTTCGATCTTCCTCATCAAAAATAAGGTAGAATTGCTCGTGGGTAAGCTGCCCGAAAATATTTTCATAACTGCCCTGGATACCTTCCGGCACTCTCATTCTATGCATACGTGATCCCCAGCTGCTACCGGCGTTGACTGTTCCCTTGAATGTTCCGAACCCGGTAATAAAAACCTCATCCGGACCAAGTTCACCCCTGCTGAGATGTCCGATATTGATCATATCCTGGTAACGCATAGAGGTGGCGTCAGAATCACCAACGTGAGTATTATGTGCCCACACTATTCCTCTTGAATCATCCCCGTAATGGCTTAATAGTCTGCGAACAGTTTCCCACATGTGTGTTGCCCGGCTGTTCCATGAACCTGCGTTATCAGTAATAGCCAGGCGGAAAAAATCCTCCGCATTTTTTACAACAATAGCATTCTGCCTGGCACGAAAAAATTTCTTCTCATCTCTATCAGTGAGCTGAACGTAGTATTCATTTAAAATTTCCACTACATCCCGGAGTTCATCCTCACATGAGGGATGCCCCCTGCCCGATACAGCACGTGCATAGGTCCATTCATCGCGGTCATAATTTGCAAAACACTGCATACTCCGGCTTATTTCCTCATGATGGTCAGGCAAATATTTTCTTGTATATTCCAGGAGATCATCCATCGCTTCCCACTGCCCGTATACATCCATTCCATAAAAGCCTATTTTTTGGTCAGCAGGCAGATTGCTGTTGTAATCGCGCATCCACTCGGCAAGTTCTTCAATATCCCTGTTAGCCCACATCCACTCCGGCCACCTTTCAAAACTCCTGAGTACTCTTTTGGCCGAAGAGAGTGCTCCGGGTAAGCCTTTAACATATTCATTAAGCCTGTAAATTGAAGCCCAGTCACCTTCAACTGCAACAAATGAGAAGTCTTTTTCACTTATCAGTCGCCGGGTTATCTCAGACCGCCATTCATAAAACTCGGTTGTTCCGTGAGATGCTTCACCAAGTAGCACCAGTCTGCGCGATCCGGCAAGCTCAATAATTTCATCAATATCATCACCGGTGTTTAGCGGTACGGCTTTATTATTAAAGTGATCTGCCAGTTTTTCAGTATCGGATGCTGAGGAGGGACAAGCAAACAGTAATAACAAAAAAGGAGAGAAGAAATAAAAAAGTGACCTGGAAAAATTTTTCATTTTTAATACTTGAAATTAGAAACAGAACCTGTTCAAATATAACGAGGAAAACCAGATATATTATACAGAGTATGATTTTTTTATCCAAAAAACCTTCTGTTAAGGTCAAACACCGGTAAACAGAAAGGGACCGGTAAGATTCCTGTCTTAATAATAAATATATTCATTTTGTTCTGTAAAAAGATTTCAGATGACTGAAAAAAAATAAAATTATGCATATATTTGCACTCCTTATGCATAAATATGCATAAGGAATTAACTTGTCATTAAAACAGACATTAATGAACAGAACAAAGCGTCTTCTTGCAATTATCAAGCTGATAAAAAACAGTAAGATCAGTAATCAGGAAGAGTTGCTGTCAAAGCTTAATGAATGCGGGTTTAAATATACCCAGGCAACTCTCTCACGCGATCTGAAATATTTGAAAGCCGGAAAGATAGCGGATGAAGAAAAGGGTAAGATATATTTTCTGCCGGGCGAATTACCTGAAGATCCCTCAACGGAGGATTTAGTAACTAATGCAGTGAGTAAAGGGTTTTTGTCAATAGAATACAGCGGCAATATGGCAGTAATTAAAACCCTGCCGGGTTTTGCCAGTGGCATTGCCTTAAGAATTGACGGAATGAAGGCATTTGAAATAATAGGCACAATCGCCGGTGATGACACGATTCTTATTATTGCAAGAGAAGGAATAAACAGGCAGTATCTGCATAACATGCTTACATCAGCAATGCCGCGGGACTTGATTTGATAAATTGTATTAATAATTTGCTAGATATTATAGAATTTAAAAAAAAACAAAATCCATTTAAATCATGAGTAATAACAATAAAAAAATTGTCCTGGCATATAGCGGCGGACTGGATACTTCGGTAATTCTTAAATGGCTGATTGATGAAGGATATGAGGTAATTGCATATATAGCAGATGTCGGACAGGATGATGATTTTGACGATGCCCGGGAAAAAGCCTTATCCATTGGTGCAAGCAAGGTTTATATTGAAGATCTGAAAAGTGAATTTGTAACTGATTACATCTTTCCCGCAATCAAATCAAATGCGGTTTATGAAAGCCGCTATCTTTTAGGAACAGCCCTTGCCAGACCTATCATAGCAAAAAGACAAATCGAGATCGCAGCAAAGGAAAATGCAGCTTATGTTTCCCACGGGGCAACAGGTAAAGGAAATGACCAGGTGCGGTTTGAACTGACATACTATGCGCTTAACCCAAAAATTAAAGTTTTTGCTCCCTGGAAAAACAAGGAGTTTCTGGAGATTTTCAAGGGAAGAACAGATATGCTAAAATATGCAGAGGATAAGGGAATACCGGTTAAAGCAACATTAAAGAAGCCCTATAGTGAGGATGACAACCTTATGCATATAAGCCACGAGGCAGGAATACTCGAAGATCCCAAATACAAAGCTGGCCGTGATATAATATCAAGAATTAAATTGCCCCAGGATGCTCCAGATAAAGAGACTCATATCTCTATCCACTTTAAGGATGGAACACCGGTTAAGGTTGTTAATGATGAAGATAATACAACTAAAACCAATCCTCTGGAACTTTTCAAGTATTTAAATCATCTTGGAGCCGAAAATGGCATCGGACTGCTGGATATGGTAGAGAACAGATATGTTGGCATCAAGTCCAGAGGCATTTATGAAACTCCCGGTGCTGAAATTCTTCTGAAAGCGCATATGGATATTGAAGGTATCGCTATGGACAGGGAGGTAATGCGCCTGAGAAACATGCTCTCTCCAGTATTCGCAGAATTTGTATATAATGGTTTCTGGTTTAGTCCCGAAATGGAGTTCTTAATGGCAGCGGTAAACAAAAGCCAGGAATTAATTGATGGAATAGTTTATATAACTTTATATAAAGGAAATGTAATGATAGACGGCCGGGAATCACCAAGTTCATTATATGATCAGGATCTTTCAAGCATGGATATCGGTGGAGGCTTCAATCAGCAGGACAGCGAAGGGTTCATTAAAATAAATGCTATCAGGCTCATGGCCCATCATGCTATTGCAAGATCCGGCAAAAAATCTGGATGATCAGATATAAATTGTTTTACACACCCGTATTAAATTCACGTGCCACAGGCTTTGTCAAATGCTCCTGTTTCCGGGCAAGTTTACCAGTATGGGCAGAGGCGCCGGGTAATCACGAATATTAAAACAGCCTTATCATGAGTTTATATCATATTGTTAAATGATTTGCTAATTATACACTATACGAATGAATCTATGGGACAAGGGTAGTAATGCCAGCAAAATGGTCATTGAGTTCACTTCAGGTAAGGACCGTGATCTTGATCTTCAACTGGCCGGGTATGATGTGCTGGGAAGTATCGCTCATGTGAAAATGCTACGTAAAATCGGCCTTCTCACTGATGAGGAACTGGCTTCCCTTGAGAGGGAGCTGAAAAATATCTATGCCAGCATTGAGAGGAATGAATTTCAAATCGATAAGGGTATTGAGGATATTCATAGCCAGATCGAGCTTTTACTTACCAACGCCCTGGGAGATGCGGGGAAAAAGGTGCATACAGCCCGTTCAAGGAATGATCAGGTTCTTCTTGACATCAAGCTTTTCTCAAGAGACAAAATTAAGGATATTGTCAGCCAGGCCCGGACATTATTTGAAACACTTATAAATTTAAGCAATCAGCATAAAGATATACTTATACCCGGCTATACTCATATGCAGATAGCTATGCCCTCATCATTTGGTTTGTGGTTTGGTGCATATGCGGAAAGCCTGGCAGAAGACATGATACTTTTGCAGGCCGCGTATAAGATTGCCAACCAGAATCCTCTGGGATCTGCTGCGGGTTTCGGCTCCTCCTTCCCTGTCGACCGCCGGATGACAACTGAATTACTTGGTTTTGATTCGATGCATGTTAATGTGGTGAATGCACAAATGAACCGGGGCAAACTGGAGAAGACAATTGCATTTGCCATTGGCTCCCTTGGTGCAACTCTCTCAAGGATGTCCATGGATATATGTACCTGGTCAGGTCAGAATTTTGGCTTCATTACTCTGCCCGATGAATTTACAACCGGCTCAAGCATTATGCCGCACAAGAAGAACCCGGATCTCTTTGAGCTGGTCAGGGCCAGTGGAAACAAGCTTCAGGCCCTTCCATTTGAAATAGCCATGATTAATGCAAATCTCCCTTCAGGTTATCACAGGGACTTTCAGTTGATAAAGGAAAGTTTTCTTCCTGCCTTTAAGATGCTTCAGGATATGCTTTCCATCACAGAATATATTATCGGCAAGATGAAAATCAATCCTGCAATAATTGATAATACGTTGTATCAGGATATTTTCAGTGTTGAAGAGGTAAATAAGCTTGTAATCGAAGGCAGCTCTTTCAGGAATGCCTATAGAGAAGTTGCGGCAAAAATGGCAAACGGTACTTACCATCCCACCAAAAAAGTCGTTCACACGCATGAAGGCAGTATCGGAAATTTATGTAACGATTTAATCACCCGGAAAATGAACCAGGTACTGGATGGTTTTGAATTTAAAAAAGTTGAAGATGCTTTCAGAAATTTACTTTATAAATAATCCATGATGCAAAAGTCTGTAAAAGCTGTTATCAAGATTGAAATAGAAACTTTGCTTGATAACAATGGCATGTTAAGCCCGGATAAAATGGGGCATTTAAGTATGGTCTGTGCCAATCTTCAGAATTCCGGGGTTCAGTTATTGCTGGTATCCTCCGGTGCAATAGTTCTTGGTGCATCAAAACTTAAAATGAATAAGCTGCCCGAAGGCATAACTGCCAAGCAGGCTGTTGCAGCTGTCGGTCAGACAGAGCTTATTATAGCATACCAGAACTATTTCGATGATTTTAACCAGGTTGCAGCCCAGGTGCTGCTGACAAGGGATGTAATTGATAAACCGTTACGCAACAAAAATGCAAAAAACACTCTCAATAAGTTGCTGGCCAGAAATATTATCCCTGTTATTAATGAAAATGACTCCGTTTCCACAAACGATATAATTATAAATGATAATTACCCCCTTGCATTAATTGTTGCTTCGCTGACAGATGCTGATGCCATTATTGTAAATACTGACAGGGGGGATAGATTCAAACTGATATTAAGAGACAGGTCACCCATACATGAAATAACCCTTGAAGAACTGCTTGAACTTTCAGATACATTAGAAAACATAAAACTAAAAATCAATAATGATATTGATGGATTTCCCGAATTTTACCAATATACCGGAATTAATTAAATGATATGGACAGCTGGAAACAACTTATAAGCTCTCAAAGAATTGTAGTAAAAGTAGGCAGCTCAACACTGAGCTATCCTAATGGCAGGCTTAATTATCAAAAAGTGGTTAAACTCGTTGAAACAATTGCAGAAATTCAAAAAACAGGAAAAAGAATTATTCTGGTCTCCTCAGGGGCAATAGCAGTAGGTTCAGGACGGCTGGGTGTGAGCTCCCAGCCCCCTGACATATCGGACAAACAAACACTGGCAGCAGTAGGTCAGGCAGAGCTGATAAGAATATACAGGCGTTTTTTTGAAGCTAAGGGACAGCAGGTCGGCCAGGTTCTTTTAACCAAGGATGTAGTAATTAATCCGGAACGAAGAATGAACGCACACAACACCCTGAATGAATTGATTTCAATGAATATTATCCCAATTATAAATGAAAATGATACTGTAGCCACAGATGAGATTGAATTTGGTGATAATGATACATTATCGGCGTATGTGGCATGCCTGGCTAATACAGACCTGCTGATCCTGCTCTCTGATATTGACGGGCTTTATACTGCAGACCCCGGATTGAATCCCGGCGCCCAACTTATTTCGGAAGTATGCGAAATTACAGATAAACTTGAAAATTATGCCTCCGGAGCAGGTTCCGGACTTGGAACGGGAGGAATGGTGACAAAGATTTCTGCGGCAAGAATATGTCAGGAGGCAGGTATAAAAGTGGTGATCGCAAACGGTTCTAAACCTGAAATAATATGGAGTATTCTCTCAGGAAAGGAATCAGGGACTTTATTCACCTGGAAAGACAATAACAATATTTATCAGAAAAACCACTAAGAAATGGAAGAATTAAACAAGAAAGGCGAACTCGCCAGGCAGGCAACCTATTTCCTTTCACGTATGTCGTCTGACGAAAAAAACAGAGCACTGAACAAAGTTGCAGGACTGCTTGTTGAAAGATCACAAACTATAATCAGTGCAAATGAAATAGATTTACAGGAAGCAAAAAACAATAATATTAAAGGTGCACTGCTTGACAGGTTAAGGCTGAATAAAGAGAGGGTTGAAAGTATGGCCGTGGGACTTGAGCAGATAGCATTACTGGATGACCCGGTAGGGGAAGTTATTTCAATGAAGAAGAGGCCCAACGGATTGCAAATCGGACAGATAAGGGTTCCTGTGGGGGTCATAGGAATCATATATGAGGCAAGGCCGAATGTTACTGTTGATGCCTTTGGACTCTGCATCAAAACCGGCAATGCCGTTATCCTGAGAGGAGGTAAAGAAGCCATTAACTCAAATATGGCCATTGTCAAAACCATTCAGGAGGCACTTATCAGCGAAGGTGTGCCTCCTGAAACTGTACAGCTTGTTGAAAACACAACCAGGGATAGTGCCATGGCGATGATGAAACTAAATCAATATCTGGATATACTCATCCCCCGCGGTGGAGCAGGGTTGATTCAAACAGTTGTTGAAAACAGCACGGTTCCGGTTATTGAAACCGGAGTTGGCAATTGTCATGCATATGCAGATGAATCGGCAAATATAAAAATGGCAGAAGATATTATAATAAACGCCAAAACTCAACGCCCGGGTGTTTGCAATGCCATTGAAACTTTACTTGTGCATTCTTCCATAGCCGACATCTTTCTTCCCGTAATATGTGATAAACTATATGAATACAATGTGGAAATAAGAGGAGACAAGTACGTCAGGGAAATAATTGGTTATGCTGTTCCCGCAAATGAAGATGACTGGTATACTGAGTATCTGGACCTGATAATTGCTGTTAAAGTAGTTCATTCTCTCAGCGATGCTATAATCCATATAAACAAATACGGTTCAGGTCACTCAGAAACAATAATAACAGAAAGCTACACAAATGCACGAAGATTTCTATCCGAAATCGATGCTGCTGCTGTATATGTGAATGCATCAACCCGCTTTACAGATGGTTATGAATTCGGCTTTGGAGCTGAGATAGGTATCTCTACCCAAAAACTGCATGCCCGTGGACCGATGGGATTAAAAGAACTTACTACAACTAAATATGTTATTTACGGAAATGGCCAGATAAGATAAGAGTTGTGAGGTGCATTGCGGGATTTGCCAGTAATTATTATTCAAAATACTGAAATAAAACTTAAACAAATGTTAAGTAATACATATAAAAAAGCAGGCTTATATTCATCCGAAAATGAACATGACAGCTGTGGAATTGGTTTTGTTGCCAGCATAAAAGGATGCAAATCACATGATATTGTAAAACGCGGATTACAGGTACTGCTGAATATGGCTCACAGGGGAGCAGAAAGTTATGATAACGTAACAGGTGATGGAGCAGGTATCCAGGTTCAGATACCTCATGACTTTTTCCAGGCCGAATCAGGTAATCTTCCTGAAGTTGGTAAATATGGTGCAGGCTTTTTGTTTCTTCCGGTAAATAAAAAGGAAAGGGAGAGATGTGAAGAAATATTTTACGCTAAGGTGAAAGGTGAAAACCTTAAAATTATCGGAACCCGCGATATACCTGTAAACAACAGCATTCTGGGGGAAATAGCCCTCAGGACAGAACCTTATATGAAACAGGTTTTCATCTCCGGCGATTACGAACAGGATGATTTGGAAAGAAAGCTGTATGTGGTCAGAAAAATGACCGAAAACGAGATTCGCAAATCCGGTATTTCCCAAAAGGAGTATTTTTATATATCCAGCCTGTCCACAAGGGTTATTATTTATAAGGGTATGTTCACCCCCTCTCAGCTTGGTGAGTATTTTCCGGATTTACGTAATGAAAAATTTAAAAGTGCTATAGCACTGGTACATTCGCGTTTCAGTACCAATACATTTCCTAGCTGGGATCTTGCCCAGCCTTTCAGGTATATAGCTCATAACGGTGAGATAAATACAATCAAGGGTAATCGTCTTTGGATGAAGACCAGGGAATCACTGTTAAAAACGGACTTGTTCGGTAAAGATCTGCAAAAGGTTTTCCCGGTTATTGAACCAGATAAAAGTGATTCAGCTTCTCTGGATAACGCACTTGAATTTCTCTTCCTGACAGGAAGGACGCTGCCGCATTCACTTGCTATGCTTGTACCCGAATCATTTAATGACAAAAACCCCATTCCTTCCAGTCTGAAGGACTTCTACGAATACCATTCCACAATAATGGAACCCTGGGACGGACCGGCTTCACTCCTCTTTTCTGATGGACGCTATGTTGGAGGCACACTTGATCGTAACGGGCTCAGGCCGTCAAGGTACCTTATCACTAAAGATGATCTTATCGTGATGGGTAGCGAAACCGGAGTGCAGAGTTTTCCCGCAGACCACATCAGGGAAAAAGGCAGGCTTAAGCCGGGCAAGATACTTTTGGTCGACACCAAACTGGGTGTCTTAATAACCGATGAGGAGCTGAAATCTCAGCTGTCAAAAATGAACCCCTATGGTAACTGGCTTAGAGAGAACCGCCTGGAGCTTGAGAATTTAAAAGTTAAACAGAGGGTCCCCTCGGGCATGGGTGGTCAATACAACTTGTGGCTAAAAACTTTCGGATACACCAGGGATGATTTGGATATGATAATCAAACCGATGTGTATCGAAGGTAAGGAGCCGACCGGTTCAATGGGTAATGACGCTCCTCCTGCTGTATTATCTGATAAGCCTCAGCGGTTATTCAATTATTTCAAGCAGCAGTTTGCTCAGGTAACAAACCCTGCTATTGACCCCATACGTGAGGGTCTGGTGATGTCGCTTACCAATTATATTGGCTCATTAAACAAGAACCTTCTTCAGGAGTCGCCATCATTGTGTAAACTTATCAAGTTCAAAAGTCCGATCATCATTAATACCGATCTGAAAAAAATAAAGGACATAAACCATAGCGGTTTTTCTCATATCACCATTCCCATGGTATTTGATCCCTCAGACAGAGAAAATGCATTGGAAGAAGCCCTTGACAAACTCTGTGTCCAGGCGGAAAAGGCAGTGGACAACAGTATCAATTTCATAATTTTATCAGACAGGCACATTGATAAAGACAGGGCTCCAATTCCTTCTCTGCTGGCTGTTTCAGCCATTCACCACCATTTGATAAAGGTCAGGAAAAGAATGCAGATCGGATTAATAGTAGAAACAGCTGAACCACGGGAAGTAATGCATTTTGCTCTTTTACTTGGTTTTGGAGCAAGTGTGATTAATCCTTATCTGGCCTTTGCAGCTATTGATGATCTTGCAAATAAAGGAGAACTGGCCCTGGACTACAAAAAAGCAAGGGGAAACTACATTAAAGCTATTGATAACGGGATTTTAAAAGTGCTTTCAAAAATGGGAATATCCACCCTCAGAAGTTATCATGGTGCCCAGATATTTGAATGCCTTGGTATTTGTGAATCTGTAGTTGACAGATATTTCAGCGGAACAGCTTCACGTATAGGAGGCATAGGCCTGAAAGAGATAGCCAGGGAAGCTGCAATCCCTCATAATAGCGCTTTTGCAATGGATTCACAGGTTGAAGAATTTATGCCGGAGACAGAAGGCAGCTACGCATACCGTGTAAACGGAGAGCACCATGCGTGGAATCCTGAAACGATAGGCTTGTTGCAATGGGCTTCAAAAACAAATAGTTATGCTAAATATAAAGAATTTAGCTCCTTAGTAAAAAAGGAGAATCAGAAACCTTCATTCTTAAGAGGATTTTTAAAATATAAAAGTAATCCAGTCAGTATTGATAAAGTGGAATCTGAAGAATCAATATTGAAAAGGTTCGTAACTGGTGCAATGTCTTACGGATCAATAAGCAAAGAGGCGCATGAAGCCCTTGCTATTGCCATGAACCGCATTGGCGGCAGAAGCAACACAGGTGAGGGAGGTGAAGATAAAGAAAGGTATATTACCCAAAAGGGGAAAATTAATAAACGCAGTGCCATAAAACAGGTGGCATCAGGCAGGTTTGGAGTTACCACAGGATATCTTGTCAATGCTGATGAAATTCAGATCAAGGTTTCACAGGGTGCCAAACCAGGGGAAGGCGGACAGTTACCGGGTTTCAAAGTCAATGATGTGATAGGCAAGCTCAGAAACTCCACGCCTGGAATTACCCTGATATCGCCACCACCCCATCATGATATATACTCCATTGAAGATCTTGCACAACTTATATTTGACCTTAAATGTGTTAATCCCCGGGCATTTATTTCAGTAAAACTGGTTTCTGAATTCGGGGTTGGAACAGTTGCAGCAGGCGTAGCGAAAGCAAAAGCAGATCTAATAACAATAAGCGGGAATGAGGGTGGTACCGGTGCAAGCCCTTCCAGCTCAATCAAACACGCAGGACTGCCGGTTGAACTGGGCATATCCGAAGCACACCAGACCCTGGTTATAAATAATCTGAGAGGAAGAGTCAGGCTCCAGACCGACGGTCAACTGAAGACAGGACATGATGTAATACTGATGGGGCTTTTGGGAGGCGAAGAATTTGGTTTCTCCACCTCTGCACTAATCGTTTTGGGATGTGTAATGATGAGAAAATGCCACATTAACACTTGTCCGGTTGGTGTGGCAACACAGGATGAATTTCTCAGGAAACGTTTCCTGGGGAAAGCAGATTATGTTGAAAACTATTTTCGTTTTGTTGCCAGGGAAGTGCGGGAATTACTGGCCGAACTTGGATTCAGAAAATTTGAAGATATTGTGGGTCGGACTGATTTGCTGGAGCAAAGAAATGATATAAACCACTGGAAAGCCAGCCATGTCGATCTGTCGAAAATGATGTTTTTCCCTCCTGAGTCGAAAAAATATCCATTGTTTTTTCAGCGGCCCCAGGAGCATAAGATACATGATATTATGGATGTTGAATTAATAAAGCTTTCAGCAAAAGCAGTTAATAAAGGAGAAAAAGTCTGGATATCAAAAAATATTAATAATACCGACCGTGCTGTTGGTGCAATGCTTTCGGGTGAGATAACAAGAAAATACGGTGCCACAGAACTTGAAAATGAAATTATAAATGCAAAATTCTATGGTTCAGCCGGACAAAGTTTCGGAGCATTCCTGATAAAAGGAATAAGCTTTTCTTTGGAAGGCGATGCAAATGATTATCTGGGAAAAGGACTTTCAGGCGGCAGGATTGTGGTTACTCCCACTGCGGGATCATTGTTCAGGCCCGAGGATAACATTATTATAGGGAATACTGTGTTGTACGGAGCAACAAATGGCGAATTATATGTCAGGGGCATGGCAGGTGAAAGATTTGCCGTAAGGAACAGTGGTGCTGTAGCTGTAGTTGAAGGCGTGGGAGATCACGGATGCGAATATATGACAGGGGGCAGGGTTGTAATCCTGGGTAGCACGGGGAGGAACTTTGCCGCAGGAATGAGCGGCGGGATTGCCTATGTTCTTGATAATACCGGGAATCTGGAATATTTCTGTAATAAGGGACTGGTAGAGCTTGAAAAACTGAAAGATATGGAAGATATAAATGAATTACAGGAAATAATTGGAAAACATATGCTTTTCACCAACAGCGGGGTTGCCGAAGACATCCTTGTAAACTGGGAGGAATACATGACCAGGTTCGTAAAAGTTATACCGTTTGAATACAAAAAAATACTTGAGGAGATTAAGCTGGAAAATCTCAGGAAAAAAATTGAAACGACCGAAGATACACCCCAGCATCAGTATTAATAAGCAACAGTAAAAATGAGTAATTAAACAGCACTCATTTACCTGTTAGTCATAACTAAACAGCTATATTATGGGAGATCCAAAAGGTTTTATGAAAATACCAAGGCAGGAAAGTGGCAACCGTCCCCTGAATAAACGCCTCTATGACTATTCAGAGGTAGAACAATCGTTGAATGAAGAAGCCAGAAAAGATCAGGCTTCAAGATGTATGGATTGCGGAATACCTTTTTGTCAGTGGGGCTGTCCGGTTATGAACAATATGCCTGAATGGCAGGATGCTATTTACAGGGGGGACTGGAAAAAGGCAGTTGATCTTTTGCATATTACCAATAATTTTCCGGAGTTTACCGGGAGAGTCTGTCCTGCACCTTGTGAAATTGCCTGCGTACTGGCTTTACATGAGGAACCGGTAACAATAAGGGAAAATGAAGCTGCTGTAGCTGAATATGGATTTGAAAAAGGATATATATATCCCAGACCACCCAAAAAAAGAACAGGAAAAAAGGTTGCTGTAATAGGATCCGGACCAGCCGGCCTGGCATGTGCAGATTTGCTTAATAAGGCAGGCCATCTTGTAACATTGTTTGAGAAGGACGAGCTGGCAGGTGGACTGCTACGATATGGGATTCCTGATTTTAAACTGGCAAAAAGTGTAATAGACAGGAGATTAAATATTCTTCTCAAAGAGGGTCTGGAGATAAGGACCAGTACAAATGTCGGCACTGATATCTCTGCTGAGGAGCTCCTGAAATCATACGATGCAGTATGCCTGGCCTTAGGTGCAATGAAGCCCAGGGACCTTCATGTTGAAGGAAGGGAGTTAAAAGGTATTCATTTTGCCATGGAATACCTGACCCAGCAAAACAGGATCGTTGCCGGCAATGCCATTAACAGTAAAGACCTGATTACTGCAAAAAACAAGCACGTGCTGGTAATTGGTGGTGGTGACACCGGGTCTGATTGTGTTGGAACAGCTAACAGACAACAAGCCAAATCGGTAACACAAATAGAAATAATGCCTGAACCTCCATTGGCAAGAAGTCTTGACAATCCCTGGCCGTACTGGTCTAAAATAAAGAAAACCACATCATCTCACGAGGAAGGATGCAAAAGAATATGGAATATTTCCACCAAACGGTTTACAGGTAATAACGGTTATGTGAACAAGGCTGAAACGGAAGAAGTGAGTTGGATCATGGCAGAAGATGGTAAAATGAAGATGAATGCTTTACCAGGAAAGAAGAAGGCCATTGATGCAGATCTGGTACTTCTCTCACTGGGATTTGTTCATCCTGTTCATGAGGGCCTTTTGAATGATCTGGAGATGGAATATACAGAAAGGGGAAACATAGTTGTAAACAAAAAGCACCAGACAAGGAATGCCCGGATTTTTGCCACGGGTGACTCCATAATGGGCGCAAGTCTGATCGTGAATGCCATTGCTTCAGGCAGAAACACAGCCCTGTCAATTATGGAATACCTGGAAAAATAATCCTTCAGAGAAAAATTTACGGAGCCTTCTTAATAAAAGAGGCTGCTCTTTTGGGACAGCCTCTTTATTATAATTTATTCCCGGCCATTATTAAAAATCTATCGCAAATAGTCATGAAAAAGTTTCTCAAATTTTTCTAATTTGGGAGCTATTACCATTCTGCAGTAACCCTGATTGGAATTATTGCTGTAATAATCCTGATGATAATCCTCCGCCTCATAAAAACCGGTGAATGGAGTTATCTCTGTAACAATTGGATCAGGCCATATTTTTTCTTTTTCAAGCAATGCCTTTATCTCCTGTGCAATAAGTTTCTGTTCATCAGAATGGTAGAATATGGCCGACCGGTATTGTGTTCCCGTGTCAGCCCCCTGCCTGTTAAGTGTAGTTGGATCATGTGTCATGAAAAATATCTCCAGGAGTTTGGCAAAAGGAATTACTTTCGGATCCCAGGTTACCTGAATTACCTCAGCATGACCAGTACGTCCTGAACTAACTTCCCTGTAGGCAGGATTAGAAATTTGTCCGCCTGAATAACCTGAAACAACATCTGCTACTCCATCAATCCTTTTAAATACAGCTTCCACACACCAAAAACAGCCAGCTCCCAGGGTGACTGTTTCATTATCCCTTTCATGTTCTTTCATAATAATTGGTTCATAATTTGTATTTGCTTCAAAAGC
Source organism: Bacteroidales bacterium (assembly GCA_007132225.1). GTDB lineage: Bacteria > Bacteroidota > Bacteroidia > Bacteroidales > PUMT01 > PXAP01. Next base: position 22,176 of record SLPB01000039.1, on the reverse strand, counting down.
AAAGGAAAAACTTAAAAAAAGTAAAATAATTTTCAGGCTTGTTTTCATCGGTTAATGCCAGTAAACTTCTTAATCTTAATTGTATAAATTACCGGAATCATTTCTACATTAACAACATTTTATAATTAATGTTCAGTTATACTTCAATATGCAGAAACATCTGCTACAGGGTAATGGTCCAATGGCTAAAAACGTAAAGCCGTAATGATTATATAATATTGCTATTACATGATCTTCTCCCTTTCAGGTCTTAATCCCCTGACCCATTGATTCACAACAAATTCATTTTTCATAATCCATTCTCTCACTCCTTCAACAGGATCCCGGGCAAGTCCGACCTCATATAACAATTCATTAATCTGGTCTTCGGTCAGAACCATACGTTCAAAAAAAACTGCAGCCCTGGGATGATCCTTTGAAAATCCTTTGCGGCCAATTGTGTGGATCTGTTCATCTTCGGGAAAAACATTCAGGGGGTCATCAAGATACCTCAGGTTATAACGGTAAAATAACCAGTGTGGCTCCCATCCGGTAAAAACTATATCCTCCCTCCTTTTTATCGCATTTTCGACGATTTCTGACATTTCAGCATCTGTAAGATCCCGCAGTTCATTATCAAGACCATAGGCTTCAATTGCCCGGATCGTATTTTGCATTATACCCGAAGTGATGTCAATTCCGATAATCGCTCTTCTATACATATCTGTCAGGTCATTAATTGATTCTGCCTGCATATAGTCAGGCACCACAAGACCGGTACTTGCTTTCCGGTAATTGGGTCCGAGATCTTCAAACTGATCTTTATGTAATTCCATAAAACTCAAATGAGTATAAGGCACCCAGGTATCTGCAAAAACATCTGCTTCTCCGGAAGCTACCTCCATAAAGGCAGTGTCTATATTGGTCAGTTTCATTACCACCTCATAATCAAGCCTGTCTTCAAGGAGCGATGCTGCCAGGTATGAGAGAGCAACACTTTCTGTCCATTCAGTATAATTCATAAATATCTCTCTCCTGTCATTTGCCTCCCTTACGGGAGTACGACATCCTGATAATACCAAAATGGAAACAAAAAAAACTAAAAATAATTTTTGCATATTATAAGGTTTATTAATCGAAAATTGCATCCAGGATTCCAACTGATTTTTTTTGATCTTTTACTACCATTACCGGAAGGTTTTTTTCTCCGCCCACAAGTTTTTCAGAAGTACTATCAAGAATAAGATTGGCAAGCGGCGATTTTATCCTTGTTCCTGTTAAAATTAAATCGAAACTGTTTTTTATTGCATAGTGGTACAAAAGCTCTGATTCTTCCGACTGAGTCTCAATAGAGAAAGTGCATGGAGGGGCATCACTAACTTTCAGTTTTTTGATAAATTTCGCATATTCCTTATCAATAAGTTGTTTTACCTGCTCTTTAAGTTTCCTGATATTTTCAGAAGTTTGTCTTGGATAATAGTGGAAAGGAATCTTATATACATGATGGCATTCTATTGCAGCTCCGGTATATTCAGATATAATCCTGGCCATTTGCAATGTTGAATGAGCCATTTTAGAAAAATCCATTCTAACCAGCAATTTTTCAATCTTATGAGGACTTGTTTCACTAACAACCAGAACCGATGAGGGAATCAATCCGACTATCTTCCTGGAAACACTTCCTTGTCCCCTGTAGCCTATCTTTTTACCCAGAATACTGAGATCCACCTTGTTTTTTCTTGAATATTCGACTATTTTATCTGTTGTAAGTCCCCGTTCCATTACCAGGTTATAATCCACATCACCGGTAACAGTAAGGCTCTGCTCTATTCTCATTTCAAGCTCCTCCCTGATTACATCTTCAATATCTCTTTCTGTATCATCAAATGTATCCATTATCTCATCAGGTATATCATAAATTTCCATCACATGAATAAAGATAAGTCTGCCCGGTTTGAATGTCTTTACAATATAATTTGCATAATTGATTAGAAAATGGTCCATCTCCGTCAGATCCAGGCAAATAAGAATTTTATCGAATTTATTGATCATGGTTAAATATTTAAATTTTCATTAATACCCACCCTGACAAGTTTTTAACAGGAAAACAATTAAGGTGCAGCCGTCAACCTTTTAAAGATTATACGTTTTTTTTGACAATGCAATTTAGGTTCAATCAAGGCGGACCGGAATTTATTATTACTGGTTATTATTTTCTTTTTGTTTGATTTCTTTTGGCTATTATGTTCTTAATTTTTTCCTGATAAGATTTTTCCTCTTTTTCAACTTTGTAGCGGGTTATTTTATTATGCTCCTCCCTTAACCCCTGGAGAAGGCTGTATGCCATTATCATCAAAATAACAGCAAATGGCAATCCGGTTATAATTGCAGCTGTCTGCAAAGCCCCCAGTCCGCCACCAATAAGAAGTACAGCTGCCACCGCACCTTCGGTCATTGCCCAAAATATTCTTTGGGGCACAGGCGCATCCAGTTTGCCCCCGGCGGTGAGGCTGTCAATTACCAAAGAACCGGAGTCAGATGAGGTGACAAAAAAACTGGTGACCAGCAATACACCAACTATTGATGTAACAGTGCTCAACGGAAACTGCTCCAGTAAAACGTAAAGTGAGGTGGCTACATTGCTTTGCACAGCAGTAGTAAGGTCGGCAATACCATTAAGTTCAAGAAATAATGCTGATCCCCCGAAAGATGAGAGCCAGAGAAATGTGATTAACGTAGGTACTATCAGAACACCCAGTATAAATTCCCGTATTGTACGTCCTCTGGATATACGGGCAATGAACATCCCTACAAATGGCGACCAGCTAATCCACCATGCCCAGTAAAATACTGTCCAGCTTGCTTGCCAGTCCGATTGATGATATGTTTCGGTCCAGAAACTCAGTTCGAAAAAATTCTGGAGATATGCTCCAATGTTCTGAACAAATGATCCCATAATGAACAAGGTAGGACCCACAAATATTATAAAAAGAAGAAAAACTGCTCCTATAATGATATTCATCTGGCTAAGTCTTTTCACACCAGCACTCAGACCGGCCACCACCGATCCGGTGGCGGCAAGAGTGATAACGCAGATCAGAATCACCTGTACCGTTACTGTATCAGGCAGTCCCGTAAGGTGGTTCAGCCCTGCACTCACCTGCTGTACTCCAAGCCCGAGAGAAGTTGCCAGCCCAAACAAAGTAGCCAGAACTGCAAGGATATTAATGGCTTTACCCAACCCACCATAGATACGTTCACCTATTAGGGGGAAAAAAACAGAACTTATTGTAAGTGGCAGTTTTTTATTAAAAGTAAAAAAAGCCAGCGACATGCCAACCAGAGCATAAATTCCCCAGGCATGAAATCCCCAGTGAAGAAATGTATACTGCATGGATTTCTGTGCGGAAAAAACAGTACCACCTGTACCCGTAGGTGGTGCCACATAATGAAGTATAGGTTCACCTACGCTCCAGAAAAGTATACCGATCCCCATTCCCGCACTAAACAGCATAGAAAACCATGCAGCTCTCGAAAACTCCGGCTCGGAGGTCCTGCCCCCAAGTTTTATGTCACCAAACTTACCTAAAGCTATAACAAGAGAAAAAACAAGAAATAAATTTACAGCTAATACAAAAAACCATCCGGCATTTTCAGAAATGCTGTCCTGGATAATACTAAAAATCTGATCCATCGGCTCTCCTACCAGGAGAGTTATCAGGATAAACATTACTATAAGAAGAGCCGAAATCCAGAAAATGGGTGGATCAACATCGAAATATTTATTTGTACTTTTCAGATGTTTCTCAGGATCAGGACGCTTAGTCTCTTTTTTTACCATATGTTCTTGTACCTTAGTATTTAGATTATGTAATTTATAAATAATATTTGTACCCCCAAAACAATGGTGAAAAAATCCTTAATAAAAAAAAGGGTGCTGTCCGGCCACCCTTTTTTTAAACTTACAGGCAGTGAAAACTTGCCTGAACACCTAATCCTTATCCTAAACCTGATTCTCTAACCTGGCTGTTAATAACAACTGAACTCCTGCTATATAAGGCAAAACAGAAAGAATAAAGGGTGACGGAATAAATTATTAATTGCACCTTGTCAACAATTTCAGGATTTAGTTGTATACATATACATATTGAAGTATATAAGAGTATCCAAAATTCTTTTATGACATGACTGAAAACAAAGAGGTTTCTGAAAATGAAATCACTTTATACCTTGAAGAATTTAGCAGGGGAGACAAAAACGCTTTTAATAAGTTATTCCCGTTTGTTTACCGGGAACTTCGTCAAAATGCACACAACCTGAGGTTTCAGTTTTTTAATATGGAAACCCTCAATACAACTGCTATTGTTCACGAAACATATTTAAAAATAATACGAGCAGGTTCTGCCACTTATAAGAGCCGGGCGCACTTTTGTTTTGTGGCTTCAAAGGCTATGCGGCAAATACTGGTGAATGCATCAATTAAAAAAAGGGCTCTCCGGCGCGGAGGATCAGAAAAACGAGTATCATTCGACGATATTCACAATTCAGTTCATCTTAGCGATCAAACCGCAGAAGAGTTGATTTTAGTTAATGACGCTCTTGAAAAACTCGAGAATGAAAATAGCAGGCAGGCAAGAATAGTTGAATGCCGGTTTTTCGGGGGTATGTCTGTTGAGGAAACCGCTTCTGCACTTGACATTAGTCCTGCAACGGTAAAGCGATCCTGGAATCTGGCAAAAACATGGTTATACACCCATCTAAACTCCTTTTAGAGTGTATTTCGCGGCTCTAAAATTTCAAGTCTAAGGGGTGTTACTAAGTATATTGCAGTGTTCATTGAAGAATGGTATTTAATTTCACTACCCGTAAGTCCAAACAGCCCCGCCATGAACAAGAGCGATGAATATATGAACAAAGTATCCATATTGTTTGAACTTTGTCAGAATCATTCACCCCATAAATGGGATGAATTACTGAAGGTTAACGGAAATGGAAATTTCAGGATGCGGGAAGAAGTAAAACAGCTACTGCATAACCATAAAAAGGCCGGAGCATATTTTAATATTCTCAGAAAACGTATTGAAAATGAGATATCCCTTTCCAATAAGCCGCCTGGGTTTAAAAAGGGTGACAGAATTGACAGATTTATTATAAAAAGGATCATTAATCAGGGAGGAATGTCGGAGATATATCTGGCAAAAAAAGCGGGGGGGCGGTCTGAACAACTGGCAGCAATCAAAATAATGAAACCATCTTTCCGGAATGACACCTATGCTGAAAGATTCAGAAACGAACAACGAATACTCTCCAGCATCAACCACCCTAACATTGCAACTCTTTTTGACCATGGAATAACTGATAACGGATATCCATTTTTAATAATGGAATATATTGATGGTATTCCGGCAGACCGTTTTTGTGAACAGAATAAATTAAACCTCAATTACAGGCTGAAACTGTTTATGAAGGTTTGTCAGGCAATTAAATACGCCCATAACAATCAGATAATACATCAGGATATTAAGCCCGCCAATATCCTTGTCACAGATGACCTGAATGTCAAGGTAATAGATTTTGGAATATCGGAAATAATACAAGAGGGGGTAAATCAGCCAGGAAAAAAATCAAACTTTTCTGGTACCATTTGCTACGCTTCACCGGAACAGCTTAATGGCAAACAGCTTTCTCCTGCTTCCGATATATATCAGCTCGGACTGTTGCTTTATAAGATGATAACAGGCAAGCTGCCGCAACTCTGTTTATATGAAGACTATGAAGCAAACTCTTCAAAGGTTTTATCAGATTTATCACGACTACTGAAATCCAGGTACAGCAAAATGCTGCCGATCATGGCCGGCGCAGACCTATGTGCAATATTCAACAGATCCATCGTGCCCGATATCCGCAAACGCTACAATACTGTATACTCTTTGGAAGCAGACCTTAAACACCTCCTGAATTATATATAGTTGCGGTCAAAGCTTCGATGCAGTCAAAACAGACTACCCTGTAATGCAGAATGGATACAGCAAAAATTATATTATCTGTCCCCGCGCCTTCACTTTGGTAAAAAAGGCCGGTCAGTATATTTTCAAACAAAACCCTGATAAATTTAATTATCAGGGTCTTGTAGTATCAATAGTGACTGTGAACCGTGACTGCCATGTTACTCTATCTCCTTAGAGAAACTCCAAAAGAAACTGCTCCAAATGCTCCTCTGCCTCCTTCAAGATAAACGGCAAGATTTTCTGAGAAGTAATATCTTACCCCGGCACTTGGTCCGATGAAAAAATTGGATTGGTTTGCATAACCAAGTGTATTATTCCCGGTATCGGAATATTGTCTGAATTCCATGCCAGCCAGCAGAGTAAGATACCAGTCAATCTTTTCCTCATCAATCTCGGTACCAAGAATTTCATTCATAAAGCCGGTTATATGAAAACTTCCCCTTGCACCGGCATTAATAAATGACCAGGAATATCTGTAATCCTGTACAGCATACTTGTAACTCCATCTTGCATATCCCAGGAAGGGCCCGGCAGTTATATGGTCATGAAGTCCCAGCTCATAATAGGCGGATAGCGGGGGAATTCCAATACTTCTGGAACCAGTGAATCCATAACTGTAATAACCAAGGGATAATCCTCCCCCAAGAATATCCTGTCCCCTGTAGTTAAACATATCCTGGGAGGCAAGATAAAATGAGTTTAAGGAAATAAACATCAGCAAAATAACCAATAACTTTTTTTTCATAAGCATATTGTTTTAAATTTTAAAACATAAGTTCCAACATTATTTTTCATATTTAATCTTTCCCTGCAAACAAATTTCACTATTGCCCCATTTTTAAAAGCCCACCTCATTCTCACCATTAATTGAGCTGTAAGTGATACCGGACCTTTCAATCACCCCTCCTGCATGAGATTTTATACCGTCACCTGCACCATCGGTTATTTCACCGTTGGTCAGTTTAAGGAATCCACCCCATACCTGAATTGCCTGTTGACGGCTGCGGTCCGAGACGGAGCTCCCAAATCCATTACTTCCGGTATGCCTGATAACAAAATGAGAGATTTCATTACCGGAATCTGCCGACCGCACATTTATACCCCTCCAGTGACCTGGTGAATTTATGCCCCCGACAAATTCAATTTCATCACCCGGAGTACCAATCGCACGAATTGAACCTGTTGATAAAATATCGAGTCCCCCATCATTATTACCTTCGAACCTGGCTCCTGCTTCAATTTCAAGGTTTCCTTCCACCTGGACTATATCAGGCAGCTCATAGGGAACATCCAGCCTGTCCCATTTTATATTTCCTGAAGCAGTTGTATTTGCATCTGATCGTATAATATCATCATCATTGCCCGAATAGGAACTGTTGCCATCGAGAACGTGAAAATATCTTGCATCTACCATGGCAAGCTTTTCATTACCGGTAAAAGTGTTATTGGAGAACTCAATATTAAGATTGTTTACATGCCTGATCCAGAAAGCATATTCAAGGCTTTCGTGAATGGCAATGTTGTCAATTGATATCCTGACATTTTCATCCAGCATCAGGGAGGCTACCCTGTTTCTCTCTGCTACCGAGGAACCGATACCATTCTGTCCCCCGTGCTTAATAATCATATGAGATAGCTGGTTCTGGGGATTATTTGTGATTATCTTCATTCCCCTCCATGCACCACGAACCTGTGTCTGGCCAGTGAACTCAACAGGATTGTTCTGCGTGCCAAGAACTTTTAAGGCTCCGTTTCCCCTTACATATAAATATCCGTCGTTATTGGCCTGAAAACTTGCACCCGCTTCAATAGTGAGAATGCCCTCCGTGAAAGTTACCTGCGGAAGAGCATAGGGAACATCTATTTTTTTCCATGTCCGGTCCTGTGCAATAGTAACATCAGCCCCGGAAGATATCCTTTCTGTGTCATTGCCTGTAAAACTGCTGCTGCCGTCCAGTACATGGAAATACCTGGCATCAACCCAACCGGCATGTTTATTATCTGTAATTGTATTGGAAACAAACTCTATATTCATATTGCCTCCACCCCTGATCCAGAAAGGATAATTTTCACTTTTTGAAATAGTTACATTACTGACCACAACGCGGGCATTTTCATCAAGCATCAGACTCGTGCTTCTGTTTCTTTCTGCTACGCTGCCGCCAAGACCTCCCTGGCCCCCATTATGAATTTCAAGATACTCAAGCCTGTTGAGGTTATTACTGGTGATCCTGATACCATTCCAGTGCCCCCTTACATCTATTTTGCCTTTTAAAACTATTGGATCCGTATCTTCACCAACCGCATGGATTGAACCCCCGGATCTCACGTAGATCCCCTTACCGCCGGCGACTAAAAATTGTGCGCCTGGTTCTATCTCAAGGTCACTGTCAACTGTTACCCCGGGGAGTTCCAAAGGAACATTGAGTTTAGGCCAGGCAGTCGGGGATGAAAGGGTCATGTCTGTTGAAGCAGCAATATAATCATGATCATTGCCCGTATAATCACTTTCACCGTCAAGCAGATAAAACATTGCGGCATCAACATAGGCCGGCCTTGAATTACGGGTATAGGTGTTATTGGATAACTCGACAAAGGGGTTATTTATAGCATGAATGTATAAACCATGCTCACTTCCTTCTGCGATGAGCATATTGTGAGCCTTGAGCCTTACTGCATCAGACTGGATAATCAGGTTGGCTTTACGATTTCTTTCGGCAACACTTCCTCCGACTCCATCTGATCCACCATGTTTTATTGCAATATAAGCCAGTTCATTGACCGGATTATTAGAGTCTACCCTCAGGCCTCTCCAGTGGCCCGGAACCTTTACCGTACCCCTGAAAATAATTGAATCCTGTTGATTTCCAACAGCTTTTATGCTGCCTTCCTGGCGAACCCTCATACCTGCATCAGAACGGAATTCCACTATAACCCCGGGTTCAATTACCAGATTTGCCCTAACATCAATATTGGAAGTAACAATATAATCAGCTATTCCTTCGGGGGTTATCATCTCCATTAACAGATCATCTGTAATATTACTGCTGATCTCAATTGTGCCGGTTGCCCCGCCCGACGCTGTTGCAATAACAGTGGTTTCATCAGAGCTGCTCCCATGGTTATTGTTTATCGATAACTTAACTACATAAGATCCATCGAGGTCGGGAGTAAATCTCGCAATTATTGAACCAGCATCCTGGATCACAGCATCACTGCCTGACGGCCGTGATTGGAACGACCATTCTATCTGTACACCCTCGCCCGATTCATCAACCGATGCAGTTCCATCCAGAAGCACTTCCTGACCAGTTTCCACAGTCTGATCAGGTCCCGCATTTGCAATAATATTTATATCTGGTGTTAATTCGTCTTCTTCACATGCTGTAAAAAGCATCAGCATAGTCGATACAAAAAGTAGTAGTCCGAAATTTCTTTTCATAGCTTATTTAGTTTAATTATAAATAACAATTCTCTTCAACTCTCTATACAAGAATTAAGTCAAAAACGGCTCACGTTAAGTAGCTTTATTTTTAAACATTTTAAATAAGGATAAGCATGATTCGGAATGGGAAGATTGCCGGGTAATTCAACCTCACAAAAAAACGTGGCTATTACTATAATAGCCACGTTAAATAAAAAAAAATGTCTTTCAGAAAGGAAATGTCATCAAGGCAGTACCTTTACAGAAGCTCGGCATTAAGGGAGATTGTCACTCCTTTAAGTGCCTTTGAAACAGGACAATTATTTTTGGACTTGTCCGCTATTTCTAAAAATTCATCTTTACCGATTCCTGAAACCTTCCCCCGTGTTTTGAGTAAAATGTCTTTTATGGCAAAACCTCCTTCAGATTTAGAAAGAGTTACTTCAGCCTCTGTTTCAATACTTTCGGGTTTGAATCCGGATTGGTCAAGATCATGTGCGAAGGCCATTGAAAAACAGCTTGCATGAGCTGCTCCTATCAGCTCTTCGGGACTGGAGGCATTTTTATCATCCTCAAATCTTGTGGAAAACCTGTATGATCCTTTATATCCACTTGTCTTTAAACCATAACTGCCATTACCTTTTGCCAGGTTTCCATCCCAGCGTGCACTTGCAAAATGCTTACTCATAACTTGTTGTTTTTAGTTAATAAATTACACTTATAACAACAAGACAATAATGAAGGCGATTTTGTTCAATATTGCTCCATGTATTAATTGTATATATTAAGCTGCTGCAAGTGGGAATAGATGATAATTGTTTCAGGAATGGCGTTTCTTGAGAACAGATATAACATCATGTAGTGAATATTCTTTATATCGAAGCAAAACAATCAAATGATAAAGAAGGTCAGCGGCTTCATTCAGAAACAGTTCATCATTATCGTCTTTTGCCTCAATCACAAGCTCCACAGCCTCCTCTCCGACTTTCTGGGCAACTTTATTTATTCCGGCTTTAAACAGGGCAGTGGTGTAGGAGTTTTCCGGAAGTGTATTTTTCCGTGAGGCAATAATTTCATCAAGTTTCTCAAGAAAGGGGAAATCACTTTTTTTAACATTTCCAAAGCAGGTATCAGTGCCGGTATGACATACAGGCCCTTTGGGCTCTACCCTGAGCAGCAGTGTATCTCCATCGCAATCAATAGATAAATCCCTAATCTCAAGCCAGTTTCCGCTAATCTCCCCTTTTTCCCAGATCTCATTTCGTGACCGACTGAAAAAAGTGGCCCTCCGGGTTTTAAGAGACCGATCATATGCCTCTTTGTTCATATAGGCAAGCATCAGCACACTCATGGTATCTGCATGCTGTACTATAACAGGCACAAGTCCGCCGCCCTTTTTAAAATCAATTTCCATAATTTTTATAATCTAACTGTAACATTATTCTGATGAAGATACTCTTTCAACTCCGGAATTGCTATTTCATTATAGTGAAATACACTGGCTGCCAAAGCAGCATCAGCTTTTCCTGTCTTGAATGCCTCAAGAAAATGCTCAGGAGCACCTGCACCGCCGGATGCAATAACAGGAATTGGCAAAGCATCTGACAACATAGCAAGCTCTTTGCAGGCATAACCGTTTTTAACACCGTCATGATCCATTGAGGTGAAAAGTATTTCACCGGCTCCCCGAAGGACCACTTCGCCTGCCCATTCAAAGAGCTCACGATCAGTAGCTATTCTGCCACCATTACGATATACAACCCAGCGTCCGTCAATATTTTTAGCATCAATAGCCACTACCAGAAACTGGCTGCCAAAAGATTTGGCAATCTGGTCTATCAGTGAAGGGTTCAAAAGAACAGCTGAATTAACACTTATTTTATCAGCTCCGGCACTTAACAGTGCATCAGCATCAGAGAGCTGATTAACACCCCCGCCAACTGTAAAGGGAATATTAATATTTTCAGCAATTCTTCTTACCAGGTCCGAAAGCAGCTTTCGTTTTTCATGTGTTGCTGTAATATCCAGGTAAACAAGCTCATCTGCTCCCTGCTGAGAATAAAGGGCACCATGCTCCACAGGATCCCCGATTTCTTTCAGGTTGATAAAATTTATTCCTTTTACTACCTTTCCATTGAAAACATCAAGGCAGGGTATAATTCTTTTTGCAAGCATATTTTAGTAATTTGTGATAAAAATTCAGATAATAAGCAACAACTACAACAGGTGTTTAAGTTCCTCAATCTTCAGTTTTCCTTCATAAAAAGCCTTTCCGAAGACCACTGCAGGAACGGGAGATTTCTCAAGCATTTCTATATCGCTTATATTACTTACCCCCCCGCTGGCTATGAGATATAATTCAGGGAATCTTTCCATAATTCTTTCATACAGCGACAGGGCGGTTCCCCCCAGCATTCCATCCTTATTAACATCAGTACAAAGGATGCTGCCAATGTTCTTTGCGGTCATCTTGTCTATAAAATTAAAAACGGAAACCCCGGCCGACTCCTTCCATCCTGAAATCACCAGCTCGTCATCTTTCGTATCGGCGGCAAGAATGATCCTTTGCGGACCAAAATGCTCCAGTACTTTATCAAACTCCTTCTCGTCCTTTACAGCCATACTTCCAATGCACACCATAAATGCCCCGGCATTAATAATGGAATGCACATCTGACAAATTTTGCACTCCTCCCCCGAAATCGATTTGCAAACCGGTTTTTACTGCAATTCTCTCCATAATCTTCAGATGTTTAAGACGCCCCCTTTCTGCCCCGTCAAGATCGACAAGATGAAGCCTTGTAAACCCATAATCATAAAATTTCATTGCCATATCAACAGGATCTGAAGAATAAACAGTTTTATATTTGAAATCCCCTTTTATAAGGCGGACACATTTACCTTCTATAAGGTCTATTGCAGGAATAAGATCTATCATAAAGAGATGAAATTTTTAAGTATTAGTTCACCATAGCCGCCGGATTTCTCCGGATGAAACTGAGTGGCATAAAAATTGTCACGCTGCATGGCAGCAGAAAAAGGTATACCATAAAAACTTACGGCAGTTGTGTTAATGTTTTCAGGAACAAAATAAGAATGCACATAATATACATATGTTCCCTTGTTTAATTTATAAAACAACTTCCCGTTAAGTTTTTCGAGGGCATTCCACCCCATGTGGGGAACCTTACCCCCTGTAAACTTAATCACTTCCGTATCAAAAATATTCAGACAATCAGTAAATCCTTCTTCTGAATATCTGCACATCAACTGCATCCCAAGGCAAATTCCCAAAACAGGCTGGGTGAGCTGACTAATAACAATATCCAGTCCGCGCTGCCTGAGATACTCCATAGTACCACTCGCTTCCCCGACCCCGGGAAAAATAACTTTGGCTGCTGTTCTTATCTTATCAGGATCACCGGTAATTTCAGCATTTATCCCCATGCGCCGCAGGGCAAAATCGACCGACCTGATATTTCCGGCGTTATATTTAATTATAACTATTTTTTGGTTCACGGTAATCCTTCTTTTAATCTTATTGTTGAAGCAAACTCAGTTAATTTAATCCCGCAGATAAAAAATCACAGACTTACTTTATAACATATTGATTAATAATTGCAGAAACTCATTAATCAATATGTTGCACAAACACAAATTGTTAATTCAGCTTGTCAATGTGTGTTCCATATAAGGTATTCATATTTTATTATCTGCCAGAGGCTAATTTTTATTATTATAAAAAGCCTTTTGTGGTAGGCAATTCATTGTTTAGCGCTTCCCTTTTAACCGCCATCCTTATGCTGCGGGCAAAAGCTTTAAAGATCGCTTCTATCTTATGATGTTCATTATCTCCCTTTGCCCTGATGAAGAGATTACACTTGGCCTCCTCGCAAAAAGAATGGAAAAAATGCGAAAACATTTCCGTAGGCACATCCCCTATCTTCTCCCTTTTAAATTCAGCCTCCCAGTTAAGCCAGGAACGACCGCCAAAATCTATTCCCACAAGAACGGCAGAATCATCCATAGGAAGAAAAAACCCGTAGCGTTCTATACCCCTCTTGTTTCCAAGTGCCTTAAGGAAAGCACTTCCCAGGGCTAGTCCTGTATCCTCAATAGTATGATGCTCATCCCGGTAAAGATCTCCTTTGACCTTTATTTCTATATCACACCCGGAATGGCGGGCAATCTGTTCAAGCATATGATCAAAAAAGCCAAGTCCGCTATCTGCCAAAGATTTACCAGTGCCGTCAAGAGAAAGTTTTATGCCAATTTTAGTCTCTGAAGTCTCCCGCTCCACCACTGCTATCCTCTCAGGTAAAAGAAGATGAGTAAATATCTCATCCCAGCTATTGGTTACCAGCACGCAACTGGATCCCAGCGAAGCTTCCTTTATCTCTTTCCACATGTTCTGATTTCCGATTAATATTCCCTTTGCACCCAGATTAGCTGCAAGCTCTATATCCGTCAGACGGTCGCCTATAACCCATGAGCCGGCCAGATCATACTCTCCGCTCATATACATCTTCATAAGTCCGGTCCGGGGTTTTCTTGTTGGACGATTATCCTGAGGAAAAGATTTATCGATCAATATATCATCAAAAACCACTCCTTCATTTTCAAATGCTTTCAGCATTTTTTCCTGCACCTTCAAAAAATCAGCTTCGGGATAGCTTTCAGTGCCAAGACCATCCTGGTTGGTCACTATTACCAATTCGTAATCAAGGTTTTTACTTATATTGTACATAGCCCTGAAGACACCTGGAAGAAATTCCAGCTTTTCCAGAGAGTCAACCTGGTAGTCTTCAGGTGGCTCAACAATCAAAGTTCCGTCGCGGTCAATAAACAAAGCTCTCTTCATCTGTATGATATGGTTAGCAAATTATTTGTTCGAAGTTTCATAATTAATCCACGCTTTAAGTAACTGCTCGATTTCTTCAGTTGTACCAATAGTAATCCGCAGGCAGTTTTTGCACCGGGCGATTCCCGAACGGTTACGAATTATAATATTTTTGGAAATCAGGTAATTATATATTCCTGCTGCATCATCTACCTCAACCAACAGGAAATTAGCGTCTGAAGGATAAACTTTTTTAACAGTTTTGAGTTTCTGCATTTTCTCAAAAAGCCGGTTTCTGTCATTAATTATTTGTGAAACCCTCATATTCTTTTCATTTTCATTACCAAGCGTGGTAAGGCCTTCGTGAATTGTTAGAGAGTTAATGTTGTAGGGAGGTTTGATCTTATTCATAACATCTGTAATCTGCTCACCGGCAAATGCCATTCCAAGTCTGATCCCTGCTTTTCCCCATGCCTTTGACATGGTCTGAAGAACAACCAGATTGTTAATCCTGTCAATCATACCAATAAAGCCCTGATTTACGGAAAAGTCAATATATGCCTCATCAATAATCAGGATGCCGTTAAACCATTTCACAATATTATTTATATCTGAATGAGTGAAACTATTTCCAGTGGGATTATTTGGGGAACATAGGAAAATAATTTTTGTGTTTTGATCTGAACTATCACGAAGTGCATCAACATTAAGACTAAAGTCACTCTTAAGAGGAACTTTGCGGTATTCTGTTCCGTTTATTGCAGCAGAAACTTCATACATTCCATATGTCGGATCAATTGAAACTATATTGTCGGTGCCCGGCTCACAAAAGGCCCTGATCAGGATATCAATTGCCTCATCGCTTCCGTTTCCCAGAAATATATTTTTTTCAGAAACAGATTTCATACCCGCAATCATTTTCTTAAGGTCTCTTTGACGGGGATCAGGATACCTGTTGAGTGGATGAAAATAAGGATTTTCATTTGCATCAAGAAAAACCGCATCTTCACCCGTATACTCATCCCGGGCCGAAGAATAGGGCTTCAGGTCCCTTATATTTTGCCGTATCAATGAATAGATTGCTCCCATGAAAAATTACTTTGTCTGGTTAAATGATCAAGCCTTACCTTTACTGCCTGCCGGTGAGCCTCCAGTTTCTCTGCCTGGGCCATGAACTCAATCATCGGTCCCAGTGCCTGCAACCCGCCACCGGATATTTCCTGAAAACTTATTCTTTTCATAAATGCTTCTGTCCCCACCCCGCTCCAGGCCCTGGCAAAGCGGTTAGTGGGGAGGGTATGATTCGTGCCCGAAGCGTAATCTCCTGCACTCTCTGGTGTGTAATTACCCAGAAATACCGATCCTGCATTTAGCACTTTTTCTGCAAGCTGATTATAATTGGTAGTGGCAATTATAAGATGTTCAGGCGCATAATCATTCACGAAGTCCATTAGCAGATCATAGTTATCGAATACAACAATACTGCCATACTTGAGTGCTGCTGCAGTAATTTCCTTCCGGGGCAACCTGTTTAACAGCCTTTCAATTTCCACCCTGGCCGGTTCTATTATCTCCCTGTCGGTTGTAAGAAGCATGACCTGGCTATCCGGACCGTGCTCTGCCTGAGAAAGAAGATCTGCAGCAATAAATTCAGGAGGAACAGATTTATCAGCAACAACAACCACTTCAGATGGTCCTGCGGGAAGATCAATGGCTATTCCCGAACTGGCAGCTATCTGCTTGGCCATTGTAACCCATTGGTTTCCCGGGCCGAATATCTTATCCACTTTCGGAACATTTTCGGTACCATATGCCATTGCAGCAATAGCCTGGGCACCCCCTACACAAAAAACAGATTTCACAGATGCCTGGGAAGCTGCATACAATATGGCAGGATGAATACTGCCCGATTCCCCGGGCGGAGAGCACAGGACAACTTCACGGCAACCGGCAATTCTGGCGGGAATACCGAGCATAAGTACAGTTGAGAACAGCGGAGCTGTTCCCCCGGGAATATAAAGGCCCACCCTCTCTATGGGAAGGTAACGCATACTGCATTCCACTCCGGGCATGGTGGTAACCTTTATTTCAGATGGCTTCTGGGCAAGATGAAATGCTTCGATATTTTTTACAGCAATATTAATTGCATCCTTTAAGCGGTCATCAAGCAAGCCGGCTGATTCTTCAATCTTCTCCCCTGAAACTTCCAGCCTGTCAATCTCAACCCCGTCAAACTTACGGCTGAATATTCTCAGCATCTCATCGCCTCCTTTTCTCACCTCATCCATTATGATCCTTACCTCCCTTTCAAGCTTAACGTTTTCAAGCAAGGGGCGGCTGCATAGTTTTTCCCACTCAGCAACCGGCGGGTTTATTATTATTTTCATAAGCCAGGATTTAGTTAAAATATCATTTTCTCAATAGGAATAACAAGTATTCCTTCAGCACCATATTCCCGCAGCTTGCCAATAACCTGCCAGAAATCATTCTCGTTAACAACAGAATGTACGGAGCTCCATCCTTTTAATGCAAGAGGCAGAACAGTCGGGCTCTTCATGCCGGGCAGGATGCTTATTATCTGTTCCAGCTTATCATCAGGAGCATTGAGCAATATATACTTATTGTTTCTTGCAGCAAGAACTGTCCTTAGCCTGAATAAAAGATCGGTCATTATAACAGTTTTATTTTTCTCCATTAAAGGGGAAGCCAGTAATACTGCCTCTGAATCCATGATCTTTTCAACCTCCTTTAACCCGTTACTGATAAGAGTACTTCCGGAACTGACAATATCAAAAATTGCATCTGCCAATCCTATACCTGTGGCTATCTCAACCGATCCATTTATGACGTGAATCTCTGCCTTAATGCCTCTTTTTTGAAGATAAGTTTTCAGTATATTGGGATAGGATGTTGCAATTTTTTTACCTGAAAAATAATCAGGTCCGCTATAATTACCTGATTTCGGTACTGCCAGGGAAAGCCGGCAGCGCGAAAATCCGAGCCTTTCAAGTATTTCAAGCTCAATTCCCGTTTCCATAAACACATTTTCACCAACAATACCTGCATCGGCCACTCCGTCGGCAACATATTGCGGAATATCATCATCACGAAGATAAAGTATTTCAAGTGGAAAATTTGACGACTGGGAGATGAGTTTCCTGGAGCCGTTTATTAGATTTATTCCGGCTTCAGTTATTATATCAAGAGATTTTTCACTTAGTCGTCCGGATTTCTGAATTGCAATTTTTAGTTTTTCCATATGGATTTATATAAAATATTTATGCCAGATCTCTTTCAACATCTTTATCTCCCCTGCCGGAAAGGTTGATCACTGCAAGTTTGTTTTTGTCTTTAAGCAATTTTTCTGCCAGGGAAATGGCATGTGATGATTCAATTGCAGGTATTATACCTTCTGTCCGAGACAGCATTCGGAAGGCATCTATAGCTTCCTGATCTGTTATGGAATGGTAATGAGCCCTTCCGGTTTCCTTAAGGTATGCGTGTTGGGGACTAATGCCCGGATAATCCAGTCCTGCGGCAATCGACCATGAATCTGTGGGCTGACCCTGCCCATCTACCAGACAATATGAATAGGTCCCCTGGAAAACACCCGGAACACCAAAATTCAATGTGGCTGCTGTTTTGGGCTTACTTCCGGACCCTCCTCCTTCTGCCGCATGTATCTCAACGTCGGTATCTTTTAAAAATGCGCCAAACAGGCCAATAGCATTTGACCCTCCACCAACACATGCAAATATTGAATCTGGCAGGCGTCCTTCTGCTTCAAGTATTTGTTGCCGGGCCTCCTTACCAACAATGTGCTGGAAATATCCTACCATAACCGGATAAGGGTGGGGTCCGACCTGAGATCCCAGCAGGTAGAAAGAATCCGGATTGACCACCCAATATTCAATTGCAGCATTTACCGCATCCTTAAGGGTGGCAGTACCCATATCGGTGGTTATTAACTCAGCTCCAAGAAGTTTGATGCGGCTTACATTTACAGATTGCCTTTCTGCATCGACCTTCCCCATAAACACCTTGCACTTGATACCAACAAGTGCAGCTGCAGTTGCCGTAGCAACACCGTGCTGGCCCGCACCAGTTTCAGCAATCACTTCTTTTGCTCCCATTCGCCTGGCAAGGAGTATCTGTCCTATAGTGTTATTTATTTTATGAGCCCCGGTGTGATTAAGATCCTCCCGTTTAAGGTATATTTTACTGCCAATCCGCTGGGAAAGGTTCCTGGCATAAAATAATGGGGACGGACGTCCTACAAATGTTTTGAGATAGTATATAAATTCATTTCTAAAACCGGGATCATAAACAGCAGATTTAAATTCACCGGCAAGTTTGTGAAGTTTGCTTTCCAGTGGAGGCGGGACATACATACCTCCAAATTTACCATACATCCCATCTGAAAAAAGTGCCTGATCTATTTCAATAACATCCGGATTTATATCGGCCATAGCTTCAATTTGTTTGTTTTCTTTCATTTATTGTTGTTTTTTATTCAATTGATTAATTATCATGTTTCAATTATCAGTTTATCGTTTTAATAATTAAAAACACCCGGGGAATAACCATAAAATTGAAACCCGCCTCCACCATTTGATAAATATAAAATTCATAAACATCAGATATATAATAATTAAAACAAAAAACCGCAGGGATCCCTGCGGTTTTTTTATTTACTGAAAATAAAATATATGCATACGGGTTCCCTCTACCGAAAAATTCCGGCGTGCCACAACCACATATGAGAAAACACCTTTGACATTATTCTGAATTGAACTTAAAAAATAAATTTTTCTTATTAAGAAGCAACAAATGTAAAAATAATTTTAAATAGTAATACATGAATCTCTCAAAAAATGAAAATTTTTGTTTAACTGTCTCCTGTGGATTTTGTCCAGGTTAAATTTTCTGGCCTTAATAAAATCAGTTTTTTTATAGAAACGCAGTAATATTTAATATTGCACCAAAACATATTTCCCCGGCACCATCCGTTTTTGAACCACTTCACTTTATAATTGTTTATTGTTATTATATTGGAAGAAAAAAATACCGGGTTAAGTAATTTTTTTACCGGAAGTTGACAATCATTATAATAATAATAAATCATTTTGAAAATTATCCGTCTTTATGGGAAAATTTAAATTCAAAACCAATATCAACTGCAATAGCTGTAAAACGGCAATCCGGCCATTTCTGGATAATGAACCGCGTATAAGCAAATGGGATGTCAATCTTGACAGTCAACAAAAGATTCTTACTGTGGAAAGCGAGGATATTGGAAGCAAGGAAGTTATTGAACTTGTTACTTCTGCCGGTTACAGAATCGAAGAGCTATAACTTTTAGAAGAACTATAATGGCTACAGCAAAAGAGACATGGAACGTTGAGGGTATGACATGCGCTTCCTGTGCTAACAGTGTTGAGAAACTGCTTGAAAATAACACAGGTGTTCATTATGCCAATGTCAATCTGGCACTTAACAATGTGCTGGTTGAATACGACGACAACGAAACCGGGTTCTCCGATCTTGATGCCCGTCTGCGCAAGACTGGGTTTTCCCTTGCAAAGAGAGAAAACGTGCAAGGAGCATCCCGGGAGGAAAGGGAAAACAGGAAATTAAAGACGCTTCGCAAAAGATTTAAAGCCTCGGCAATATTGACGCTGCCGGTTTTTATTTATGGCATGTTCTTTATGCATGCCCCCTATGCCAACTGGATAATGCTGGTGCTCTCCTTTCCGGTGATTGCCATTCTTGGGCGGGATTTTTTCATAGTTGCATGGAAAAAGGCCAGGCATGCAGAAGCAAGTATGGACACCCTTGTGGCCGTAGGTACAGGCTCAGCTTTTTTATTCAGTCTTTTCAACACTCTTTTTCCGGACTTCCTTCTGGCACGAGGTCATCAGCCTCACGTTTACTATGAAGCTGCTGCAGTAATAATAACACTTATCCTCGCAGGCAGATATTTGGAACAAAAGGCCAAATCAAAAACTTCCGGATCAATAAAAAAGCTAATGGGACTTCAGCCTGCATTTGCAAAAGTGCTGATTGACGGAGAAGTTAAGGATATTCCTGTTGACCAGGTATATCCGGGGCAACTTATTATTGTAAGGCCGGGAGAAAAAATCCCTGTTGACGGAACACTTGTTGATGGTACGGCATGGATTGATGAAAGCATGATTACCGGCGAACCGATGCCGGCGGAGAAGAATGCAGGAGACAAAGTTATAGGATCTACAATAAACGGAGCCGGAAGTTTCAGCTTTAAGGCCGAAAAAGTTGGATCAGAAACCATGCTGGCTCGTATAATTAAACTTGTTGAAGAGGCACAGGGCAGTAAAGCACGAATTCAAAAGATGGTGGACAAGTTCGCGGGTATATTTGTTCCACTTGTTATCATTATTGCTATTGCGACCTTTATTACCTGGTATTTTGCCGGCCCTTACCCCCCGCTGACCTATGCATTTGTCACCTCTGTATCAGTTCTGATAATAGCCTGTCCGTGTGCACTTGGACTGGCAACTCCAACTGCCCTTATGGTGGGAATAGGAAGGGGAGCAGATCTGGGTATCCTGGTGCGCGAAGCTCAAAGCCTTGAGATGGCAAGAAAGATAGATACAATTGTACTGGATAAAACCGGCACGCTTACAATAGGAAAACCCGAGGTGACAGAATATATTAGTGAAAGCGGAGAGAGTGGCAGGGAAAGCTTTCAAGGCCTGCTGCTGGAAGCAGAATCAAGGTCTGAACATCCTTTGGGACAAGCAGTTGTCCGCTACCTTACAGGAAAAGGAATAAAACCTGAGAAAATTGATTCTTTTAATAGTATTACAGGCAGGGGAATTGAATTCAGGAAAGGAGAACGAGATTTTCTGGCGGGTAGCGGCAGGCTCATGGAGGATAAAAATATATCAATTTCCTCCGGTTTAATGGATAAAGCCCGGGAGTATGAAAAAGAGGGCAGGACTGCTGTTTTCTTTGCCTCAGGAGAAAAGGCAGAAATTGTGTTTGCTGTTTCTGACAGGCTAAGGGATAATGCTTCCGTTTCGGTGGAGGAAATGAAAAAAATGGGACTCGAAGTTCATATGCTTACCGGAGATAACCGTGAAACAGCCCGTGTAATATCGCGCATGGCCGGTATTGACAAATATATTGCAAATGCCATGCCCGATCATAAACTTAGCTACATTAAAGAGCTGCAAACATCAGGCAGAACTGTTGCAATGGTTGGAGACGGGATAAATGATTCTCCGGCCCTCACACAGGCAGATCTGGGTATCGCAATGGGATCGGGCACCGACATTGCCATGGAGAGTTCTGATATTACAATTATTAAGGGTGATATTGATAAAATAGTTACTGCCCTTCGCTTATCCGGTAAAACTGTAAAAACAATCAGGCAGAACCTTTTTTGGGCCTTTATCTACAACATCATAGGTATACCAATTGCAGCAGGTGTTCTGTATCCCTTTACGGGTTATCTTCTTAATCCTATGATTGCAGGTGCGGCCATGGCCTTTAGCTCTGTATCTGTAATAAGCAACAGTCTGCGGCTGAAACGAAAAAAAATATAAACCGGGGCTGCCTGATATATTTAACAAAATTTAGGAATTTTTTATAATCTACAATAATTTAAGCCTAAGAGTGTTATGTTGAAAAACTTTGAAATTTATCAATTTGCATGATACTTCGGACTTTATTGTTTCGTTTTAAAAACTATATGTTGTTAACTTTGCCGTTTATTTTCCTGAATCCTAGCATTGAAGGGTTCTGGCTCCACTCTTTAAACCATTCATTCGTATAAAGTATAGTTAGCAATTTGTTTAACAATGTGTTACCAATTCATGATTCGGATATTTTACTTTTCAATCCATGGAACCCGCATGGTTTGTTCATGTTATTTTGTCTGCC
>SLPB01000069.1 GCA_007132225.1 Bacteroidales bacterium | reverse complement strand
GAAAAACCTGTCTCCTCGCATGATGCCATTGAAAGGGCTGTTAACGAATTAGCGGTTGATATTCATCTCGATGAGGAAGAGTTATTATCCCGGTTCCTGAAAGGCCAGAAAGAACACGAAATCTGCATTTCCGATTTTTCAGCTATCCTGCATGTCTTTATAAAGGGGGAGAATAAGATGTTTCTGACCATGATACGGAATAGAAGCGGGATTAAATTCTCCGATAAAAAAGATAATGTAAAAGCTTTTTTCCTTCTGGGTGGAACCCGGGAAAAAAGGATGCTGCATCTGAGAGTGCTTGCATACCTGGTCCATCTGTCCAACAAAAAAGAGTTCAAGGATAAATGGCTCAAAATTGAAAATACAGTTGAATTGAAGAATTCCATTATTTTATACCAGAGGGAAAGGCCTGTCAGTTAAGCGGTGATGTCATTATAGTGCGGCAATAACCTGGCGGGACTTCCCACGGAAAAACAAGGGTGATTATATAAATTATGTTAAAAAAAAGAATAACGGTTTTTGGGGTTTTCAGCATTGCCGCCGGGGCAATGATAAGTTCAGGAATTTTCATTTTACCAGGTATGGCTTTCGACATAGCAGGGCCGGCGGTATTTGCCTCTTACTTGCTGGCGGGAGTGCTGGGATTACTAGGGATACTGAGTGTTATTGAATTATCTACGGCAATGCCCAAATCCGGTGGTGCTTACTTTTTCATAAACAAAACTTATGGTCCCCTGGCGGGAACACTCACCGGCTTTCTTGCATGGGCGGCCATTCTCCTTAAAAGCGCATTTGCAATATTTGGTTTGGCAGAAGTTGCTCATTCTTATACGGGGATAAACCACATAATAACCGGGTTTGTTTTTTGTTGCATTTTTGTTTTCCTTAATATTATAGGAGTCAAAAAAGCAACTGCATTTCAAAGTACTCTGGTTGTAAGTCTGCTGACGTTGCTGGTGATCTTTATTGCCTTTGGTATTCCGGAAATAGAACCAGGCCGATTCACTCCATTTCTGGATAATGGTATCAACAGGATATTTGTAGGCACAGCATTCGTTTTTGTTACTTTTGGCGGATTAATTCAGGTATCCAATGTTTCCGAAGAAATAATTAATCCCAAAAGAAATATGCCGCTGGGCATAATTTCTTCAGTTGTGGTAGTTTCAATTGTATATTCACTGGTAACATTTGTCATAACCGGAACACTTGAGCCCGAAAATTTCAGAGGCTCCATGACCCCAGTAGCCGACTCCGCGCAATTGTTTATGGGAACCACCGGCTATGTGATTATTACCCTGGCTTCCCTGCTTGCCTTCATCTCCACTGCCAATGCCGGCATAATGGCGGCTGCACGTTATCCACTGGCTTTAAGCCGCGATCGGTTGCTGCCTGGTAAGCTCTCATTAGTTAATAAGAGATTCGGTACTCCAACTATTGCTATTGTCATAACAGGAATAATTATTTTCCTTTCGTTATTATTGCCCCTTGAGATACTTGTCAAAGCTGCTTCAACGGTAATTTTGGCTCTTTATGTGCTTACCAATTTTGCAGTTATTATTTTGAGGGAAAGTAAAATGGTAAATTACCAGCCAAGTTTTAAAACACCGTTCTACCCATGGCTCCAGATAGCAAGTATTTTATTGTTTATTTTCCTTATTGTTGATCTTGGTGCAGAGGCCATCGAAATAACTCTCGGGTTGATACTGGCAGGATTTATTGTTTACATGTTTTACGGTCGGAAAAGACAAAAAAAAGAATATGCCCTGCTGCATCTGCTTGAGAGGGTAACTGCCCGGGAGCTAACAGAAGACATTCTTGAAGATGAACTCAGGGAGATAATCATTGACCGGGAGGGAATTGAGCAGGATTTTTTTGATCATTTGATCAAGGATGCTGAAATTACCGATATCGACGGACCAGAAACCATTGAAAATGTAATTGAAAAGGTTGTGGAAAAAATATCCGGCCAGGTTGATATGAGTGCAGATGAGTTATTATCCCGTTTTCTTGCCCGGCGTAAGGAATCCAATATCTGTGTTGCCGGTTTTACAGCAATTCATCATATAGTTCTGGAAGGTGAGGGGGAGATGTTTTTGAAAATAATAAGAAGCAGGAAGGGGATCAGATTTACCGATCGGAAAGATGAAGTAAAAGCCATATTTCTGGTCGGGGGTACAAGAGAAAAACGAAAAGCCCAGTTTGAAGCGCTTGATTGTCTTGCCTCAGTGACTGAGCAAAAAGAATTCCGGGAAAAATGGCTCACTGCAGAAACCCCTGCTGAACTGAAAAACCTGTTAACCCTTTGCAGCCGGAAACGGCTTTCGTGATGCCGGTCTTCCTGGGTGAACGGAGCATTGCAGCAACCAGGCTGAACTGAAAAATCTGATGACTCTAAATCAGCGCAAACATTCCCCCTGATTATCCACACAGTTCATTTCCATACCAGGAGGAAATGGTTTTGTATTTCAGAATATTGTTATCTTGCAAAACAAAAATTATATATTCAGAGTCACTCTATAGAGTTAGTTATCGCGTCATAAAGCCACATGTGATGAATTTGTCACTAATTATAAAAGCAAATGTATTTTAAAACAACTAATTTCGGAAAAATCATTAGCGGAGTTTACTCCAGTGGGCTACTGCTGATTGTGATTATCGTTTTCGGTTCCTGCACACGTACTGTTTATGTTCCCGTTCTTCAATCAGCACCGGTTAACATCGGCTCCCATATTCAGGTGATTGCCGTTGTGGACCGGACTACACCCGAGAAACCGGATGAACAAAATATTGGATCAGTATTAACCGGATCAAGGCCGGAATTGAACCGCGAAGCTGCACAAAGGGCGATTGACGGATTGGTCAGAAGCCTGGAAAGCTCGAACCGGTATGATGTTATTCGTACAGCTGAACGGCTGACTACCCCCGCATCAAGGGGAAACTGGCCTTCTCCCCTAAGCTGGGAAGAAGTTGAAGCGATTGCTTTGAAATACAATAGTGATGCTGTGCTTGTTCTTGAATCTTTTAGTTCGGAATTTATTCCTACCGACGGGGCAACCTCCGGCCCGGCCTCTGGCAGAGGTGAGATACTGGGAAGAAGGTTTTTTGTTGGTGGTGTGGCAGGTGTAAAGCTTGGATTCAGGATTTATGACCCTCAATATATGGCCATATCTGATGAATTTATGTTTGATCACAAATCCAGGTGGGAAGCAGAAGGCAATGCTATTCAGATGGTAGTTGGCGGCATGATTGATTATCGCCAGGCTGTGAATGAGGCAGGCCTCCAGTCCGGCATTATTTATGCCGAACGAATCAGTCCCCGTTGGCTCCGCCTCAACCGTGAATTCTTCACCAAAGGCAGGTGGAACCGCGATTTCAAAGTCGGAGTAAGGAGGGCCACAGTAAATGACTGGGAGGGGGCAAGAGAGGCATGGCATGAATCTGCCAATTCCCGCAGAAGAAAGGTTGCCGGACGTTCTGCCTATAATCTGGCCCTGATGTATGAAATATTAGGCGAACTTGATGTGGCCAGAGAGTGGGCACAATATTCATACACTGATTACGGGATCAGAAAGGCAAGGTCATATGTGCGGAAACTGGAAAACCGGATCAGGCAACAAAGGATAGCAGAGGAACAATTCCGTTAATATCCCAGCTGCCGGTCCACCATATTCAGTAACGGCTTATTCTCCATAGTTCGGTGGTAATTATCTATTATCTGGGGGGCAACAGATTCTGGGAAAGGCAGGCTTGCCAAATGCGGAGTAATGAAAATCTTGGGGTGCTTCCAGAATGGATGGACCTCCGGTAATGGCTCTTCCCTAAAGACATCAAGGTTTGCACCATCAAGATGTTCCGAGTCAAGGAGCTCAATAAGATCTTCATCCACCACATGCTCTCCTCTTCCAAGATTTACCAGCCATGCATTTCTGGGCAGCATCCGCAGATTGTTTTTGTTAAGGATATCTTTTGTGGCGGGAGTAAGGGGCAACAGGCAGATTAACAAATCTGAACTTTTAAGCAGATCCGGCAATTGTTCCTGTCCGTGATATTTTTTATAATCTGCCGGCTTTCCGGCTGTCCTGCCCCAGCCGGCAACCTTAAAGCCAGCATTATGCAACTTTGTTGCCAAATGATTGCCAATGGCCCCCGTGCCCATTATGCCGACCCGTATATTTGAAATACGCAGATACCGTTTTTTTTTCCAGATGCCCCTCATCTGGTTTTCACGGAATTGTGTAAGCTGCCGCAGCCTGTTCATTATTACTGCAAGTGCAAATTCAAACATGTCCTGGGACAACCTGGGATCGACAATACGAACAATATTTATGTTTTCAGGCAGCAAGGGATCATTAACCAGATGGTCAACGCCAGCACCCATAGAAGATATGGTTTTCACCCCGGGATATTTCCGGAACAGGCCATGCGGGTAGTTCCAGGCAAGAACGAACCCCACTGATGATTTATCTTTCACCTCGTTAATTTTAATTATATCGACGGAAGGATCAACTTCTTTCAATGCATTGATCCAGGGTTCAAGGTTATCGAAATCACATACCACAACTATTGCCATACTTTTAAGAATTAAAATTTTACAACTTAATTCCTGTTAAAGATAAAAACAATTCTTTGGGATGCATACCCATGATGGGGTCTAACACAAAAAGATATGAATTTCTCATCCAAAAAATAATTTCAAAAGAAATTATGATTGAATGCTGAAATAACTGCAGGTCCGCAAAACCAAAGTAATCTAGTAATTTGAATTATCGGGACAGAAATTTCTTATTAATAATTCAGTGGAATTGGGAGTATATATTATCCTGGTAAGATAGCCATGGTTTCCTGCATATTTTGTATTTTGGCCGGAATTAAATAGATATTATATTAAACCGCAGGTATCAATCTATGAAATATATAGGTGCCCATGTAAGTGCAGCGGGAGGTGTTGAAAATGCTCCTTTAAATGCAATTAAGATAGGGGCTAAAGCCTTCGGGCTTTTTACAAAAAACCAGAGACAATGGGTGGCAAAGCCCCTTGATAAAGCCAGGGTGCTTGCTTTCAGAAATAACTGTGATGATTTTGGGTACAATAGCTTTCAGATTCTTCCCCATGGCAGTTATTTAATAAACCTGGGTCACCCGGAGAGGTCCGCACTGGAAAAATCCAGGGCAGCATTTATTGACGAGATGCAAAGATGTGAAGCGCTGGGACTTGACAGACTCAATTTTCATCCTGGAAGTCACCTTAATTTAACAGATATAGAAACATGCCTTAAAACCATCGCAGAGTCAATTAATATTACCCTGGGAAAATCCAGGGGGGTGACAGCGGTTATTGAAAATACTGCTGGACAGGGAACCAACCTGGGCCATGCATTTGAACAGATTAAATTCATAATCGACCTTATTGAAGACAAAGGAAGGGTAGGGGTGTGCATAGACACTGCACATGCCTATTCAGCTGGTTATGATATCAGGACAACTGAAGGGTACAATCAGACCTTTGCTGATTTTGACAGGATTATCGGGTTCAGATACCTCAAGGGAATGCATATTAACGATTCTAAAAAATTGTTAGGCTCACGTTTAGACAGGCACGACCTGATAGGCATGGGAACCCTTGGTATGGATGTTTTCGTGAGACTGATGAATGATCAACGGTTTGATGATATTCCCATAATCCTGGAAACCCCTGATACGACCATGTGGAAGAAAGAGATTGCCATGTTATACGGATTAGTTAAATAATCATTATAGATATGGATGGTCTGTCCCGGCAATAGTAAAGATTTGACTTTCTTTATCCTAAATTATTTTTGCTAAAAGAAATATCTTTTAAACAAGGTTTTCCAGATCTATACCTATCTTCTTCAGAGCATACCTGCTCTCTTTTATATAATCCCCGTATACAGTTATCCAGTGAAATCCCGGCATTTTTTCAGCCAGCAACAAGCTGTTGCATTCAAAACTGATATTTATCTGTGTACGGCATATATCCATAAAGGGGTTTTCAATAATTTTCCCTAATAAACCGATATTTCTGACAGAAGAAAAATCAGGTATTATATTAGTAACAGTCTGCCCAATACTCATTTCTACTTTTGGTGCTGCTCCATAATCAGATTCAAAATGAGTGAGCAGTCTTGCCGGCTCGAGTTTTTTTCCGTCCATTCGTCGCGGGGCAGTACAATGAGACAGTGTTTTTATCCCGTTGTGAGGATAGGTTGGATTGCAAAAAAACACAGGCTTACCAGTAATGTTAGCCATTAAAATTCCTGCCGGAACAACCACGAAATCTGATTCACAGAAAGCAAGATATCCGGCATCATTAAGCAGTCCAAGGGTCAGGCACGCGGCAGTTTCTGATGCCGGCATTATTGTATCCATGCAATTCCTGATGGTGAAAGCCCTGCTGTTAAATTTTTCCATGATCCGTATAATAACATCCTCAAGGACAAAGCAATTATCTACGAACTCACGCCTGGTTTCAAGTGTTATTGACGGATCAGCAAGATAGTCATCAGCTCTTCTTTTAGCCCTTGAGATGACAGACTTATCTGCCCTTGCCTGAGTAATCAATTCTCCAAGATCTTTATAGGAGAAATCCATAATATCCAGTTTGTATTTTTTCCTGGCCATGATTGGGGCAACACTTGAATGCCCCCCCCAGCCTCCTGCTCCCCCGAGTGCAACAATCCTTGAGTTAAGCGTGTTTTTCAAACCACAAAGTGCCCTTAATCTCCATATGATCTCATCCTGACTGTCAATTACCACATCATTAAAATCAATTCCCGGTACTCCGGGGTTATCAGAATGTTGCCTCAGGTAGCGCGGACTAATTATCTCGTACCAAAGATAAACCGGTCCGGATTTATGGCGGCAGAAAAATATTATATCTTTCCCGGTTTTATACAACGAGTCAAAAATATCACTGCTGCCGCCTGCAGCATAGACAAGGAAAAGATCAGCTGACTGAATTTCCGGACCACTGCCCAGATCAGAAATTGTGCGAACTAGAGATACAGGCAGAAATTCAACAGGAAAATCTGCTTCGGACTGTAAGTTTTTAAGTTCACTCTCGATACGAAGGACTTCCTGGTCAGCATCTTTTTGGGTTTGAATGCCTCCCCATTGTCTCCAGGTTGTCTGTTCACGCCGTGTTGTTACTTCATATGTCAAAACGGGTTTTACAACCAGGGGGGTACGTCTTATTTCAAACTGTTCACCTGTTTGAACAGATGCCAGAGCGGACCAGGACAGACCCGGAAGGGTTAATGCACCAAGCGTTGATGCGCCTGTAACCTGCAAAAACTTCCTCCTGGAAACACCTCCTGAAAGGAGTTCATGTTTTTTGCTGCAACATGAGCATCCCTTACTATTGTCAGGGTGCGACGGGTTGTTTGCCGGATTAATCATTAAAAGCAGAATTTAAGTTACAGTTATACAAGAATTAAAGGTATGGAAAGAAGGGATATTTTACAAAACTTTGTTTAATAAAACACAAAATTTTGACTTACAGAATGAACCGCTTTGCTTTATCTTATATTATTTAATTTAATCAGTTCATTTATCATTTAATAAACTGTTTGATAAATAGATAAATTTGCTAATGCAAGAGCATTTTGCAACTTTAATTAGATGTAAAATTCAAGTATATTTGTAAGTTATGAATAAATGTATAAGAAAGCCGCAACCTGAAAAGAGAATTGCAGTTCACAAAATTGATCCGGAACCTTTGATTGAAAATAAAAGTATGCCGGCCGGGTTCTTTAATCTTACAGCGATCCTGCTATTTTTTTTCTTCCTTGTTTCAGGATCATGTACTTCTACGAGGTATTTTGGAAAAACATCAATTCCCGGGAACTTTTTAAATGACCCTGCAATTTCTGATACCCATGTGGGGGTCGCAATTTATGACGCCGGCAGTGAGAAGTACATTTACACTCATAACAGTGATAAATTTTTTCTGCCCGCCAGTAATATCAAGCTGGCAACTCTTTATGCAGGCTTGAAATATCTTGGTGACAGTATTCCTGGTATGCAGTATTCCGTGCATAATGATACAGTGTACTTGTTTCCCACCGGAGATCCCACCTTTATGCTCCTGGATTTTCCCGTTCAGCCGGTTCTTGATTTTTTGATTAATGTTGAAAAGCCGGTTGTTTTCATTGAACCACATTGGAGAACTGGATCTTTAGGGTATGGATGGCCCTGGAACTTTTACCTGGATTATTACATGCCTGAACGAAGTCCGTTTCCAATATATGGAAATGGTATGATATGGGCACAAAAAGAGATGGCTGGCCTGGACGAAGATGTAATGGTTACTTTGGTATCATCATATCCGCGCCATCCCTGGCAGGTTGAGATAAAAGACGGTGGGAATGAAAAATTTGAAGTCATAAGACCTGTTACTGTCAATGATTATACTGTGTATCCCGGACTGGAGGGGGACAGGGAGATGTTTGTGCCTTTTGCCACCAATGGAATGCAGGCAGCTCTTGAATTGTTGAAAGACACTCTTAAAAAAGATATTATGGTTGCCCCTTGCGGCGCTGCTTTTATTAACCAGCGCGGACTTCCCGTTCGTTCAGGGATAAAGGATTTTCCTTTTACGGATCATCATTCAGGCATAACAGTACACCCGGAGCATCCAGGGACCATATATTCCCGTCCTGCAGATTCCCTTTTCCGGCCCATGATGCATTATAGTGATAATTTTTATGCCGAGCAGACCTTGTTGATGATCAGCCAAAAACTATTCGGTGTGATGGACGAAACATTGCTGATTGATTATCTGCTGGAGAATGATTTTAAGTATCTGCCACATCCGGTCCGCTGGGTTGATGGCAGCGGACTGAGCAGGTATAACCTGTTTACGCCTGAATCAATCGTGTGGCTTCTTGGGAAAATGAAGGATGAATACGGATTTGATAGAACAAGCCGCCTGCTGCCCACGGGTGGTGAAGGGACCCTAAAGAACCATTATATGGATGAGAAGAGGAAAATATATGCCAAGACAGGTACTCTGGGAGGTAATGCTGTTTCGCTTAGCGGCTATATAGTTACTAAAGGAGGACGGAATTTAATTTTTTCAGTACTTGTTAATAATCATTATAAAGCCAGTGATGAAGTCCGCTCTGCCACGGAGTCTTTTCTCAAAGAGATAATACGCCGTTATTAGAAGGATTTAGACAAATATATCCGTATGGGCCCGGGATATCCCTGGGTTTATTTCCAGGAGATATATATTATTGGTCTGGATATTTTACATAAAATCCATCCGTATTATTCCATAGCTCTAAAAC
Source organism: Bacteroidales bacterium (assembly GCA_007132225.1). GTDB lineage: Bacteria > Bacteroidota > Bacteroidia > Bacteroidales > PUMT01 > PXAP01. The sequence goes on along the minus strand of SLPB01000069.1, from coordinate 31,220 downwards.
CGGAGATTAAATTTTTTATTGAAATTCCATCATGCTTAATAAAATAAGGAATTGCGAATTAAAATAGTGATCATTCTTCTCCGGGTTCTACTTTGATGGCAAGTTTTTCAACCACATCATTGTATTTTTCAAGCAGCTCCCCACTGCTCTGCGCACCGAGAAAGATATTTGCCATCACGTAACTGTAACTGTCAATATGATGCTGTGCCATATCATCCAAATCCATGCCTTCTTTTACATTCAGTAAAATATCAAAATCCGGGTATTTTTGTTTCAGTTCATTGATTGTTTTTTTACCGGGAGCTTCTTTGACTATGCCGGACTTGAAAGATCTTAGCATAAAGTGAGCGGCAATCTCGTATTCACCTGTTTTGTCGAGTTTAACCGGTTTTCTTCCCAGGGCTATATTCAACATGATCTCATGATGAGACATGCCATGTACCTTCTCAAACATGTCTCCGTGTGACTGCGACATCCTGGGATTCACCTCAAGCAGGTTAATTTCACCGGTGTTTTCATCATAAAAATATTCAATATTAAAGGCTGAGTTTTTTAGTCCAATCTGCCTGATAGCCTTTTTTGATATTGAAAAAATTCTTTCCTTTGTTTCCTGATCCAGACTGCTCGGATACTCATACCGGCTAAAGGATGAAGTATCACCTTCAAGGATCGAATCAATGATGCCGTACACCTCAATCTTGCCATTAACCGAGTATCCCTCGGCAGTACATTGATGTCCTTTTATCATGGTCTCAGCGAACATCTTTTCTTCCATTTTAGATATCTCCGGTGACACCTCATATTTATCAAAAATGTAGGTGAAAGGTTCTACCATCAGGTCGATGTGTTCCCGTGCCTCCCGAATGCATTCATTGAATTGCTCTTTGTTCTCAATTTTGTATGCAAGAAACGATCCGTAAGATTTGATTGGTTTGATCCAGAACGGGGGTTTGAAATCAATCTTATCGTATGCATTGTCATCATAAATATCAAATGCCTTAAATTCAGGTATGTTTTCAGGTATTGCCCTGCGTTGTTCGACCCGGCTCCAGTATTTATGTTCACATTTCATAACATCTTTAAGAGACGGACCGGGAACATTATACTTTTCTGCGATGATGGGGACCAGCACTGATCCCGGAAAGTCGAACCAGCTCACTGCCGCATCAATTCTGCCAGCTTCCTTTATTCTTTTATCAGCCGTTTCCAGCAGATCAGGGATGGAGAACTTCTCGACATCCCGCATCTCATCCAGTCTTATTGCCGGCAAAAAATCGCACTCTTTTGCTTCCGGCAAGTGGCTCAGCTTTTCAAGATTGAAATCATCCAGTCCTATAACAAAAACATTCTTTTTTTTGCTCATATTTTTTTTATTAATTCAGGCTTTTTCTTATTATAAAGATTTTTATGTGATTTTTCATACCAGGTCTCTGGGTATTTTCTCATCAAAAGCCCTGTTATATATCCTTACATCTCCTTCATAGGCATCCATAGTGGCCCTTATAACAAAATGTGTGCGTGTGGAAGTAAGGATGGTACGGGTGATGGTCTTTATTTTCCAGTCATCACGCCTGAACTCCCTGACACTTTTTACTTCTCCCCTTACTGTGTCATATTTATTATTGCTGTAATAGTATTTCTCGGTGACATCTTTTCGTAATTCAGTGTTAATATGATGTAACAGGTATTGGGGATCGTCATTTTCAATCTTCAGGGTCACTTCGTTGGTAGCAAGATTACGTTCCACGATCCATTCTCTTTTGTGCGGAACAAGGAGAGTTGTGTCCAGCTCCTCAAGTGCTCCTGGCTTTCTTAATGCCTTTTTAGACACATCTCTTTTTCCCACTTTTCGTTTTGGCAGTACCATGTAGCTTTCAGAAGGGTATATAGTTAACCGTGAAGGCTCGGGCGATGGCCAGGCCAGTGGCCAGTAGGAAGTGGATATGGAGATCCTCAACTGGTTTCCGGCGGGAAAATGCTGTGCTATATAGTTCATGGGAACTGTAACATCATAAATTTTGCCGGGTAAAAGTTCTTCGGGCTCTTCGTCACTCTTCCTGTGGGTGAGGTTAAGTAATCCGAATGTGACTCTCGTAGCTCTTCCGTCAGGTCCTATATCCGAAATTCTTGCAGCTACCATAGCCACTCTCTTGTCCGATTTTATCCTTAGCCTCAGGTAGGGTTTGCCCAGGATCTCATAATCTTGTTTTAAAACAGGGCTGTCGAATACCAGTGCTCCCCCATCTTCCTCTCTCTGATCACTTGGAAGGTCAGTTGATTCGGAATAAGAACACCATTTTCCGGCAAATAACCCTACATTCAGGGGGCTCTTAATGCTGACGGTGTTTTCCTCGTCAACTGCCCGGTGATTTCGAAAACCGATATTGAGATTATCGAGGGGATATTTGTCTTCTTCAATATTTTGGGATGGCCAGGACTCTTCATCTATCCATCTGCCGGGCCGGTCAGATGACAGGGGAGATACCGTATCCAGCATATATGTATATAACATCGGTTCATCCTTTACTCCGTTGTCAACTCCCTTTAGCCACTGGTTCCACCAGCGAACAGCTTCGTTCAGAAAGTCCATTGCCGGACCGGGTCCGCCCATATGCGGATATTTGTGGCCATAGGCTCCAACAATTCCCTTTCGTGGGACGTCCAGGTTTTCCAGTATCCTGAATACAGCATTCGAATAGCCGTCTGCCCAGCCACTGACAGCCATTACCGGGCACTTTATCGCTCCGTAATCTTCGCAGATTGAACCGTGCTTCCAGTAATCATCACGCCGCTGATGCTCCAGCCATTTTTTCAACCACAGGCCGCTTCCTTCTAATCTTTCAAGCCACATCGATCTCCACTTATCTCCAACTATCTGGGGGTCGGGGGGACAACTGTTATTGGCAAACATTACCGAAGCCCAGGAAAGATTATCGGAAAGCAGGCAGCCGCCCATATAATGAACATCATCTGCATAACGGTCGTCGGTAGAAGCTACGGTAATAACAGCTTTCAATTCGGGTGGCTGAAGGGCAGCGATCTGTAGTCCGTTGAAGCCTCCCCATGATATGCCAATCATCCCTACATTTCCGTCACACCAGGGTCTACTGGCAAGCCATTTGATTATCTCGACACCATCATTAAGTTCCTGCTGAAGATATTCATCCCGGAGGATCCCTTCTGAGTCGCCGCTTCCCCTTATGTCTACGCGGACTCCCGCATATCCGCTGCGGGCAAAATAACTGTGTAGTTTATGATCATTAACTGCTTTCAGGTCCCGCTTCCTGTAGGGAATATATTCCAGCACAGCGGGAACAGGGTTATGTTCAGCATCTTTGGGCAACCATATCTTTGCTGCAAGATTAGTCCCATCGCTCATGGGAATCCATTCATTTTCAATCACATTAACACCTTTCATAACTGTTTGTTTATATTCAACTTAGTGTTTGGACAGGATCTCACTATAACAAATTTAAAAACCGGGTCAGAGAAAGAAAAGAGTGAACTGGATTATTAATGAAATATTAATCTATTCAACAGGTTCCAGCCTGTAAATTCCCCCTTCAGGTTCATCGGTGGCAATATATATGAACCCGTCTGGTCCCTGCCTGACATCTCTGATGCGGCCTATCTTTTCAGATATAAGGATCTCTTTATGTGTTACCCGGCCATTTTCAATAACCAGTCTGTCTATCCTTTGAAGGCGCAATGATCCGGCAAGAAGATTCCCGTGCCATGGGGCAAATTTTTCTCCAGAATAAAATGTAAGGCCTGAAGGAGCCATGGAATATTCCCATATAAAAACCGGGGGAGTGACACCGGGTGCTTCACGTCCAATGCCAATATGTTCATCTGTGGAGTATTCAGTGCCGAATGCTACATGGGGCCAGCCATAATTATGGCCTGCTTCAATTCTGAACAGCAGATCGCCTCCCCTGGGCCCGTGTTCGGTAGTCCATATCTCACCATTGACCGGGTTTAGAGTAAGGCCCTGATTATTTCGGTGGCCAAATGAATATATCTCCGGCCTTATATTACCGGGAGCAGCACCTATGAAGGGATTATCAGGAGGGGCACCTCCGTCTTCCATAAGCCTTATCATTGAACCGGAGGGATCTGACAGGTCCTGGGCCGGGTACCTTAATCCACGTTCTCCGACCGAGAAAAGTACAGTGCCATCTCCGGGGAATACAATACGCGAACCATAATGCCTTCCGGGCTCAGTACGTGGAATTGCCGTGTAAAGGGTTTCCAGGTCAACAAGATCTGTCCCTTCAGCATTTAACCTTGCTCTTGCAAGGGCGGTAGCGGTTGCTGTATGTGAATCTACACCGTCTGTGTCTCCCGGACTGGAATATGTAAAGTATATCCAGCCGTTATCCGGATAGTCAGGGTGTACTGCAACATCAAGCAAACCTGCCTGGCCGCTGATCTGAGCATCCTGTTGATTGCCTTCCCGGGGAAATATAAGGGGAAGGTTGTTTAATCCGGTTACTGTTGTGCCATTTATCAGGTGCAGGCGCCCCGGCCTTTCCGTAACAAGCATCCTCCCGTCAGGGAGCCAGGCTATTGACCATGGGTGTTCAAGGTTTTCCACAACGCGTACAAGCCTGAAATCAATCAGTTCACTTTGTATTTTTGATTCTAAAATTTGCTCTGAGACTCTTACCTGCGAGAAGGTACTAATAGCGCTTCCAAAGAGGAATAATATTAAAACAAGAGCAAGTTGCCTTTTGCCATTTTTATGTATGCTTATTTTTTTCATATCCTTGAAGTTTGTTATGATTTTTATTTTCCTGATATAAATTCACGTGGTGCGGATCTCTATGATTAACTTTTAGATATAACTTTTAATCTTGGTGATCAATCTTTTAACAAGAAGTTGTTGTGGTTGTTCAGCTTACATTCTGAATACTCTGAACAAGACGGTTAAGAAAGACCTCGTCAACGATTATTTCTGTTATACCATTAATCAGGAACTGTATTCCCACAGCCAGCAATAGAAATCCCATTATCTTGGATAATGCATTTATTCCCGTTTTTCCAAGGAATTTCAGGATCTTATCTGCAGCTAAAAGGGTGAAAAATGCCGCCAGGATAACCAGGAAAATACCCAGCACAATTGCTGAATAATCGGCCAACCTTTCTGTTCCGGCCGCTAACCCTATAGTTACCGCTATAGCTCCAGGCCCGCTCAGGCTGGGCATAGCCAAAGGAGTAAATGAAACATCGCTTTTTCGCTTTGCTTCTTTTTTGGTATCCGGCTCTACTTCTTCCATTTCAGCTTTCAGCATTGAAAAAGCCACCCGAATGACCATAATTCCACCAGCGATCCTGAGACCGGGAATAGATATACCAAAAAACTCCATGATTATTGTACCCAGAATTAAAAAAGCAATAAGTATTGCGAAGGCATAAATTGCAGCCTTAAATGCCTGATCATGACGTTCCCTTTTTTTCTTCCCTGAGGTTATTGACATAAACAGCGCTGCTGTGCTTACCGGGTTGGTGATGGGAAGAAGTGCAACCAGTGTTGCAAGTACTATGTTAAACCAGTCACTCATAATTGAAAATTTTTTTATATATAAAAAATGTTCATCAGAATCTGGCAGGATTAAGGGTCTTGTTAAAACTATTTGATTCCCCTCTAATATTTAAGTGATTAACTGCCCGGACTTTGAGGGACATCAAATGTATTGCCAGACTTGCACTGCTTGTCAGATCGGAGAGATATTTTTAAATATTAAATCTCATCGGGCAGTGAGTACTCTTTGCGACGCGGCCTGTCCAGATAAAAATTACCCCATTCGTTGTTGGTAAATCTTTCCTGTTCCGGGTCCCAGAGCAGTCGTGCACCAGTCTGCCTGGTCCGCTCACTGATCCAGCGTGCGATGTTGCCGAGATGGCAGGCAGTGACTGAACGGTGACCAATCTCCACATCGGCAACCGGACGGCTCCTGTCACGTATACAATCAATCCAGTTCCTGTAATGATTATCACTGGTGTGCAGCTGGATATCCATTTTATCAAGAGGCATATTATACCACTCTTTATAGGGGAGATCAAGTGTTCCCCGGTCAACACGAATTTCTCCCTTTTCTCCAATGAAAAGAGCACCTCCGTTAGGATTCTTCATTTCGGAAAATTCCACATGGATATCACCCGGATACTTCATATGGATCACCGGATCCCTGGCACCATAAAAGCGACCCGTCCGGTCAGGCCTCAGGGCAATCCATGGTTCGTAGGGATTTCCCACTGTCCATATTTCAACCGGCCCCCTTTCATCCATGCCCAGGGCCCACTGAATCTGGTCAATATCATGCGTTCCCCAACCACAAATCTCTCCTCCGCAAAAATCACGAACGGACAGCCATCCCGGATAGCCCCGGTTATTCTTGATCTCAGGATGATAGGGGTGCATCCTGGCAGGGCCGCACCACATATCCCAGTTGAGGCTATTTGGAACAGGTGTGCCCGGCAAGGCGTTTTCCCATGGACCGGGGAAGTTCACCCCGACAACTTTTTTCACCGGACCTATGTAACCATTACGTATAAGCATGCAGGCACGGAAAAAATCAGAGGAGGATCGCTGCTGACTTCCTGTCTGGAACACCCGTTCATATTTACGTGCGGCTTTCACAATCTGCCGCCCTTCGTGTATAGTTAGTGTTAGTGCTTTTTCACAATAGATATCTTTTCCTGCCTGGGCCGCATGTATAGAATGCAAGGCATGCCAATGGTCGGGTGAAGCAATAACCACAGCATCTATATCTTCCCGGTCCAGTAAGTGACGATAATCCTGGTAGGTATCGGCACCGTAGATTTTGCCAATCTCCCTGCAACGGTTCATGTCAGCATCTGCAACGGCTGCAATCTTAACATCACTGAATTTGCTGAAAGTATCCAGCAATCCGCCACCCCGGCTGCCCACGCCGATTCCTCCAATATGAATTGTTTCATTTGCCCCGGTTCTGCCCGGAGCAGCCAAAACGCCGGAGGGAATGATAACTGGCGCGACCAAACTTGTCATACCCATTGTGGCACTGGTTTTTATGAAGTCACGCCTGCTGGATTTTTTAGTTAACATAAATTTTTGTTTAAGTTATAGTCTTAAACTTAAGGAAAAATATAAAAAAATGCAAATGATTGTACATCCTTTATTTGCCTCTCAGGCCGGACCGATCTCCTTTTCCAGATAAACATCCTGAATTGCCTGAAGCAGTTTTGCACCTTCACCCATAGGTCTCTGAAATGCCTTTCTTCCTGAAATCAAACCTGTTCCTCCTGCTCTTTTATTGATAACTGCGGTGGTAACCGCATCGGCAAGATCTGAGTCACCGGAAGATGCTCCCCCCGAATTAATAAGTCCCATCCGTCCCATATAACAGTTTACCACCTGGTATCGGCACAGATCAATAGGATGGTCACTGGTTAATTCATTGTATACCTTGTCGTGGGTTTTCCCAAAATTAACTGCTTTGTATCCGCCGTTGAGTTCCGGCATTTTTTGCTTGATAATATCTGCCTGTATTGTCACTCCCAGGTGATTAGCCTGTGAGGTAAGGTCCGCAGCCACATTGTAATCCTTACCGTCCACTTTAAAGGCGCTGTTGCGGGTATAGCACCATAAAACTGTCGCCATTCCTAACGAATGTGCTAATTCGAAAGCTTCGGAAACCTCAATGATCTGGCGGGAAGACTCCTGTGATCCGAAATATATGGTGGCACCTACAGCTGCAGCTCCCAGATTCCATGCCTCTTCAACTGATCCGAACATTATCTGGTCATATTTGTTGGGATAAGTCAGCAATTCATTATGGTTAAGTTTAACGATAAAAGGAATGCGATGAGCATATTTACGTGAGACTGCAGCAAGCACACCAAAGGTAGAAGCTACGGCATTCGCTCCTCCTTCAATGGCAAGTTTTACAATGTTTTCAGGATCAAAATAATCCGGATTGGGTGCAAAGGATGCTCCTGCCGAATGTTCAATACCCTGATCTACGGGCAAAATTGACAGATACCCCGTGCCGGCGAGTCGGCCGTGACTAAAGAGCTGCTGTAAGCTGCGAAGCACTTTGGGGTTTCTGTTTGAATTGGAAACAACTCTTTCAATGAAATCAGGGCCGGGTAAATGCAGTTTATCTTTTCCCATAGTTTTGCTTTCATGGGTTAATAGATAATCTGCTTTATCTCCAAGAATTTCCTTTATTTTATTTATCGACATATACTGGCATTTTTAAGTTAGACATATTTTTTGTACAGACATAATTAATGGCAAGCGAAATTCATACCATACTCCGGTTATTAATCATATTAACTGCTTAAGCAAAAGCTGAAAGTATAAACATATTGCCTAAGTGGTTAATATGCAGGCATATAAATTTTTTTTGTATTTTAAATGAATATCATCAGGATAACAGGAAAGCATGTTGGGTTGTGGAGTTTTTACACTCTTTTCCAGTTGGCTGTTTATTTGATGGAACATCTTACAGGTTAAAGAAAGATTAAGTTATTTAATTTTAATATATTTAAATTTTATAATAAATATTATCATGACCAACAAATTATATGGATTAGTGCGTAACCGCCTTGTTATTAAATGCTGGCCAGGGATTATAATATCAGCCTTCATAGTTCTGTATGGGGGGAATTTAAATGGAAATCCTTTTGGTGACCGCAATTTTTTCCAAAATAATAATGGTGCTGTTTTATCATCGGAACCGGGACAAATGAGCGTAACTGATAATTGTTATGCCTGGGAATCCGGCTGGACAGCCAATCCGGAGGTGATCAGTAACCGGGAGGAAGGAAGACCCCGGCTTATCTGGAGGGAGAGTGAAGTTCCTTATTATGAATTGCCGGATCCTCTGAAAGCTTCCTCCGGCACGGCCGTTACTTCGAAGGAGCAATGGAAGGAACGCCGCACTGTGATTCTTGATATGTTTCGTGAAAATATGTATGGGCACCGACCCGGATATCCGGAAGAAATTACTTTTAAATTAATTAGTGAGAACTCTCTGGCTATGGAAGGAGAGGCCACTCTGAAGATAGTTGAAATTATAAGTAGTCACAAGGGAAGAGACCACCGTTTTGAACTGATCCTTTTTTTGCCCAATAAACTGGAAAAGCCAGCTCCCTTATTTTTACTGATGAATAATCGGAGCCCCGATAATACTGATCCTATGCGACAGGAGCTATCCGGATTCTGGCCTGCCGAGGAAGTGATCCAGCGTGGCTACGGTATTGCTGCTATCCAGAATTCAGAACTGGCGCCTGATGATACTGTAAAGTTTGTTGAAGGCGTGATAAAGCTCTTTGAAGGTGATGTTGCCCCCGAAGATCGTGCGCCCAATGCCGGTGGAGCACTTGCAGCATGGGGCTGGGGAGCAAGCCGGGCGATGGACTATTTTGAAACGGACGATAAGGTGGACTGCTCCAAAGTCGCCGTGCTGGGGCACTCAAGGGGAGGTAAAGCATCGCTCTGGGCCGGTGCCGAAGATGAACGGTTTGCCCTGGTGATATCAAACAATTCAGGCAGCGGAGGCGCAGCACTGAGTAAACGCTGTTTTGGTGAAACCATAGAGGCCGTCAACAGGTTCACCCACTGGTTCGCACCCAATTTCAGGAAATATAACGACAGGGAAGAAAAACTTCACTTCGACCAGCATATGCTGTTATCACTAATTGCACCCCGTGCCCTTTATGTGGCCAGTGCTGATGAGGACCTGTGGGCTGATCCCCGGGGTGAATTTCTCTCCCTGGCTCATGCTTCACCTGTATATGAACTCTGGAAATATGCCCCTATTGATCCAGATAACATGCCGCCTCTAGATAAGCCCCTTGTGAAAGATCAGCGTGGCTATCATATCCGGCCAGGCGGGCACAACCTGACTCCTGTGGACTGGCACTATTTCATGGATTTTGCAGACCAGCTCTGGAGATAGCTATATAATAATTATAATAAGCGCCAATCCTGTCCGGGAACACCGGAGTGGGGCCTTAAGTTGCAGGCAAAGCTAAAGTGTTTTGCCGGACTTATATTGTTCTTATTTAATTTCAGGTTGTTCAGGCATGCCTTCATATTGAACAACGGCCTCGGGCCTGCCCGCAAAAACAAAACTATTATTCATATGATCACGTTCATCAAGTGCGATTCGCCTGAATACATCTCCCCAGTTCTGAAAATCTCCATAATTCTTAATAAGATCTGATTTCACAGGTTGCTTATCCATCTCGGGATGTTCTTCTACGAATTTAGCATAAATATGCTCGGCATGATCTTCAAATTCAGCATTAAACAGAAAAGCCCGGGAAATATTAAAGAATGCCAGTGTGCGGGAAATTAAACCATATGTGCCAGTCATAAAGCAGGAGACAATAGGGGCCAGGTACCACGAGTCTTTAATATTGTCCTCTTTCATCTTTTCATTGATGACTAATAAATGCCAGTATTCATTATCCTGGGCTTCCCTTCCCCATATCATTATTTCCTTTGCTTTTCCTACAAGCTCCTGATCCTGGTATTTACAGGTGAGTCTTTTATATTGCCGGTTTTCCCATGCCCGGTAAGGAATACATGCAAGTTTTTCAAGCAGTTTTGCTTTGGAAAGAGTAGTTTTTTTCCCAGTAACCAGGTCCATGGAAATGAAAAAAAATTTTGCTGCAAAAGAGTATCTGAAGGGACTTCTTGCAATGGATGCTTTTTGTTCTTTTTTAAGATCTATCATTTTCTGGGTTAAATTTATTATTGTTAAACAGGCTCTGTAAGTTGGTGTGGTTTATAGAAAGACAAATAAAAAGATAAATATAAAGATAAATATGAAAATATAATCAAATAATATAAAGATTATCTTAATGCCTGCAGGTCTTTGCCATGATAAAGATTATCTTAATGCAAGCGGGCCGGCGCCCCCTGTTCAGGAAATGACCGATAAGACAATCTTGCCTCTCACCCTTTCTGTTTCAATAAGCTCATGGGCCTGTAGACCATCATGAAGTGGGAAAACTTTATATATATGAGGATAAAGAAGCTCTTTTTTTATATAATCGGCTATTATAAGAAGGTCCTCTCCTGATGGTCTGACCATGATAAATCCTGCTTTCTTGCTTCTCAGGAAATTAAATACCTGGTAAAACCAAACTCCGTTATTAGGAATAGTGGAAATATACACTCCCCCTTTTTTCAGTATTTTCCTGCACCGGCTGAAAGAACTCTTTGCAACGGCATCAAATACCTTATTGTATAACTGTTTTCCTTTTGTAAAGTCTTCAGCATTATAATCTATTACATGATCCGCTCCCAGGCTTTTTACAAATTCCATGTTCCTGGCGCTGCATACTCCTGTTACATAAGCTCCCTCTGCTTTTGCAATCTGAACGGCAAATGAGCCAACCCCGCCGGATGATCCGTTTATAAGTATCCTGTCGCCGGGCCTGATTCCGCCCTGCTTTTTTAAAGCCTGGAGAGCTGTCAGGGAAGCCAGGGGTACAGCGGCAGCCTGTTTCATATTCAGGTTTTCGGGAACGGGACAGAGCTGCTTTTCTTTTACCGCCACAAATTCGGCATAGCCTCCCCCTTTAATGGAAAGCATGCCGAAAACCTTGTCGCCCGGGCGGTAAAAAGATTGTTTCGGTGTCTGTTCCACTACTCCGGCAATATCACCACCAAGTATGCGGGGGAATTTCCTGCCGCTGATCAGCTTCATGGAGCCATTACGTAATTTGTAATCCACCGGGTTAATTCCGGCCGCATGTATACGAACAAGTACCTCCCCGGGGCCGGGTGAGGGAAGGGCTACTTCCTGTATACGTAATTCTTCCGGCCCTCCGAATTGATTTATTGTCAATGCCTTCATGTTTTTTAGTTTATTTGTTGTTATTAATCAGCTGAATAGTTTTGCTGAAATGGCAGCTTTATCTATGCTGCCCCGGACCGGATATTGATTCGCTGCTATTTTCACAGCAGCCTCCACATCCTGGAAAAGCTTCTGTGTAGAGGTTAATTATAATCAGGAGCCGGGATCCGGTTTTTTTATGAGCCAGTAGAGGCCTTTTATTCCCGGTTTGATATCGTCGACTTTTAACAGGATAATTGTTTTTTCAATATAGGCAATCACACCCCAGCCAACGGCTATATAATAGAACCATAAATTAAATCCCCAAACAAAAAGTACAAAAAAGAATGTCCCCTGAAGGTATCCTGCTGAGACGGCCGAATAAAGGTGAAGCCCCGGTATTTTCCCGAACCTGAAAAAGGCCACGAGATAACTTAATGCAAAGATTGCCAGGAAAAGATACAATAACCAGGCGTGAGGCTGAATCTCAGTCCACCTGAAGGCAAATATCCCGTAGAGTGCAAGTATATATGTGCCTATGTCAGCCAGGTTGTCCAGTGCGGCCCCAAAACGTGTTACAAGTTTAAGTGTACGGGCCAGAAATCCATCCAGGATGTCTGATATAAGGTTAATGCATAGTAAAATTACAAATAATTGTTCATACCCCGTAAGGGCTAAAACCAGAACCACGGGAAACATGATCAGCCTGTAGAAACTGATTGCATTGGGAATATTAAGGATGTCCTCTCCTTTGTAAATCAGTTGCATTTATTTAATCTTTAATTAATAAAATTTTTTGGCAATAATCATAAAAATAAATAATTTATCGTGTTTATCAAATCGATCTCTCCGGGCCATACTTTGCAGCTTTTTTGCGGGGGGTATTATACCTGCGAAAATTTGAATTAGTATATTATACGGATGAGAGCAGTTATCCCTGATCCTGGCTAACTGATTTTCTGAGGTGCTTTTATCTGCTTTACCAGTATCGCTCCGGCTATTAGCATTAATGCAGATACAATATAGGAGATATTGTAGGCCCCCGTGATATCAGCAACCAGTCCCCCGGTAACAGGACCTATAATACCTGCCACGCCCCAGCCTGTAAAAACCATGCCATAATTAACACCCAGGTTGTTAACCCCGAAAAAATCTGCGGTTGCTGCCGGGAAAAGGGCAAAAAGAGCACCATAGGCAAGTCCGGCAATAACAGAACCTGCAATTAGTGCAGGGATACTGTGGTAAAATGAGAATAAAAACATATTTGCCGCCTGAACTAGGAACACTATAAGAAGGGCATTGGTGCGCCCTGCCCGGTCAGAGAGGAATCCCCCGGCAACCCTGCCCAGTGCATTGAAAACAGAGAGTATTACCACCAGCATAAATCCGGCTTCCCATTTTGCCTGAATAAAGGCTATATTTGCCAGGTGCCCGATCAGCATAAGTCCTGCTGCTGCACTCATCAGGTATGCCGTCCAGAGAAGGATGAAAGGTTTGGCTGTAATAATTTCCCTCCATGTATATTGGTTTCCCCCGTGTGAAGATTTCTTTTGTGATCCGGTGCCAGGTATCTTACCGGTGGGAGGATTACGGAGGATAAGTGAAAGCACCGTAATACCCAGAAAGGCAAGGATGCCCAGGTAAAGGAATGTTTGCTGTATACTGTGGGAGCTTAGCAGAGAGTTGGTTAGAGGTGCTATATAGACAGGTGACAGGCCTACCCCTGAGACAACTATGCCTGAGATTGCTCCTTTTTTTTCAGGCGCGAACCATTTAATTGCGCAGGGGGTAACGGCTGAATAGCCAAAACCGATACCCATTCCTCCTATTATCCCAAATGTAATCATCATGATTGTGGGATTCTGGGAGAAAGAAGAGGCAATTAGTCCCGTGCCGAAAAGAATTCCACCCAGGAAGGCAATTGGCCGGGGGCCATATTTATCCTGGGCCCTTCCGGCAAATATCATCATCACTGCAAAGGTTGCAATGCAGACTGTATAGGGGAGTGAGGCTTCAGTATTGGTCCACCCCCACTCATCCACCAGTGCTTTCTGGATTACGCTCCATGAGTAAAGTATACCCAGGATTAGATTTATTGCAAGCGCTGCCATTGCAACTATCCATCCTTCGGTTTTTGGTGTTGAATTCATTTATTATAAGAGATTAGCTGTTCAGTTTTTTTACCATTTTACAATTGTATTTGTCCTGGATATTTGCGGGATCATTTGATGGGGATCTATGATTACACTCCCCCTGCTTATGTCAGTGCCTTCGGGCACCTCCATTCTTATCTCTGTCCAACTGGGAACAAGGTCCAGGGGAGCTTCCAGTGAAGGAATTTTTTTGGTGACAACAATATTTCCCTCAGAATCCCTGAGCTCAGCAGTTGTTTCCGGAACATCAGCCTCACCAAGGCTGTGAATGCGAACGACCACCCCGTTACCATCAATCTTAATATCATTTTTGCCTATTCCCAGATCTGCTCTTCTCTGGTATTCTATGGGATGAGGTTCTATAAGCTCCATCTGGATAATGGTATGTTGACGCGGCATGAAAGTCAGCCCTAGCTTTTCTCCGCTCTTTAGTTCAATAATCTTTTCCGAATAGTGGCTGTCAATCTCCTGGTTGCCGTTAGTGTCGGTTCCCTGAATGACACGCCATCTCCCGGGGATTATATGCCCGGGGGTCATACTGGCGTGAACAGCACCCTTCTCCAGATTATAAGTGACAATATTTATTGAATTCTCATTGGCTTTAGTTATGAATATTGCTAAACTTTCATAACTCCCGGGTTTATGAATCTCCCAACTTGCAAAATTCCGTGCATATCTATTTTCTGTTTCTATCATTGGAATAGCACCTGACCGGTGTTTTTGAATAATATCCTGTCCCAGTAATATATGATCTGTAAGGATACCACCCTTAGTATTAATATATTCGTGCACGCCCAGTTCTTTTATCTCTTCGGTATAAAATGTTATCAGTTCATCAGGGTTGAAACGTGCAGGCATGCTGTGTTCAATGGGCCGGGGATTACTTATAACCTTTACGTCCCTGATGAAAGTATGGGGCTCATCGGTTTTAATTGTTGAAATTCTGTTTAAGAGAGGAAGTTTTTTTTGTTTGAACGGGGAGGTGTTATCTGCAGGTCTGCCACTAAAATCAATATTACCGCCCTGCCAGTCATTGATGTTATACATTACTACCCGTTCCAGGTGCCTTAAATATTCAACCTGAAGATGAGCCCACCCGGGAATACCTTCGGGGGCTTTGTTGATCTCATATTCAGGACGGTCGCTTTTATCGCCTGAAATGTAATACCAGTATGTTTTTGCAAGCCAGTTGCCGGGATCGTGGATCAATATATCCTGAAGGTCGGCATAAAACCGGTTGTACCTGTTGACCCTAGGTGAATGAATATTTTTTTCCACATTATGGGCATGGAGGTCCCTGACCTGGTTGAAGCGGTCTTTTATATGCTCTGCAAGTGCCTCATCTTTGGATTTGTAAACAAGACTTACCTTTGCACCCTTCAGAATTTCCGGCGTCAGATCCTGGCCGGCCCCGGCCAGGGTAAGATAAAGAGCCCGGCCCCGGGGAAGTATGCGGTCCCTTGTATCAATCCACAGCCTGTATTTCTTACCCGGTTCTATGGAGAAACTAAAATCAGCCAGATCCCGCATCTGCCATAAAGGATCCTTGATGCGAAGGTTTAAAGGGAAAACCTCTTTGTGAGTTGGTTTAACATTCATTTCAGGCAACTCAATTTCTATACCGTCCAGTCCTTTATCCTGCAAGTCTGAATAAGGAATGATTATATGTATAACCGGCATTGCGTAAGGATTATATATAACTGTTTCTTCAGGGGGTGTTTCATCTTCCGCTACCCCGGTCATCATCGTACGCTCATCTGCCGGGTACCTGCCGTAAATGAAACCAGCTACCTCATCCATCGCTCTTAAACCCAGGCTTCCGGATACGGGTGCGGGTACCAGGGTAAAAGTCTCCTTATGCCTGTCAGCCGGTGCTATTCCCTCTTTTACGTCATATACCATGAATGAACCTATGGACCCTGCGCTCACGGTGTTGTCAAACCTGATTACACCCCCTTTTTTTGCCTCTTCCAGACGATGGTAAGATTTAACCTGGTTATTATCTCTTTCATCAAAGGTATGATGGAAAGGATGTTCATTTTCATGGGTCAGTTGTCCCCGGGCTTTGCCCCATATCTCAATATGGTTCCATGATTCAGTGCCCTGAACATTGAAGGGGATTGCCTGTCCGGACCAGGAGTAACAGTACCCGTCCGGCATGGCAAAGTGGTCATATCTTCCGGGTAATTCCAACATGTTGCATGGGCCCGGCCATGTAGTTTCACGAATCCCGTCAGTGGCTTTCCAGTACCAGCGCCCTGTATCTGTGGCATTGTTGATTTCCACCTTCCGCACCGAAGTGCCTGAGGAAGCCAGCACCGGGGGTGCCTCATTGGGAAGGTTCCAACCATGTCGTTTCCACCATGCATCCCGCCATCGGCGATTAATTAGATTTCGTCTGAAATCAGAAAGCCCGAAAATTCTTTCCCCCCTGGCCAGTGTAAAGACATTTTCATCTGACAGCATACGGTCATAGATACGCAGGTCTGCAACATCTCCCCCGCGACCTGAACCGTACCGGTTTTGCAAATGATAAGGATTGGTTATTCCGGAATATGGTCCAAACTGATCAAGCCCTGTGTCATATATCAACCCGGGTATAAATTTTTTCCCTACCAGGATGCCGTTAATATAAAAATGTATTCCTTCCGTTTCGTCCCATGAGATGGCAAGGTGTACCCATTCATCAGGACCTGGAGGTTCATCCATGTAGTGAGAAAGAAGGGCAGGGGAAAGCCCGGCATCAGCTAAATAAACATCAAATCCCGAACCGTTATAGTCGATATTCAGCCACACCCTGTCCTCTCCTGAATTATCGGAAAAACCTGCATGAAAAACTGGAAATCTCTTTGATCCGGCAGGATGGTGTGAGCGCCAGAAAAACGACAAGGTGCCCCGCTGGGCGTATATGTTGCCGGGAGCCCAGTATGAAAGAAGAGGGAAGTCGTCAGCTTCGACAGCGTGCCAGTAGGGGCCGTCTTCAGTTATTTGCACATTTCTAAGGTAATTGGGCAGGGTTTGTCCGCCTGCAGCATAATTAGCATTAAACCCATACCTTCCTGATAAACGAAAAAGTAATCCGCGTTCATCGGCACCGCCAGGACCAGCGGGCTGACCAGCCATAATTCCCGCTGGCGGTTCGGGTGATTGCTGACTCCATCCTGATGAACAACTAATTATAATCAACGTAACTAATAAACCAGTAAACGAGTAAATCTTTTTGAACGATTTCCCCATAAGCCACTGGCAGCTAAAATAACATGAACAAACCAGGGAGGTTTTGTCAGAATAGAGAAACTGTATAACGGGAGCATTGCTTTGTGACAAATTTTTACAGAAATTCAGAATCATGTTATATGGATGGATTTTTAAACAATTCTTTTTACAGGTTAATAATGCATCCTGAATCAATTCTGCCGGTTATAACGGTTAATATCCGGAATTAATTTATTATTCAGGCTTAAAAACTGATCAGTGAGACCCAGGCAAATTTATCAATAATTAAATATTTGTCAATTTGTTTTTAAACAGATTAATATACTAATGTTGTTTTTTATTAGTTTTGCAATTGGGATGAACACCAAAATAAGGGTAAAGCAATAAAAGACACTAATAGACACTAAAAATAAATTATGGGAAGATCACAGGAAACTTATAACAAAAAAGAAAAAGAAAAGAAAAGGCTTAAGAAAAAGAAAGAAAAGCTGCAAAAGAAGGAAGACCGTAAAGCCGGCTCCGAAAAAGGAAAGAGTCTTGAAGATATGCTGGCCTATGTAGATGAAGATGGCAATATCACATCAACCCCTCCCGATCCCAGTAAAAAGAAAAAAATAAGAGCCGAAGATATAGAAATAGGTGTTTCAAAACAGGAAGAGCCTGATCCTGCCGACCTGATCAGAAAAGGAACTGTCACTTTCTTTAATGATTCCAAAGGATACGGATTTATCAAGGATCATGAAACCCAGGAAAGCGTATTTGTGCATGTGCATGGCCTGACTGAGCCGGTTACAGAAGGAGACAGGGTAATCTTTGAGACAGAAATGGGACAGAAAGGACCAAATGCTGTAAGGGTTAAGCTACTGAAGCAGGATTAAAAACCATAATGTATTTATGGCTCGGGACCGGCTAAAAAATCAATGCCGGAATATCACTGCCTGAATAAGGATTCAAAGATTTTATGTACTTTGCAATTGTTTTTATAAAATACCGGCTCTATAATGTGTCTGCAAAAATTTGATATCAAAAATCATGGACAGAAGAAAATTTATTAAAAATGGCGCCGCATCCGTTGCGGCTTTTACAATTGTTCCTGCCTGGGTTCTGGGAGGCAAGAATCATATTGCACCCTCTGATCAGCTCACCAAGGGAATAATAGGTGTTGGTTCAATGGGACGGGGTCATATAGGATATGATAACACCCGGGTAGTTGCTATTGCCGATGTTGATACCAATCATCTTGCTATGGCCAGGAATGCTATTGGTTACCCGGTGAAAGAATATCATGATTACCGCGAGTTACTTGCCAATTCCGATGTCGATATTGCCCACATTGTCACCCCGCCCCACTGGCACGGAATAATGTGTGTGGATGCTGCCAAAGCCGGGAAGGACATATGGTGTGAAAAGCCTATGACGCGGACAATTGGTGAGGGTTTAAGGGTTAAAGAGGTTGTGAAGCAACACGGCACCATTTTTCGCCTAAACACCTGGTTCCGCTTTCGTGGAAATTTTTACGGTATGGGTACTACAGTCAGCCCCATAAAAAAACTTGTGGATAGCGGATTGCTTGGCTGGCCCCTGAAGGTTACCATAAATGCAGCAACCGGTTTTAACTGGAAATTCCAGTGGGTGGGAAGAACAGATCTGGATGTACAGTCCGTGCCCCCCGAACTGGATTACGATATGTGGCTGGGACCTGCTCCGTTTAAATGGTATCATCCGCACAGAGTTCATGATACTTTCCGTGGATACTGGGATTATGATGGCGGGGGCCTGGGGGATATGGGGCAACATTACCTGGATCCGGTACAGTATTTCCTGGGAAAAGATGAAACCAGCCCGGTTCGTGTGGATGTGGATGCTCCCACCCAGCATTTTGATGCGGCAGGTACATGGCGACGCATTGAACTGACCTATGAGGATGGTTGTAAAATTATTCTCGATGGAGAAGATAAAGATAAAAATGCCGCTTATATTGAGGGACCCGATGGCAAGCTATTCCCTAAATTCCGTTCAGATATCCCGGATCTTAAAAAGAAACTGGAATCCTTTCCCGACCCGGAGCCCCAGGTTACTGATTTTTCTTATGCAGTCAGGAACAGAAAACAATTTGCTCTTAACGAATCTAACGGCCACCGCTCATGCACTATCGTGAATATGGCCATAACTGCCCTGAGGCTTGGCCGGTCACTTAATTTTAATCCTGTTACATCTGAATTTATAGATGATCATGAAGCCAATCTTATGGTTAATCAACCTATGAGGCATCCATGGACCATTTGAGAAAAACTCAGGGATCAAAACTTTCAGGATCAACTTCCAGGGAGCTTCCAGAAACTAACTGAGGGGCCGGCAGAAATACCGGCACAGCTCATCGGTAAGCAAAGGTTCAATTATGCAAGTAAGTTAAGCCCGTAAATTATTGTATATTTGAAAGTAATACAGGTACTAATTAAATATTTTTGGGATGCCCAAGGTAACTGTTCTTCTCCCCGGCAGCCCCGGGATAGATTTTATTCCACGTGAATACCTGCATGAGGGAACCAACCAATATGATGTCCGGAATATTCAATCTGTCTGGCCGGCGGACAGGTGGAGGAATCTGCGGTCGGATGAGATCGAGAGCCTGGTGAAAAACCAGAACACCGCCGGTGACTGGGATGAGATTCTGGTAACGGACTGCTTTGATCCCTCTCTTATAAGAAGCAACAGGTTTTTCGGACTGGTAAGGATAGGGAATGTGAGAGATGTCGTGCTGAGGCATCATGACCTAAGGCTTTCTTCAGGCATTACCGACAGCATGATAGTAGATTGCGATATAGGTGATGACACAGCCATACATAATGTTAAATACCTTTCACGTTATATTGTTGGTGATCGTTGTATTCTTTTTAACCTCATGGAGATGAATACAACTGACCATGCGAAATTTGGTAACGGTATAATAAAAGATGGCGAACCTGAAGAGGTAAGGGTGTGGCTTGATATTATGAATGAGACCGGTGCCAGACGTGTTATGCCTTTTGATGGTATGATACCCGCTGATGCCTGGTTATGGGCAAAGTACAGGGATAATGAGCCAATGCAGAAGAGGCTTAAGGAGATTACCCAAAGCAGTTTTGATTCCCGCAGGGGGTATTATGGTTCAATAGGAAATGAATGTGTTATAAAGAATTCACATACACTGAAGGATATAAAAATTGGTGCTGGTTGTTACGTTAAGGGAGCTAATAAGCTAAAGAACCTGACTATCAATTCATCTGAGGAGGAACCCACGCAAATAGGAGAGGGGGTTGAACTTGTAAATGGAATTATAGGTTATGGCTGCAGGATCTTTTACGGTTGTAAAGCGGTAAGATTTGTACTGGGAAATAATTCAAACCTTAAATACGGAGCCAGGCTTATCAACTCTTTTTTAGGTGACAACTCTACCATCTCATGTTGCGAAGTTCTGAATAGTCTTATTTTTCCTGCTCATGAGCAACATCATAATAATTCCTTTCTTGTGGCTTCTGTATTAATGGGGCAAAGCAATATTGCAGCCGGAGCGACAATAGGTTCAAATCACAACAGCAGATCCAACGACAATGAATTAGTCGCCGGACGCGGTTTCTGGCCGGGACTTTGTATAAGTCTGCAGCACTCCAGCAGGTTTGCATCTTTCACCCTTATTTCCAAGGCCGATTATCCTGCCGAGATGGATATAACCCTGCCTTTTTCGCTTGTCAGCAATAACGTAACCCTTGACCGTCTGGAGGTAATGCCGGCATTCTGGTGGATGCATAATATGTATGCCCTGGAGAGGAACTCCAGGAAATTTGTGGCCAGGGACGAACGATTGAGAAAAACACAGAAGATAGAGTTTGAGTCTTTGGCTCCCGATACTGCTGAGGAGATATTTACCGCACTGCGGCTTTTGGAAAAGTGGACTGCCAAAGCTGCTCTCAGGAATAAGGGTTTGCCGGAGGATAATTTATCAGACCATCAACTGTCCGAACAGGGCAGGAAACTGCTTGCCGGCGGCGAAGAGATGTTGCGCGGACTGGAGATCAGGGGTGAAGGGATGGAGCGATCCCGGCGCAGGGTGATCATACTCAAAACATACCAGGCCTATCATAGCTATCTTGATATGCTTTATCATTATGCTGTAAAAAACCTTACCAGGTATTTGGAAGCTGATTCGTCGCGGACTTTTACGGAGATGTGCGGGAGCCTTTCGGCTGAAAGGGAAGTTTCGTGGGTAAATGTCGGCGGACAACTGATGCCGGAAAGGGAACTGGACAGGTTATGTTCGGATATAGGTAAGGGAAAGCTGAAATCGTGGGAGGATATACATGAAAGATACGATCAACTTTGGGATGAATATGAACTTTCAAAACAGAGGCATGCTTTTGCAACCCTCTGCTCCCTTTATAATAAGGAAAACCTGACTTATAAAATCTGGAATGGGGCGCTTATAAGGACTGTCGGAGTTCAACAGTACATTTTTGACCAGGTCTATCTTTCAAGGAAAAAGGATTACGAAAATCCCTTCAGGGCTATGATCCATCGCAGCGAGGATGAGATGAAATCCGTTATGGGATCTCTTGAGAATAACGATTTTATTATTGGTGTCAGGAAAGAGATTACCGCATACATGGAATTACTGGAAAAATACAGGAGGAACTCCCTTTAATCTTTTGGTAAGGCCTCATCATCCTGAGGCGGCCAAAAGGTTTTTATCATGGCTCGTTTGATATTTATCTGATTTTTGTATAATATTTAAAACCAATTTGAAATGAAATACAGAAAATTTGGAAGAACAAACTGGGAGGTTAGTGAGATAGGATATGGAATGTGGGGTATGGGGGGGTGGACCGGTTCTGATGACACCGAATCGATGCAATCATTGCAGATGGCGGTTAATATGGGCTGCAATTTCTTTGATTCAGCCTGGGGTTATGGCGCAGGAAAGAGTGAAAGCCTGCTTGGTGATCTTTTAAGGGCCAACTGCAGAAAGAAATTATACACTGCCACCAAGATACCCCCGAAGAATTTTAAATGGCCCAGCCGACGCGATTACTCACTTGATGATTGCTTTCCTCCCGATCATATAGAGGAGTATGTAGAGATGAGCCTTACCAATGCCGGGCTGAATTCCTATGATCTGATGCAGCTTCATACATGGGAAGACTCATGGCTGGAGGATGACAGGTGGATAAATAAGTTACAGGATATGAAATCAAAGGGAATGTTCAGGGCCATAGGAATAAGCCTTAACCGGTGGGAACCCTGGAACGGTATAAAGGCTGTTAAGAGTGGATTGATTGACAGCGTACAGGTTATATATAATATATTTGACCAGAATCCCAAAGATGAACTGTTCCCGGCCTGCCGTGAACATGATGTTGCTGTAATCGCCCGGGTACCATTTGATGAAGGTTCCCTTACCGGAAATTTGTCAAATGATTCGGAATGGCCCGAAGGTGACTGGAGGAATACTTATTTTGTTCCTGAGAACCTTGCTTCCAGTGTTGAACATGCCAACCGGCTCAAACCGATTGTTCCGGAAGGAATGACCATGCCGGAAATGGCTCTGAGGTTTATTCTGGCTGAGCCCACAGTAGGTACAATAATTCCGGGAATGAGAAAACCGCATCACGTTAAAGAAAATATAGCTGCCAGTGATGCCGGTCCGCTTGATCCTGAATTATTGAAAAAGCTTGAAGAACATCGATGGGACAGGGATCCCACTGAATGGTCACAGTAATTTGCCGGGAATTTTTATAATTCCCGGAACCTGATGTCCCGCAGGGCTGAGGTTGTCATCCAGGAGGCGATGCCAAGGGGCCTTGAGAGGTTGACCTCAGACCTTACCGAAAAGTTGTGTTCCCCGACAGGGGCATAAATAATCTCTTCGTTATCTATGAAGCAGCGTATTGACTCGTTGTCAACTATCACACTGATATTGTACCAGCGGCCGTTATCAAATGCCATACTTGTGGTTGTGAAATTACCGGAGGCATCCTGGCTGTCTATACTACTTAGGCCTACCACTGATCCTCCCCAGCCCCCTGCAATAAATGTGCAATGCTCATCCATTACCGGAAAGGTCAGTCCGCAGAAAAAATCGTTACCATCAATACGTTTTGCCTGCAGGGAAATCTCATAGTTGGCCGGGGGGAAATCCTTTTCCCAGGTAATACCGGTGAGGCCATCACCCATAACCAGCAACACAGATGAATCAGTTACCACAACAGGTCCCTGGGGACCGAAATTTGTTATTTCCCATCCATCCAGGGTGTGGGCGTTAAACAAGGGCCTCCAGCCTTCAGTATCCGGTTCAGCCTCTAATCCCACTGTGCTTAATTCGTGCTGGTGCACAGTCCGTTCCTGCTCTTCTTCAAGACGCTCAAGTATGTAAATCATTGCAAGGGCAAGTGCAATGATAAGCAAGGCTCCCATCACAAACACAACAGGGTAGAAGTTTTTTGACTGCTTCATATTTGGTATTTTATGGTAATACCTTAAGGTATGATATTCCGGTTAAAGCTACCTATTTTGCAAAACATTTTTTCATGAACACCTGACAAATTAGAAAATGATTGTAATTTGTTTTATGGGTCATCTAATAACAGGCAAGTATTCAGGTGCTTACCGGGCATCAAAATTTCCACTGATCCTGACCTGTACTGGGAGCCCCTCTATTTCAGAGGGAAAGATATCCCTGGTGAACTGATCATCCTTTACCAGGGATATCACCAGGCACGTCCTGCCGTCATTTGTTTTCCCCGTTCCGACCCCGGTTACATTTTCCAGCCCCATCCATATCTGCTCATACCGTTTTATGATCTCTCCTGCTTTAGTGACTGAGCTTTTCATAAGTAAATATTTTTTATGAAGAATTTGGTTGTTTTTTAATTAAAATTTTTATCCGGTTTTTACACAAGGGTAACACCCAGTTCGCCAAATACATTCTGGATCCTGTTAATAATTGTGGTATTGGTACTGCCCGCAAAAAGGAGTCCGACGACCTCATTTTTTCCATTAAGCACTATCGAGCCGCTGTCTCCTCCCTGGCTCATCGATCCGGCAATAAGCTGGTCGGTGAACATGGCTGTTTTGCCGGCCCCGAAATTCACCCTGACAGTTGCATTCACCTGCTCGATCACACCTTTGGTAAGACCGGTGGTGCGACCCGACTTTTTTACTTTCATATCAAGAATTCCTTCTGCAGATCCGGTTATCGAGCCGACCCTGAGAATTTCATTTATCAAGTCACCTTCATTCAGTGGTTTGGCAATTGCACAATCAACAAGGTTTGATGTTTGATTAATTTTTTTTGAAAACAACCGTACGCTGCTTCCCGAAATTTTTGCGAAAAAATTAAAAATGCCCTTGAAGGCATTTGCTAAACGACAGCTGTTTATTTCATTTTCAAAATGTATTGTGATGAATTCGGAAAGTGTTGCTATCTGATCATCGGGTATTATACCACCATCATAGGGTCCGGGTTGAAGTATTATGTCTCCCTTTTTTGCCTGATTCGAATTAGCAAGCACATGATTGTTTGAGAGTATATATTTTGTCCCGTTCCTGGCTACAAGACACCCCAGTGTTCCGGTTGTGATATGTACATGACCAATGCTTACGCCACCGGGTGCAGGCCTGTACCTTCCGGTAGGCAAACCCAGACTGTGAACCAGTCCGCTAGGCTGAACATCTGTTGGTATGCCCTGAATAACTGGTGGTATTAGCTCTTTTTCAGTAAGTGCAGCCTTTGATACTTTTGTTTCAACCGAGCATACTATGCAAATTTCTCCTGTTTTCTTACCCTGTACTTTTTTATAACCTATTCCGGTTGCAACCATATTTGGCCTGGCAAATAACTCCGGATTAACATCAGGAAGTAATTCTTTTATTGAATTTATGCTATTTTCCATAATAGTGCATTATAGAGGGGTTATAAAACCTTATCCGGATTATTTTCTCCGCCCTGACCGGCCTTATTAATTTAAGTAGATAAATTTATGCATTTTTAAGTTAATACATACAGGAAAATCAGCAGAAACGGCAGTAGTTTTTTTAGCATGGAACCCTCATCAGCCTTCGGCAGACAAAATAACATGAACAAACCATGCGGGTTTCATACGTTTGAAACACCTATTTTGAATTACCTGAAAATATAAGTTCTTGATTATTAATTTGATTAACCTGTTTTATTAGGATGAATCTTTTTATAAATAATATCGTGTAATAGCTTTGATAATATTATCAGCTTTTTATTATGTTTGGGGTCTTAAATTAGCCTGTTTATATTAACTTAGCATCACTAAGTTTTTAAATCTGTTTTTTTAATTACTTTCAATTATGAAAAATATTATAATCAGACTGTTTATTATAATCCCTGTAATACTCTCTTTGTTTTTTGTGAATGTTAATAAAGGGTATGCACAGGATCTTGATGTTCCCTATGTGCCCACTCCTGAAAAGGTGGTGGAGAGGATGCTCGACATAACCGATGTTGGACCCGGGGATTATGTTATTGATCTTGGCTCAGGGGACGGGCGGATCGTTATTGCCGCTGCCAAAAGGGGGGCATTGGGCCATGGAGTTGATCTCAATCCCGTCAGGGTAAAGGAAGCAAACGAGAATGCAATTGAAGCTGGGGTTTTTAACAGGGTTGTGTTCCTTGAAGGAGATCTCTTTAAAACTGATATCAGTAAAGCCTCGGTAATTACCATGTATTTATTAAGTTCTGTTAATTTGAAGCTCCGGCCTGTTCTTTTGAAAGAACTGCGTCCCGGAACACGGATCGTTTCACACAGCTTCAGCATGGGAGAATGGGAAGCCGATGAGCATGTCCAGGTCGATAACCGGCATGTGTATTACTGGGTTATCCCAGCAAACTTAAGAGGCAGATGGGAATGGGAAACCGGTGGTGAAAGGTTCGTAATGAGTGCTGGACAGGAGTTTCAGAAAGTTTTTATTGACCTTGTATCTGGTAAACGGAAATTTGAGATAGAGGAACCTCTGCTTATGGGTGAGAGAATAAGTTTTATGGCCACTGATAAGAATAGCGGGGATAGATATGTTTTCAGCGGAAGAGTTGACGGGAATAATATAAGTGGTATGTCTCATATTGTTTCCGGTGATTCCCGGAATATAGAGGTATGGTCGGCCACACTGCAGAGGCGATGAGACAACCTTCTCAAAAAGAACATCCGCTTAAGTCTTTTACAATTTTCAGCTCAATGACTGTGGTCATTGGCATAGTTATTGGCATAGGTATTTTCCGGCTGCCCCCTATTGTTGCAGCAAATTCTGTAAATGAATTGCAGTTCATGCTCTTCTGGCTTGCAGGTGGATTAATTTCTCTTACCGGGGCATTGTGCTATGCCGAGCTCTCATCGTCAATGCCGGATGCCGGCGGGGAATATTTTTTTCTCAGGAAAGCATTTGGACCGGCCACCGGTTTTTTCCTTTCATGGGGAAGGATGACTGTTATACAGACAGGATCTGTTGCACTGGTTGCTTTTATACTTGGGGACTATGCCACCGTGATACTTGACCTGGGACCATACAGCTCATCCCTGTATGCTGCTGCTGTTGTCATTGTCCTTACCGGACTTAATATTCTGGGAACTGTTCATTCCCGCAATACACAGAATATCCTTGCTTCTGTTATTATAATTACCCTTCTGGCAGTTTCGGTTTTTGGTCTTCTTAATTTGTCAGGGGAGGGAGCTGTTTCAGGGCTGACCCTTTCGGGGAGAAATACGGAACTTTTTTCCGGAGGAGCTCCCGGTCTGGCCATGATATTTGTTCTGCTCACTTATGGCGGCTGGAGCGAGGCAGCTTATCTTACCGGAGAATTGCATAATGTAAAACGAAACATTGTAAGGGCGCTGGTTATGGGGATAGTTGTAATAACTACCCTCTATATACTTATTAATCTTGCTTATCTTCATGTTCTGGGTTTTGAGGCACTAAGGGAATCGCAAACAGTGGGATTTGATCTGACAGAAAAAATATTTGGCCCGGGAGCGTCGGTACTGGTGGTTATTATTGTGGTTATTGCTGCTTTGTCTACAGCCAATGCCACTATAATAACCGGTGCCAGAACAAATTATGCAATAGGCAGGGACTTCGCTCTTCTGGGCTTCATGGGAAGATGGAACACCCGCCGTAACAGTCCGGTTAACGCTCTTATATTCCAGGGGGTGATTGCCCTTGTTCTTGTGGGTATCGGGGCATGGTCACAGCAGGCTGTCAGCACTATGGTCGATTATACCGCACCGGTATTCTGGACATTTATACTTCTTACCACGGTCAGCCTGTTTGTTTTCCGGTTCCGTAAAGATCATGTACCCGGATCATACCGGGTTCCTTTATACCCGTTGCCTCCTGTTTTATTCCTTCTTGCATGTATTTACATGCTCTATTCGAGCCTGGTATTCACGGGTGCCGGTGCTATTGCCGGAGCCGGAATTTTAGTCGCAGGCGTTCCGGTTTATTTCCTTGCCCTGAAATACCATGGGCCGAAATAACGTCAGTCCCCTTTTAACCATTTTGTTGCCTTGCGCCGGGTGACAAGGATTATCTGGTACATGGCGGGGACAATTACCAGGGTGAGGAATGTGGCAACTGTCAGGCCAAATATTACAGTCCACGCCATCGGGCTCCAGAATGCCGCATTATCCCCCCCGAAATAGATCTGGGGGCGCAATTCGGTCATAAAAGTCACCAGGTTAATATTCAGGCCCATGGCAAGGGGCAGCAGTCCCAGAACAGTGGTTATGGCCGTAAGTACCACCGGCCTGAACCTTGTCTCTCCTGCATCCTGGATTATGGCAAGGGAGGTGCCTGGATCCAGAAATTTATCTTCGGGAATATCCAGCTCATTCCTTTTTCTCTCATGCAGGTAATCGGTGTAATCAACAAGGACTATCGCATTGTTTACCACCACCCCTGCCAGGCTTATTATTCCTATACCGGTCATTATTATCACAAATTCCATATTGAACAGGGCTATTCCTAAAAATACACCTGCGGTGCTGAAGATGACACTGCCTATTATTATGAAAGGTTTGATAACAGAATTGAACTGGGTAACCAGTATCAGTGCAATTAATGACAGGGCGATCAACAAGGCTGTAATAAGAAACTCCATTGATTCTGCCTGTTCCTGCTGTTCTCCTGTGAATGCGTAAGAATAACCCTCCGGTATGTTGTACCCGGCGAGAAGTTCCCTGAGTTCTTCATTTATCCGGTTGGCATTGTAACCCGGCAGTACATTGGAGCTTAATGTGATAACCCTTCTCATATCGATCCTGTTCACCGATCCGTATGTTTTTCCGAATACCGGGGAGGCAACGGCCGATACGGGTACCTGCATAATCTGTCCGGTGGAAGCACTGCGGAATGTTATCTGCTGGTTCAAAAGACTGCTCAGGTTGTATCTGTAGTCTCCCTGCAGCCTCAGCATTACAGGAAATTCCTCTTCACCTACTTTAAAGCTTGATATTTCATTGCCAAACAAACCTGTACGTATGTTAGTTGCTATGGCAGATGTGGAAAGCCCGTACCTTCTTGCCCTGTCCCGGTCAATGTTTATGGTTATTTCGGGCATGTCAACATCCAGATCCATGGACAGGCCTTCAATACCCTGGATACCAGAGTCTTCAATTTCATTTTTTAATTCATTTGCTATACTAAGAAGCCGGTCAAAGTCTCTTCCGGTTATTTCTATATTTACCGGCGGGCCTGCCGGCGGACCTGCCATATTTTTTTCTATGCTGAAATCAATTCCCGGATAATTTCCAAGCAGTTCATCACTTATTTCAGCCATTATATCGTTGGTATTTATGCCCTCCCTGTAAAGGAATTCTACAAAAGTTACGGTAATACGGGCCCGGTTGGGTGTGTCATCGACTGCAAATTCCATCTCTCCTCCCGATCCCTGTCCAACTGTGGTAAGCACCGACTTTACAATATGCCTGTAAGGGGATATTATGTCGGCTACATGAGCTTCCACTTCTCTTATTCTTCTGTCAGTATCATTTATATCTGTTCCAATAGGCATTTTAGCAAGAATGTTGATATACTGAGCTTCATTATCAGGAAAGAAAAGGACGTTGGGGCTTCGTGCAACAAAAAACATCACTGAGAAAATAAGAAGCAGAATTGTGCCGGCAACAAAAAACCAGGAATTATTTTTTTTTAATGCAAACGAAAGGGTGCGCGAATACAACCGCTCATTAAAGGGCAGCAGTTTACGCTGGAACCATCTCTGCAGCCGCCCTAATAAAAAGTAACCCAGGGCCCAGATAAGGGCAATAAGAATAAAAATGTTTCCCCATAAGGTAACCGATGCTAAATGAAAAATAATTCCGGAAATTGCTATTATTCCGGTGAAAAACATTTGCTTTTTATAAAAGGGCTGCAAATGCTCCTTTCCAGGAGATTTGTTACCGGCTATTTCTCCTTCACGGAAAAAAGCCTTTGAGAATACCGGTATTATTACCAGCGCCACAAAAAGAGAAGATGAGAGTACAATTATCAGGGTTATTGGCAGATATACCATGAACTCACCAACTATTCCTGACCAGAATGCAAGAGGCAGGAAGGCCGAAAGGGTAGTGGCAGTTGAAGTGATTATTGGCATTGCTATTTCCGAAGTGGCATATTTTGCCGAATCCAGTACGCTGTTTCCTCTTTCCACAAAACGATATATATTATCTACCACTACAATGGCATTATCAACCAGCAAACCCAGAGCAAGGATGAGTGAAAAAAGTACGATCATATTTATCTGAATATCCAGCAGTCCGAGTATCATGAAAGAAGAGAGCATGGACAATGGTATGGCCAGTCCCACGAAAAGTGCATTTTTTATTCCAAGGAACAGGTAAAGTACAAATATTACCAGTATAACGGCCAGTATCACGCTGTTCTCCAGGTTGCTGAGCTGGTTACGGATATCTTCCGACTGGTCGTTTGTTACTGTAACGGTAAGTCCGCCGGGCAGTTCGCCGCTATCGCGCGCCTGATCAATAATATCAAATATCTTTTCCGTGGCATCAAGAAGGTTCTCGCCATCCTTTTTTACCACCTGAAGGGATACAACAGGCTCATCATCAAGTCTTGCAAAACTTTTGGGCTCTGCAAATGTATCCTCAATAACAGCTATGTTACCCAGGTGTACTATATTTCCCATTTCATGTTTTACAATGATATTTTCAATCTGCCTTATATCGGTGAATTCGCCGATGGTGCGGACTGCCCAGCGGGTATCATCTTCAAATACTATCGAACCAGCACCTACCGATATATTTTCCTGCATGACTGCATTTTCAATATCCATGAAACTTATTTCCCGGGCATCCATTTGCAGGGGGTCAACGTTGATCTGTATTTCTCTTTCGGGAATTCCTGTAATTTCGACGCTTGAAATTTCCCTTACCAGCTCAATCTCTTCCTGCAGAAAGTCTGCAAAACGTTTAAGCTCGTCTATTCTGAATTCCCCCGAGAGATTGATGTTCATAATCGGAAAGTCAGAGAAATCTATATCCATTACCATAGGGTCGGCCGGAATATCTGCAGGGAGATCGGGTATTACACGGTCAACCGCATCTTTTACATCCTGAAGGGCAGAACCGATATCTATATCGGTCTGAAACTCAACAATAATATTTGAGTTGTCCTGAAGGGAAGAGGAGCTCAGTTTTTCAATGCCCGTTATAGTGTTTATCTCTTTCTCAAGGGGACGTGTAATAAGGTTCTCCATATCTACGGGAGAATTTCCCGGATAGTTGGTCACCACCATCACAGTTGGAATGACCACGTCAGGAAATAATTCTTTTGGCAGGGTCCTGTAAGATATTATCCCGGCAATTGCAAGTATAACTGTTAGCAGGAATATGGTGCTTCTGTTATTGAGTGCAATTATGGTAGGGCTGAATTCCCTTGATTTGTTTTTATCTGATGATCGGCTCATGATTCTAAGTTCTTCCCGGTAAATATGTTT
>SLPB01000151.1 GCA_007132225.1 Bacteroidales bacterium | reverse complement strand
GCGGACTTGAGGCTCTTGAACAATTTCTTGGGAATGTACCTGGAAATAGCGGAATGGCATATGTTATTGTACAGCACCTGGATCCCACACAAAAAGGTATGCTGCCGGAACTTCTTCAGCGTGTAACCAGGATGGAAGTTTACCAGGCAAGAAACCGGATGGCTGTAAAGCAAAACTGCGTTTATGTAATACCTCCCAACAAAAGTATGTCAATATCAAAGGGAGCACTATACCTGTCCGCACCACATGAAGCAAGAGGCAAAAGGCTCCCGGTTGATTACTTCTTCCGCTCACTTGCAGACGAAAAAAAGGAACTGAGTATAGGCATTATTCTTTCAGGAATGGGCTCAGACGGGAGTCTGGGGCTATGTGCCATAAAAGAAAATAACGGAATAGTGATGGTTCAGGAGCCATCCACTGCAAAATTCGACAGCATGCCCCGTAATGCCATCGACTCTGTAGTAGTGGATATTGTGGCTTCACCGGTTGACATGCCGGGAAATCTTGTTGACTTTTTTAGCCAGGTTCCGATTGTTAATTCCGGTAAGGACTTTGAGGTTAAAGATAAAAGCGCCCTGGAAAAAATCATTTTATTGCTGCAGACCTATACCGGCAATGATTTTTCATTGTATAAAAAAAGTACAATGTATCGCCGCATAGAGAGGCGCATGGGTGTTCACAAGATTGATAAGATTTCTGAATATGTTGATTTTTTGCAGGAGAATCCAGGTGAAGGTGATATCCTTTTCAAAGAGATGATGATAGGCGTCACTAATTTTTTTCGCGATCCTGATGTATGGGAAAAATTTGGGAACACGGCGATTACTGATGCAATAACCAATTTACCGGGCGGTTCAGTATTGCGGGCCTGGGTGCCGGGCTGTTCAACTGGGGAAGAGGCATATACACTAGCAGTGATTTTTAAAGAATCTCTTGAAAGAATCAGTCCGCGAAAAAATATTAAATTACAGATATTTGCCACCGATCTGGATAATGATGCAGTCGAGGTAGCCAGGAAAGGTGTTTATGCTGTAAATATAGCAAATGATATTGCGGCCGACCGTCTGAACCGTTATTTTGTCAGATCAGATGACGGCTATTGTGTCAATTCAGAAATACGGGAAATGATTGTGTTTGCGCAGCATAACCTTATCATGCACCCCCCGTTTATCAATATTGATATCATTTCGTGCCGCAACCTGCTTATATATCTGGAGGCAGACCTTCAGAAAAAAATAATCGGACTGTTTTACTACAGCCTTAATAATAAGGGAATTTTGCTTCTTGGCAACTCTGAAACGATTGGAACTCTTGGTCATCTTTTCATCACTGTAGATACCAGACATAAGATTTATATACGGTCCGCCAATGCCCTGGCACCCGATATGTTTAATTTCCCTTCCACCTTTTCACGCCCAAAACCGGCAAATATCGCAAGAGAAGCAAATCCGGTGAGTCCCCGGACTATCGAAACAATTGCCGACCAGCTGTTATTAAAGCAATTTGCACCTCCCGGTTTACTGGTAAATGAAAATGGTGATATCATTTACATAAGCGGCCGGACGGGAAAATATCTTGAACCTGCTTCCGGTAAAGCAAATATGAATATTTATGCAATGCTAAGGGAGGGTTTGCGCCAGGATATTACAGTTGCTTTTAATCAGGCTGTCAGGAAAAGAGAATCACTTGTATTGCACAATATCAAAGTAGGTGCAAATGGAAATAAACAAAAAGTAGATGTTAAAATACAATTGATAGATAAGCCCGAGCAATTAAGAGGCATGCTTATGATTTTATTTATTGATTTGCCAGAGATTTACGGTACCGCTCAGAATTCTGAAGCAGTTAAAAAATCATCCGCTAGTTCAAAGGAATCTGAACTTGAGAAAGAACTGCAGCATTTGCGAGAACAGATGCAGGGCTCTATCGAAGAGATGCAGACCACGCAGGAGGAACAGAAATCCACCAATGAAGAATTACAATCAGCCAATGAAGAACTGCAATCCACAAATGAGGAGCTCACCAGTTCAAAGGAGGAGATGCAAAGCCTGAATGAAGAGCTTCAGACGGTAAATGCAGAACATCAGGCTAAGATAGATGATTATTCAAGGGTTGATAATGATATGAAAAACCTGTTAAACAGTACCGATATAGCTACTTTATTCCTGGACAAGGAATTGAATATCCGCCGCTATACCAAGCAGGCAACTAAAATTTTCAAACTTATTAAAAGCGACATTGGCAGGCCATTTACCGATCTATTTTCCAATCTTGATTATCCCGGGATGACCGGTGACGCCCTCAAGGTATTAAAAACCCTTGTATTTATAGAAAAACAGATTCCCGGTAAAAACCATCAATGGTTTTCTGTCCGTATAATGCCCTACCGGACCTTTGATGACAGAATAGACGGACTGGTAATAACTTTTATCAACATCACCGACCTGATGCAGACAGAAGTTAAATTAAACGAAAAAGAGCAGATCGGAAGGTTCCTTCTAAATTTAGCATCAGATGTAATAATTCAATTATCAAATGACTTGAAAATACTTGAATTTAACCCTGAGGCAGAAAAATATTTTGGCACAACGCGTTCAGCTGCTATAAATCAGCATTTTATTAAAATGTTCATTCCCGAACCTGAGCAGAAAAAGACAGAAAGTGTGCTGAGTAAAATGTTGAAGCACCCACAGGATGGAAAATTTAAAGCCAGGACAATGAAGGCTGATGAAAATGAGCCGGTTGTTGAATGGTCGGCGAAAATTATTTTAAATAAACAGAAAATATCTGCAGGATTGATTTTAACTACAAAAAATAAATAGCTATGAACAGCGTAAACCAGGGAGATCCTAATGCAAGGAACTTGCGTCAGAAAGCCGAAGAACTATTAGAAGAGAAGATTAAAAATGAGGAGATACATGTTCCTGGAATAGATGAAAAAAAACTCCTTCACGAATTGCAGGTACACATGA
The DNA here is from genome assembly GCA_007132225.1 of Bacteroidales bacterium. Lineage (GTDB taxonomy): Bacteria > Bacteroidota > Bacteroidia > Bacteroidales > PUMT01 > PXAP01. The sequence goes on along the minus strand of SLPB01000151.1, from coordinate 12,434 downwards.
TAGAGCTGGAGATGCAAAATGAAGAGCTGCGCCTGGCGGTTGAAACAGCAGAAACAGCTTTGAGAAAGTACACCATTTTGTACGATCTTGCCCCTATGGGTTATCTTACCCTTGAACGCGATGGCACAATCTGTGAATTAAATTTCACTGCTGCAGATATGCTGGGTGAGAGGCGTTTCAGTCTGGTGAATAATAATATTAAACTTTTCATTAATAATGATTCATTGCCTGTGTTCAACAAATTTTTAGATAAAGTATTTGACAGTAAATCCAAAGAGTCATGTGAAGCGAAGCTTGGTAACGATAACCATTTCCACGACCTTTACATGGAAGGCATAGTAACAGGTAACTACCAAAGGTGCCTTCTTTCAGTTGTTGATATTTCCATGTTTAAAAAGTAATAAATTCTTATATCAGGCAAGGTGATATCTAAAAAGAATTACTTTTCTGCTGATAAGGGCTAATATATTTTAGTGGCTTAACAAACCTGGTTTTTGTCCGGAATTATTTTACAAGTAAATAGTGTTTTGCTTATGTTATAAAAAAGAGGCTGCCTGAATTAACAGGCAGCCTCTTTTTTAAAATTACTTTTTAGTTATAAGGTTACTTAACTGTATTGCCGTCTAGCACAACTGCGGTTTGCGCCATCGCTCTTCCATTTAATGATGCACCGGTTTGAAGAGTAATACCTGTCATTGATAATAATACTCCTTCAAAATGCGAGTTCGTTCCAATAGTTGCCTGACCTGCCACTTGCCAGAAAATATTTTTAGCCTGAGCACCTTCACTTAAAATAATATTAACGGCAGAACTCATGGTAAGGTCTCCAGCAATTTGAAATATCCAAACATCGGTTGAATTACCTGAGATGGTAACATCAGCAGGAATTGTTAAGGTATTTGTCCATTTATAAACACCAGGTGTTAATGTTTTTCCACTAATGTTACCTGTCCCCAGCTCCAGGAAATCGATTGACGATCGTCCTGCGGCATCGTTGTATGCTGTTATCATATTCTCCACAGATGTAGTAAGGTTTATTGGAGTAGGATCGGCCATGTCGGAAGCAAATATTCTGCCTGTAACCTGGGCTGATTTGGCATAGCCGGTAAAATCAGTTAAGGCGAGGCCTGTAATATATGAAGTTGCAGCTGGACTAAGTCCAATATCCCCGGTAACAGCTGAAGTTCCGCTGTTGTTGATTGCTGTTTTTGCAAGGATGACATAATTACCAGCAGTTCCAAGATGAACCTCTCCAATACTTTCGATGCTTCCTCCTGAGGTAAAGCTCCAGGTGTGATTGTTTTCAAGGGCTCTGCCGGTAAGGCTTTTTGCAGCAGTAGTAATCATTACGTCATAATTATTAAGAGCAGCAAAAGTTCCGGATGGAGTGAATGTTGCCGAAAGACCTGAATATTCTACAGTACCTGCAATCTTTGTCTCTCCCTGTTCAACGATAAATGAAGAAGTGTTTATAGTTGATGGATCCATTGACTCGCTGAAGGTTACTGAAACCACTTTGTTACGGGCAACATCAATTTCGTTTCCCAGGGGGTCATTTGAAGATATTGTTGGCCTTAACACATCATCGTTATCTTTATTGCAACTTGTCATAAGCAGCCCTATCAGCATTGCAAGAACCGGAATCATTTTTATTATTTTCATTTTCTTTTTTTGTTAATAAATTATTAATTGTCTTTTATATTAATTTTCCTTGAAACGAATTAAAATATATACCGGATTGAAAGTGCTCCACCATCAGCCCAAAAGCCCGAGTATCCATAAAAGTTGAAAGCAGGTTTCCAGTCAACACTCAAATTAAAGGGTATTTCTTCAAAATTGTATTCTAACCCTAAGATCCCATCAACTCCGATAACAGTATAAGATTCTCCATGTGTTCCCCATCTCCTGTTATCACCGTTCCAAAAACCAATATGTGCACCGAAACCATAATACCAGTTCAGCCTGTCGGTGTCAAAAGCCCTGTTATGAATTTCGTAAAGACCTGTTAACTCAAGTCCTCTCCACCGGCTGGCAATAATTCCCTCAAGAGCCGCTTTGGAGCTAACAAAATGCTTGATGGTTATTCCATTGTCAAATCCGCCCCGAAGTCCGATACCTGTATTGTAATCCTGAGAGTAGCTGAATGAGAATAAACATACAGTAAGCAGAATTGTGAATCCAATTTTTTTAATCATTTTAATTAATTTAGTTTAACTCCTACTTGTTTGGCTATTAGGTTTTGCCCCAACATCTTAACCCTGTGTTAGAAAGGAATGATTTGATTTTTTTCAATATTGTAAATATAGTTTGTGACAATATTTTATTATTACACAATTATTTAAATGAATTACATAAATCCACCGTAATCCTTCTAAAAATAAGGACTGTCTCATATTTAAGAGACAGTCCCTTTCATTATATAATATTAGCAATTATTCTAAAACCGGTAACCCAGTGAAAGTCCGAATCCTGTATTTTTGACTGATAATTCTTCACTATAGACTGCTACGGTTCTATTATCTTCAGGATTGATTTTCAGCATGCCAAGCTGTGCATTAAGCTGGAAAAATAAGCCACCTGCCATTTCATATCCAAAAAAGATGTTGCCGCCTGCGTCGAATGGCCTGAAATAGGGCGTCTCATAAGGATCACCTGACTCGACTGCATTTGTGAATTCAACATCTGTTTCAATGCTTGCAGAATTGGATTCCAATGTTGCATTACCCATTATACCGTAACCTATATACGGGCCGAATCCTAACGTTATAAACCCGTTTCCAAGCAAGCCCTTATAGACCAGGTTTAGAGGTGCTTCAATATAAGAAAGCTTGTATGTTCCTGTTAATGACCCAAAGCTGCTTTCCGAACCTTTCAGGGAAAAAAGTACACCAGGCTGAAAATAAAAATCAGGGGCAACTGGCATCTGGACATTAAAACCAGCATGATAGCCAATTATCAAATCATTATCCAGTTGGTTGCCGCTATTATCTTTGCCGTTAAAATTCTGGAAATTTAACCCTCCCAGAATTGCAAAGGAGGGTTTTGCATTACCGGTGCCCTGAGCAAAAGAAAAAGATGCTGAAAACACAAAAATCAATGCAATAGACATAAGTCTTGTTTTCATAAGTAAATGTTTATGTTAAGTTGTTGTTTTTATTAATATTAATTACAAGGTTGCTTCTTTTTCAGCTTCTGCCTTCATTTTTTCATTAGCAGTAATCAAGAACTCAACCCTGCGGTTCTGAGTACGACCGTCTGCTGTATCATTATCATACTTTGGCAGGGTTTCGCCAAATCCTTTGACAGTAAGGCGACTTGTATCTATATTCCTGCTTGCCAGATAACCTGATACAGCACCTGCACGTCTTTCAGACAGGGCCTGGTTGTATGATTCACTACCCCTGCTGTCGGTATGACCCTGCAACTCAATGTCAGTATCGGCATAACTATTCAGAACCAGAACCAGTTTATCCAGACTGGATTTAGCTTCTGCTGACAGGTCTGACTGGTCAAAGCCAAACAGAATATTACTGTTGAACTCTACAACAATGCCTTCACCTACCCGTTCAACATGTGCGTCAGGAACGCTCTTTTTTATTTCCTCAGCCTGTTTGTCCATCTGATTTCCAATGACTGCACCCGCGGCTCCCCCAACTGCTGCCCCGATAATTGCACCCATTGCCGTGTTACCGGCAGCCCTTCCAACAACGGCGCCACCCGCACCACCAGCAGCAGTTCCTATAACAGCTCCTTTTTGTGTCCTGTTCCAGGAGGCGCATCCTCCAATAATCATTACTGTACTTAATAATACAATAATGCCCAATCTTAAATTTTTCATATCTACAAGTTTTAATTATTATTTAACAAAGTTAGGTGCACTATTGCCGGTAAATGTTACACAAACCTGCATAAGAATTACATGATTCACACATTAGTTAAGCAAATCGGACTGATATGGCTTAATATATTACCAGTCATTATTTACGATTTTACAATAAGGAAGCCTGCTTTACTTAATTGAGTGAATTATACAACCTTTAGTATGAATTATGTAACACTTCCCCGATTAATATATTCCTTATTTACATTAGCTGATAATTAAGCCCCAATTAACAGAAATGTACAGTTTATCAGTAAATTCATAAATTATGTAAATTTTTCATCAAATTATGTAATTGTTTCTTTACTAAGCTGACGTACATTTATTCGATGGTTCCGTTGAAATATATAATGAGGTATTATGCATACTAACTTAAATGGTTACCGGAGTTTGAAAAGGAGAGACTCAAACAGAAATTTCCATTGGTTACCGATGATGATTTGCAGTATTACGAAGGAAAAGAAAATGTAATGATAGAAATTCTGGCATATAAATTCAGTAAGACAAATTTTGAATACATGAAAAAAATAATTTATATACTCCTTGCCGCATCCCTTTTAGCAGGGTGTGTGTTAAATGCAGTGACAGGCCGCAAACAACTAAGCCTTGTAAACGAATCAGAGTTGCAGTTAATGGCTGCCGATCAATACAGCACATTCCTTTCAGATAACAAAGTATTAAATCCCCGAAACAATAAAGATGCTGAAATGGTCCACCGCACAGGAACGAATATTGCAAATGCCATAGGGAATTATTATAGTAGCAAGGGACAGGAATCAATACTGGAAGGGTATAAATGGGAATTTAATACTATTGATAGCAAAGAGGTTAATGCATGGTGCATGCCAGGGGGTAAGGTGGTGATATATACAGGTTTGTTGCCGGTAACCGGGAATGAAGCTGCACTGGCAATTGTAATGGGACATGAGATTGCCCATGCGGTAGCAAAGCACGGTAATGAAAGAATGAGTCAGGGCCTGGTACAGCAAATGGGAGGTATGGCACTATCTGTTGCAATATCTCAACAGCCACAGCAGACTCAGGATCTGTTTCTGATGTCTTTCGGTATAGGAAGCGCTATAGGGGCAATGCTTCCCTGGTCAAGGCAGCAGGAAACTGAGGCAGATAAATTCGGACTTATATTTGCGGCTATGGCAGGTTATGACCCAAGGGAAGCCATTCCTTTCTGGCAAAGAATGTCTGAAGCAGGGGGCGGAAGTCCGCCGGAGTTTTTAAGCACCCATCCTTCCGATGAAACCAGGATGAAAAACCTGGAGAACTTCATGCCTGAAGCTCTGAAATTTTATACTCCACGCTAATAACATTCAGTTTACAGTATGGCAAAACTATAAATCAGATGGTTGAAGAAAAGATTATCCAAAAAGCACTGAACTCTGCATGGGGAATAGATGACAACCCGATATGGCGTCCTGATAACCTCGTTATCTGTTTGTTATTACTGCCTCTTTAATCATATCTCCAAGCCTGTCTTTTGTGCCATATGGTGCGGTCTTTTTCATAATCAGCGGCGATTCCGAAAGTTCCAGTTAAGTTACGACTTCTCTTAAAGGCCAGACTGATTTTCTAAGAAGGAGATTTTCTCTTTTCAGAATATATATTTGTTTCAGTGTTTCCTGATTCGGCCCTTTAAGTAATCTCTCTTCAAATTCCTCCATTTTTTCCCCGAGCTTTTCCAGCATCAGGAAATAATTATCCGTATTAGCATCAAGTATGGCATAAGCCAGATAGTCTGCTCACATAGTCCTTATCCTGCCTTTTCCCTTCCTTTTCCGGTAACTGAAACCTTGACATGATCCAATAGAATTCATAGCAATGCAACAATAATGCACTAAATTTGATAATTAATCTGTTTTGTGATAAGAAAGGAAGAAGCATTTTATCTGAAATCCCGGATTTGGTTAAAATTCATGAAATTAAACTTGACGTAAATATAGAGTATCATGATCAGGAATATAATCTCAGGATTTTTAATTGCAGTAGCAGCAGGCACAATATTTACCGGTTGCGGTCCCGGTCCCGGCAAGAAAGAATTATCGCTAGAGTTCAGGGTCCACCTGGACATGTTGCAGGAAGAAATGCCTGTGATTGATGGAAGCCATATAAATAACACTGATATCATAATCCGGCTTTATGAAAAGGGAGAGGGCCTTATATCAGCAAGATGGGGAAATATGGAAAACATGGATCAGCTTTTGTTTTCCATCCGTAACTCACACATGGAAGGTCTGAGGCCCGAAGATTATCATCTTTCTGCAATAGATAATTTGGTCAATCTGATAATTGAGTCAGACAATGTTCAGGCAGGAGATATTGCAAAAATGGAACTTCTTCTTACAGATGCTTTTCTGATGTTATCATCACATAAGGCCGGTGGCAAAACTGATTCTGAAACGATTGATCCACAATGGAGGGCAGCTGGAAAAGCAGTTAATATAAACTGGGAAGAGTTTATAGATAGTACACTGCAGAGTAAAAGGATAATTGAAAACCTTCAGATGCTAACACCTCGCCACAGGGAGTACATAAACCTTAAAAATGGTCTGGCCAGATACAAAAGGATAAAAGATGAAGGAGGGTGGGACAGGTTTACCACTCTTTTGCCAAAGATTGGTGTGGGAATTAGACATCCTGATGTGGCAATCCTGAGAAAGAGACTTTCCATTACCCATGGACATTTTGGATCTGACTTGGAAGACCCGGAGTTGTTTGATGAGTCGCTCCATGAGCAGGTAATATTGTTCCAGAGAAGGAACGGGCTGACTGCCGACGGAGTTGTCGGAAGGGGCACAATTGAGGCATTGAACATATCAGTGGAAGAGAGGATAGCATCCATAGAAGCTAACCTGGAACGCTGGCGGTGGTTAAGTGACGATCTCGGGGAGCGTTATGTGATGGTCAATATTGCAAATTTCGAACTCCAGGCAGTCGAAAAAGACAAGATAGTTTTTCAGACAGAGGCTATAGTCGGACGCCCATTCAGAAAGACTCCCGTGTTCAGCTCACTTATTACATTCCTGGTTTTTAACCCGGACTGGACTGTCCCCAATACAATCTTTATTAACGATATTGTTCCGGCCGTAATAAAAGATCCCGGTTATCTTGCAGGCAGGGGGATGAAGGTATTAAGGAGGGACGGAACGGAAGTTGATCCTGCTTCGATAGACTGGCAGGGTGTAACGTTGGGCAATTTCCCCTACAGGATCCGCCAGGAGCCGGGACCTGACAATGCCCTGGGAAGAGTGAAGTTTATGTTCCCGAATCAATATAGTGTCTATATACACGACACACCTGAACGGAACCTGTTTTCACAAACAGATCGTACCTTCAGCTCCGGATGCATAAGGATAAACAAACCCATTGAATTTGCCGAATACCTTCTGCGGGATAATCCGGTTTGGACACCGGCGCAGATAAAATCCCAGCTTGATCTGGGACGTCTGAGAACCGTCAACCTTACCAAACCGGTTCCTGTTCACATGCTCTATCTTACTACATGGGCTGATGACGATGGTGTGGTATATTTCAGGAGGGATATTTATGACCGCGACAAGTTACTGATTAGTGCCCTGGGGGAAGCACCCCCTTATGCAAGTCAGTAATAAATGGTTGCCCGGATAACCCCGGCAATTTTTCTAATATCACGGGATTTTCGTTTAAGTAACTAACAAGTCCCGGCATTGCGGTTTCACCGGTCAGCATCCTTGAGGCGGCATGGTACTCCTTATCCGGATAGTGGATATACAGGCAGGATCTGCCTGATAACGTGGTTATTATCTCTTTATGGTTATCCAAAGGTATGGAGGGGCAGCCGAAACTTCTTCCAAGGCGTCCAAAATTGCGGATAAATTCAGTGCTTACGTAGTCAGCGCTGTGCATGACAATTGTACGTTCCCTGGCCTTATCATTTATCCCGGGTTCTATCCCGTCAAGGTATAAAGACATGCCATGCTTCCCCCAATAAATGCCGTCTGTCAGGTAGAACCCAAGGCTGCTTTGCCATGATGAAGAGATGTTTGAAAAACGCCTGGCATACTCCTCTCCGCTGTTCCGTCCGTGTGCCACCAGGCTGTAATGTATAACTTTCATCCTGTCAATATCGACTATCCACATCCGCTCCCGGCTGGAAGAAAGAGAGAAATCGATGATTGTGAGCAGATTCTTTTTTACACGGTTATCTGCCTTGAGATTAAAAAAGCCAGTCAGCGCCTTTTTAAATACCTCATATTCGGGTTTGGGTACTTCACTTTTTAAGGCTCTGTAAAATTCGCCGAGGTAATTGTCAATTTGAAGATGATTGCCTTGATAAATTGGATTGTCTTTACCGGAATTCGGTATTTCGGTATGGCTGACTGGTATCATGGTTAAAATAAGGACTATGAAAAGCAGCAGCTTTTTTGACATCGGGTATCTGATATTTTTTTTGCAATATACGAATTAGATTATCTTTTTATGTTGTTTGTTATACGTTTAATATGAATTTTTAAATATCAGATTTACACCCCTTTGAATGTAGTGCCAACAGCTAGCACTATAAATCCAATCAGCAGTAACATGTAGTTGTGTTCAGTTAATATATCGACACGCGCGTAATGGCCTATAATTCCAAGTACACCGGAGATTAAGCCAATAATCCAGGTGATTTTTTTAGGAGCTGAGGGTTTTTTCATAACGGTTTTTTTAGAGTGTTTAGATTAAGCAATCGACTTTTGGGTTATTGTAACTCAAATGGGTAAATGATATCTGTGAGTTAAATAAACAGGTGTAAGTTAATGACAAAGATGAGTCCATTTTGTCTTCGGCATGTTACAGATGTTCCGTAATTTGTTATACATATCGCACATTATCTTGTATGAATTGAAGTGCATTGCTCTTAATCATATAAATTTTATTTCATGTTCCACCTTTAGGTTTGAGGGGAATTATGGCACTGCATCTGATCATAATTATACCGCTCCCTAAAATTAATATGGCTTCAATCTTTAAACAAAAATAGATTCACGTTGTTTGGATACCATAATAAATTACTAATATGGCGCAGAATATATATGATATAAAGGCTGTCACCCTTAAAGGGGAAGAGATCAGTCTCGATAAATACAGGGGTAAGATCCTGATAATTGTTAATACTGCAAGTAAATGCGGTTTTACCGGACAGTATGCCGGACTTGAAGAACTTTACCGGAAATACCAGGAAGACGGAATTGAGGTCCTTGGTTTTCCATGTAACCAGTTTGGGAACCAGGAGCCGGGCGATGCCAATGAAATTGAACAGGGTTGCCTGATAAATTATGGTGTCTCTTTTCAGATGTTTGAAAAGATTGAAGTAAACGGGGTCAATGCCCATCCGCTATTCGTATACCTGAAAAAAAATCTTTCAGGATTGTTCGGAAGCCGGATCAAATGGAACTTTACGAAATTTGTTGCAGGACGTGATGGAAAACCTTTAAAGCGTTTTGCACCTTCCACTACCCCTGAGAGAATGGAGAAATACATCAGGGGTTTAGTTTAGACCTGGCATTAAAACTACTGAACTACCCGATTATATGATGATCTGACTTTTTAAAACTCCCATGCCAGTCCCGCGGCAGCAAAATTGATCAGTGTGAAATTGTAAACATCAGTTACGTCTGCACCTCCCTCCAGTATTCTGTACCCTGCCTTCCCCGAAAGGTTATCAGTTATATTTATTCTGCCACCAAGGAAAAAATCAAAAGCCCTTCCCGGTCCTCCCGCCAGTCCGTCGCCATCCAGGTAAAGTGTCCACCGGTCAAGCTCGTAGGAGGCAAAAATATGAAGCAGCGGCACAAATCCCAGGTCGTCCTTCTTGTCGCTAAATCCGCCGCTGCTTAATTTAACCCTTGCATCTCTTATCTTTGCGGTGAAACCCACACCGATGGTCCACCGCTCTGACTTCAGCACATCCCTCCGGTACCCAAGCCGGTAGCTGTTAAACTTGTAGAATCCCTCAATAAACTCCCCTGGTTCAAAAGTGGACTGCTGAAATCTTATTTGAAACGGGGCGGCACCCTCATAGTTCAGGCCCAGTGGTGCAAACAACGCGAAAAGGTGGTTCTTTTCTGCAAAGGTGTACCCTAGCATCAGCCTTACAGGAATAACCGGTCCCTGAAGCTCAAAATCTTCAGTGAAGCTGAACTTTGTGCCCGTTTCATTTGGAATCCTTACATCATTATATACCTGAAAAGGAAGTCCGCTCTCCAGGTCCAGGCTCAATTGGGCATAAGTGCACTGACACGTGATAACAAGAGTTACTAACAGGATAGTTTTTTTCATCTGTATAAAATAGGTTAATCAAGTTAATAATTAGTTAATTTTATTATGAAGGTAATTCATGTTTAGCGTTTCAAACCCGATGGATCCCCCTGTTTTATAATAACCAGCACTGATCCACCTATAAACCAACTCTCTTTTCAATCTTCTCCCTCCCTGAAGTTTCCAGGCAATCCCACGAAGGAATATAAGGTTTGATGTCCAGGACATGAGTGCCGTTAAAAGCGTCCGTCCCCGAAATGTATAAAATTCCATTTTCGACTTTGTCAAGCTTCAGAACCGAAAAACCTATCGGGTTTGGCCTCCTGGGTGTACGGGTGGCAAACAATCCAAACTCCCGGTCTGCCCCCGGAGGAGTAACCATCATGCTCCAGTCCGCTACCCTGTCTAAATGGTACAATACGATAATGTATTCGTGTTGGGTTAATGAAGCCAGGGCACCGTGATATTCCGGAAAAATCTCAATTTTGGCTTTAACATCAGGCTTTAAGATGCCCTGGCGGGGAGCACCCGTTTCGGGCGTATAATGACTGAGAAATATGCCAATTGGCTTATAAATAATTTGTTGAGATGCAGATTGCCCACTCATTTTAAGATGGTTGAAAAGAAATTAACAATAAATATACAAATTGTAGTTGCCATAGTTCCATATTTTATTAATTAAATTAGTCTCTGTAAGGTTTATTTGATGTCTTAAGATTTTTTGAAAATTGCTCATTTACTATTAGTAAACTCCGACTTTAAGGGCTGTGCCATACTTGAACCCGGCATTATGAACCATGCAATTAACTATATGCAGATTATAATAGTGTTGAATGCAGTGAAATGCCGGCCTTTTATTTTATCTTGTGTTTTGAACTTTGAGTCAGATAATACATATCAGTTTTATATTCTGTTACTTCCGCTTTGTGAGCTTTCAAACAGGACAGTATGCTATTTCTAATTACAAAAATATTATGTAAATTTATATATGACAAAAAAATATAATATTAAGAAAATGTTTTATGAACGGTAAAGGCCTTACAGATAATAGTTTTGGAATAAATTATGAACTAAGGCATTTCGAAATGAATAAGTTCGGAGAAGCCTCGCCTGCCATTATGCTTGCATTACTTGAGGAGGCAGCGGCAGAACATTGCTATTCAATAGGCTACGGACTTTATGACCTTGTAAAGGAGGATATAGGATGGGTATTGCTCTCCGGTGTAATGAAGATGGAAAGGTATCCTCGTTATAAGGAAAAGATACTTATTCGTACCTGGTTGTCAAGATATTCTACAGTAAGGGGGCTGCGGGAAAATATTATTTATGATGAAGCAGGCAGTATCATCGGGCGGGCTAAAGGGCTGTGGATGTTTTTTGATATTAAGCGCCGGAGGCCTGTTCCCGTTTTTGATGAAATTATCAGGAAATGGTCATTTATTGATGAGGAGGCCATAGAACATAATATTGCCAGGAAAATAGATCCTGTCCAGACCGGTGATTATAAGATAGAGTTCATGGTAAGGCAGTCAGAGATTGACATGTATCTTCATGTGAATAATATAAAATACCTCCAATGGCTGCTCGACTCAATTCCCGATGAGGTTACAGAGAACAATTTTATGCATTTTATTGACGGGCGCTTTATATCGGAAATTCAGTATGGTGATGAGGTTGTCATGCTTTCCCGGAAGGAGGGTACGGATAATTCATTTTGCCATACAATTAAAATTAAAGATACAGGCCGAATTTGTGCCACTGCAACAACCAGGTGGAAGCCAAGAGCCTGAGATTTTGATATTGAATATTTTGTTGCCTGTATATATTTTTGAGACGGGTACAACCCGTATAGAATTTTCAGACAGGGTTACCGGAGTTTTTATATCAGGAAAGATCCAGTTCCGCAAGATGCCATTAAGACCTGCTCACCACTGAATTATTCTTCGAAGTACTATGCCAGTTTACTGAGAAAAGCTTTTTCGGCCCGATCAGTCAGTCTGCTTCCATATTAGGGATGCTCTTCATCTTTGGTCCCGGTTTGATAACTGTGGCCGGCAATAAACAAAGCCGGTAAAATATTGACAGTGAAATATCAGTGACATTATTAATCCAATTACTATTTTAGCAGTCTAAAAAATAATGTGAATTACCAAATTAGATTTGAAATCCAAATCCAAATCCAAACACAAATCCAAATACAAATCCAAATACAAATCCAAATCCAAACACAAAACCAAATCCAAATACAAAACCAAATCCAAAT
>SLPB01000131.1 GCA_007132225.1 Bacteroidales bacterium | reverse complement strand
TGTCTTACAGTATCTTTCAGGAATGACAATTTTCTTTCCTCTTTGGTGATCACTCTTTCCCAGTCCCACTGGTCCACGAATATAGAATGGAGCGGGCCCATATCTTCATCCGGTCTAAGAGCTTTCATGTCTGTTATTATACCTTCCCCGGGTTTTGCATCAAGCTGGCCAAGCCGGTACCGTTTCCATTTGGCAAGTGACTGGACAACGCTTACATGGCTGGAAGGCATATCTTTTATATGAAGTTTTACAGGACGTTCGATACCGTTGAGATCGTCATTGATGCCGGTATCTTCCGCTACTATCATTGGTGCTACTACCTTGAACAGATTCAGCTGCCGGCTCAATATTTCCGAGAAGGTTGTTTTTACCAGGTCAATGGCCTTTTCTGTTTCAAACTGGCCAAGCATTTCCGAAGTCGCTGTTTTTTGAGAGGATTCCATTTTTTTAATTTTAGATTTAATTATTATATCTATTGTTATTTATGAAGTTCTGCATTATCCCGTTTGTTAATATCTGTTTAAATAAAAGAAGCCCTCCGGTTCGCGGAGGGCTTCTGTGTTTTATATTGTGATTTGGTTTACATATTACACATAATAACCTCCGGGCTATTGAACGGATTATTGTTCAAAGCATTATTATTGAGATTATTATTGGTATTTGCCATGTTTTATAACATAAATTTGTGTAAACCTACCAGTTATTTTTTAAAAACCAAAAGTTTTCATGTTTTTTCTGTTGCATTTTAAAATATCAAAAAAAATCTTGCAGCTGCTTATTGACTATATGCTCTGTTTAAGGGAGAGTTTTTAAGTTTTTTTATGGCTTAAATATTGGTGTTTCACAATAATTAAGGGTAATATTACATTAAGATAACCGTTAGTTTTATATGTAGAATTTAAAAAAAACATTATGTCTATTAAAAAAAGTACTCTTATTTTGAAATTCTTTGGATCCTTTATGTTAGTGTCTGTTTTCCTTTTTTCCGCTCAGGTATATGGACAGCAAATGCCAATGCAACAGGCTCCACAATCCGCTGAATACTCCGATTCGGAGCTGATTGCATTCCTTGGTGCCGCCCAGAAAGTAATGCCATTGCAGCAGGAAAGCCAGATGAAAATGATTGAAGAGGTTGAAGATAACGAACTCACAGTTGAGGAGTTTAACGAGATCCTGGAGGCTCAGTCTACAGGAGGGCAGATAAATGCCAGCGAAAATAAACTGCAGGCATTTAGCAATGCTATTGAGGGCATAGAAGAGATACAGATGGAATACCAGGTAATTATCGCTGAAACCATTGAGGAAGAGGGTCTTTCTTTACAAAAGTATGAGCAGATTATAACCAGCTACCAAACAGATCCGGAGCTTCAGGTAAGGATAAATGAGCTGATGGAAGAGCATCAGGATTAGAATAAATGAATATCCTCTTTCTAATAAGTCAGAGTAAAAATGGCCCGGTTCTAACCGGGCCATTTTTACTTATGGAGTATGGCGAATAACCTATGGCTATCCAGAAAGGTGTAGTGAGGGGTATTGATGAGATTAAAAGGGATATCCAATTGCCAGGTTGAACACCAGGTTATCACGTCTCCATCCAGAGTCAAGAGGTCTGAAAGGCTGGAGATAATTTTCGGAAGGATGACGCGGATCTGCAAGGGGGAAGGCAAGATCCAGCCTCAGAAGGAAAAACGTAAAATCGAACCTCAGCCCAAAGCCGGTTCCAAGAGCTATCTCTTCGTGGAAACCGGGATACTCGAATTTTCCTCCGGGAACCTCTTCATCTTCTTTAAGATTCCAGATATTTCCGGCATCAGCAAATATGGCACCTTTAACTATATTGCCGAAAGCATACCGGAATTCCATGTTCATTTCAAGTTTGATTTCACCAGTCTGGTATATATTAAAAGCGGTTAACAGTTCTTCAGGGGGTGTATATGAGCCGGGCCCAAGCCGGCGGGGGTGAAACGCACGTATGCTGGTGGTGCCTCCAATGGTGAAAAGTCTTGTATAGGGCAGGGTCGTGGAGTTTCCGTAAGGCATTCCTATTCCTGCAATTAATCTTGTGGCAAGCCTTGTGTCACTTCCTATATTAACATAATAACGGAAGTCTATATCTGCTTTGCTGTATTGTGAAAAGCTCTGGCCAAAGAGACGATGGTCGCCCTCTTCATCAGTATGACCAGCACCCAGGTAACTGGTAAGCAGCCATAGACTGTTACCTGCCACGTCAAAATTTAAATTAAAATACCAGTCCTCATTGCTGATCCCGTCTAACTGGGAGTTATAGAGATATGAGTATTGGGAACCTAAGATAAACTGTTCAAAAAGACCTCTCCTGAGAAGTGCATCACGGTCAAACAGGTCCTCATACTCCGGGGAAACGTTTCCCAGTCCAAAAACATTGAAAACAATTGGAGTAAATCGTTGCTGGGTCCTTACCGAAGGGTTCCACATATAGCCGAATTCTGATCTGAAGGAACCAAGGCTGAAAGCATCGGTGCGGTTAAGGTAGTTGAAAGACAATGACATCTTTGTTGCCGGTATCCGCTCGGGTGTTATCCACCCAAATTCAAAAGGCATAAGGCGGGGGAATTTTAATTCTGAAGATATTCCCGCTTCTGTGGAATTAACCCCTCTTTGACCCAGGAGGGTTTCAAATGCTCCTTCTATATTTATGCTGAATTTCTCTGCTCCGCCCAAAAAATTCCTGTTCGTATAAGTCCCCGCCAGTCCAGGCCCGGCAAAATCATTGGATTTGGAAACTCCTCTCACTTCTGCGCTGAGGCTCTTTTTTTCCATGGGCATGAGTACTATCCTTGCATCAAGGTAATTATTGTCCGGGTTATTTTGAACCCGCTGAAAATTAATATTTACGAAGCTGAACACCTCCATCCCCATTAAGTAGGCAAGGGTCCGCCTGCGGTCCGTGTTTCTGTATATCTGGTCTTTTTCAAGGAAAATCGCCCTGTTCAGCACATCTGTTTTCAGAAAATCTTCACCTGAGGTTATGAATACCCCCTCCCTTATTTTTTTTTGATACTCCTGAACGGATTCAGGATTATATTCAATTTCCTGACCGGGTTCTTCGAAAATATTTGCTTGCTGGTTAGTGATATCTATATAAACATTTCTTATAGTAAATTTATTAAGAGCAAACGGAGGGGCAGTGGGCTTTATTCTCAAATGGAGATCCACCACCCTGTTTTCAACGGTACTGTCAGCCTGGAAAATCAGGTAATCAGGATGAAAGTAGAAATAGCCAAGTTCCTTAAGGTATGTGTCAATCCGTGTCCTTTCATCTCTTAAATCCTGCAACCGGTAGATCTGATTGCTGTCCAAAATGCTTTCTTCCATAGAGAGGTTGATATCCCTGGAAATTCCCGTGTCCTCCTCCAGCTTGATGATGTTTCTTATTCTGTAGGGCTTTTTTACTGTGATATTGTAATCAACAGATGTGCTTCTTTGCCGTTCCCTTATCTGGTAACTGACCTGAGCATCAAAATGACCAATGTTGAACAGCCGGTTCTGCATCAGTTTCACTGTCCGTTCAGTATCTATATCTTCAAACAGCACAGGCGGTCTTCCAAAATTGTTTTGTATCCAGTAATCCAGTCCCCGCTCCCCGGTTTCTCCCATCAAATTATGTATCCACAGCCGTGGTCTTGATATCAGGATCTTCATATTGGGATCGGGCCGGAGAACCTCTCTCAATTCTGATTCCACCTTCTTTTTATTGGGTACTGGCTCTTCAGCTGACTCGATGTTTATCCGGCTTCCCGTGTAAAGGCTCTGGTCTTCCTCAAGTTGCCTCAGGCCGGTACATGATACGGAAATTGTAATGGAAATAATGGCAGTAATAAGGTAAATAAGGCCCGAACCTCCGGTATGGCAACAATAATATATTTTCCTGAATGGTCTCAGAATCAACAAATAAGTATTTTTAATAATATTAGTGTTACTGTGCTTCATCTGTATAAAACAGGCTATTTAAATTATTAATCAACTAATTACATAATTCAGGTAATTCAAGTTCAGTGTTTCAAATCCGATGGATCCCCCTGTTTTATATATGCTATTTTGTGAGACTCCGGTATCATGGGGCTTCATAGGAATAAACTATTGTTATCAATCTCATTATCTAATATCTCCATCTTCAGGCAAGACTGTTTCTGTAGTTTCACCTCCTTCATCTTCCGGTGAAGCTGTGCCTGCGTAATTATCCTCTTCCTCTCTTCTGAAAAGTTCCCTGAACCTGTTATAGCTTCTGGAAAATACCAGTGAGACGCCGGTCGTGGTTAATTCTCCCTCAATCAGGTCTCCAAATTCCCTTTTCCGGAACCCCCTTAAGATCAGGTTGCCCTCGGGAGTCAGCAGGTATTCGAGGGTGAAATCCCCTGCAATATCTCCCGGCCTGGTTTCCCGGTGTGTCTCATCCTCCAGTTCTATATTACCTCCAACAACGACCCTCACCCGGTCATCAAAAAAATCGCGCGAAACCTCTACCTGAAGCTCTGTCCTTCCCACTACGTCATCTTCCCTGTCCACTTCATATGATTCCAGATCAAAGCTGATGTCAACTCCCCTTACATACCTGTCCGATAAACGGTTAAGCTGTTGTGAGAGTATCTGGCTGCCAGAAGATCTTGCAGTGGTACTGATTCCCGGTCCTTCCGCGGCAGCGAAGGGATTTTCATGAATAAAAGTTCCCAGTATAAGAAGAGCAAATACCTGTTTATTGAGTTCAGATTCATTTTCGTTTATTGCATTTATTCTTGCCATGAGGGAGCCATCCAATGCATCCCGGTGCTCGGGCGGCATGTCCAGTTCAAAACTAATAGCTGGAGCCATCAGCTCCCCCTCAAGGTTAAGATATACAAGAAATGGCAATTGTCGCCGGGCTATTCCATCGCGAAGATCACCCCGAACCGGCCTCATAATTTGTTCGGGGCTTGTTCTTACTGTGTGAATTGCGGTTATGTCAAGGTCAGCTTCCAATGGATCTCCGGTAAATATAATATTACTTCCCTTTCTTATCCTGAATCTTCTTCTGGCTACTTCGTGAAATGACAGCATATATTCACCTGACTCTATTTCATATCTTCCGGTAAGGCTTATTGTCCCTCCCGGGTCAATGCCGAAGGTTAAAACCCCCCCTCCCTGAAGTTCAAGATAATCGCCGGCCAGTTCATCAATAATTACGGTTAGTTTTGTTTCTTTGTCCAGTTCTACATTAAGGGACACGTTCATTATTTCATATGCGGATCTTAGTTCATCCGGCTCCTGCCTTTCAATAAGCTTCCGGAAAAGTTCTTCTTCTTCCGGTGTAATAAATTCAACCACACCTTCACCACCTATAGCTTCAGGAGTGGTTTGGGGTATGACAAAGGTAAAAGCTGAACCTTCATTTAGTCTTAATCTGCCACCCACGGAAGGGTTGTTATGACTTCCCCTGATCTGCAGTTCACTGTCCATGAGTATTGTTCCGTAATACATCGCCCCGCGTCGTTGCGGCAGGTTCATGAGCAAGAAATTACTGGTATTGAAATTGAGATTTAAAACCAGCTCATCTAAATTTTCAAAATTTACATGACCATTAAGATTTGCTGTTCTTCCCTGCGGATCTTCGAGTGTAAAATTTTGAAGCCTCACATTATATCTGTCAAATGTGATTTGTTCATCTTTTAAAAGGTAGTTTGTATTCAGCTCAACAATTCTAAACCCGGCCTGGGTAAAGTTTATATTACCGGTAATTTCAGGACTCATGATGTTCCCTTCAGCACGGAGTTTTCCTGTAACCACACCGCTTACATCGGTTACCTCCTCTCCGGCAAATGCTTCAATAATATTCAGGTCAAAATTATCCATGATTACTTCCATGTTGACGGCGGGAACTTCGCCCGGGAAATAATCGCCGCTGGCCCTTATACTTGTCCCTTCATATTTAAGGCTTGTTTCGATATATATCTGATTGGGAGTAACATCCTGTGCCTGCAGATTTATAATATCTATTTTGTAGTCGGACCATAACAGGTCAGTTATGGTCAGGTCCGCGCTAAAGCTGGTTTCATCATAAATGTTTCTTATGGTAAGGTCACCATCAAGCAATCCCCCTCTAAGTGGAATAATTTTATCTGCAAAGCCGGTCAGGCTGTGAATATCAAACTGCCGAAAAGTAATATCTGTTATATCCGAATAATCATCTGACTCTTCATCAACACCCCGGCTGCTGATATAAAACATGCTTTCTTCATGTTCCAGAATGAAGTTGTAAAACCGGCGGTATTCCTGACCTGCCACTATCCGGTTATCCTGATGGATTTCCCAGTTTTCGTAGTTTAAAATCAGGTTTTCAGGATCTATTCTTAAATGGTACTGGCTTTCCCTGCTTTCAAGCAGTGCACCAATAAGGAAAATATTTTCTTCCTTCTCATCCTGAAAAGAGAAGGAGAGATCAATCATTTCATCAAATAGAGTTCCGCTGAGATCAAAATCATAAAAGTTTGTTCCATTAAGATTCAATGATTGCAGAAAAATTCCGAAATCCATTTTTCCCGGATCAGATGAAATTTCAGCTTTGAAGTTCTTTAAATGGATTCCTGAATACTTCATTTCATCCATAACTGCATCAAGTGAAAATTTTTGATCCTGACTGGTGTAGTTGATAAAAACCGAAATGGTATCATACACATCAACAGCCGGTAGCAATACCATACTAATAACATCGGAAGGGAATACATGAAGGGTAAAATCAAAATTATTATCTCCGGGGTACATATTCCCTGCACCTGCATTCTCAGGAATATCGGCATACTCATTCTCAGGAATATCGGCATACTCGCTGATTTC
Source organism: Bacteroidales bacterium (assembly GCA_007132225.1). GTDB lineage: Bacteria > Bacteroidota > Bacteroidia > Bacteroidales > PUMT01 > PXAP01. The sequence goes on along the minus strand of SLPB01000131.1, from coordinate 33,943 downwards.
AGTAGCTTCTGCCTGATCCTCGGGAACAGAAATGTCGTGAATAGTGAAATATTCCGATATGTGGTCAGAAAGGATTTTGGGAATATCAGCCGGAGTAAAATTTCCTTTATAGCCGGCGGTAACAAATTCCGAATCCAGTTCCAGTGAATAATCTCCCGGCTGTGAATCTGATGCAATATGCATCCGGGAAATGTTATATATCTCACCGTTAAGTGCTATGTTGGTATTGGAAACAATTATATTGCCGGAAAAAAAATCAACCGGGAAAATAATGATGTCCGCTTCGATATCTGTTCCTATAAAAAATTCCTCTCCGTACATTCCGAGTTGATCCAGTGCAGCATAATCAACAGTAAAGCCCACTTCCGCCGTTATAATTTCCTTGAACATACCCAGTCCGGCATTCAAATCCAAAGCAAGGAATTCATCGTTGTAACTGGTAATTATTGTTGCAACGGAATCCCTGAGGGTCATGTCAATTGAAATATCATCATAGGAATAATCCATCATCAAAAGTTGCCCTATTGTAAGATCTGCATTCATCTCCATTATTTCAGGCTCCAGTCCCCGACCTGTAAAAGCAAGATCCAGGGACAGCGGTTGCTGAAAAAGATCTGTTTGCAGGAGCCTTGCAATATCAAATTCCGCCGAAAACAATCCGCCCTCAAAGCTGCTTTTCTCACCCGGTGGTCCCTCAAGCAATTCTGCCATTAATTGCAAATTTCCAAGATCACTGCTTATATCCATCCCGGTCTCAAATTCCCGGAAGGTTCCGCGCAATTGTCCTTCAACCAGAATATATTCCGGCAGAGTAATGCCGGTTGGTTGCTTTATTTCCGGAATATTTGCCAAAAACACACCCGGGGCAGTCCATAATTCGATTGCCTCCATATCCAGAAACAAATTGTCAGTTTCAGGAAGTCCCGAAACATTTCCCGCCATAAAAACATTAAAAACATCCGGACCGGTAATCCGGAGACTGTCAATTGTCATATTTGCCGGTGATCCGGTTATATGGCTTTCTATTTCGAGCGGACCGGTGTCCGGCCAGTTGAAATAGTAGGAGTTCATCAGGGGAAGGAAAAAAGCAAGATCTTCCCCGATATTTGTATTTTCCATTACCAGCAGCATATCCCGGTCCAGGATATAGTCGTATCTGAAATTTAACAGGTTTGCCTCCATATCCAGGCCCAGGCCTATACTGCTTCCGGCGGATTGTAACCTGAGATCCATTGTGCCGTATCTTCTTCCCAGGTTCATATCAATATCCATATTGTCAAGCCTGAAAATTTCAGAAACAAGCATGTTAATTTCATTAAAGTCAATATGCAGAGTGTCCGGGGCCACATAAAGGTCGCTGGCAGTAAGGTTGAGATTTCCAAGTGAAAAATTGCCCGGATCAAAATTCTCCCGGGAAAGGGGGGTGTTGACTTGCCCAAGCCTGAAAAGTGAATTAATTATTTCCAGACTGCCCAGTCCGACAGTCCAATCCATTATTTCCGAAAAGTTAAATTCTATTTCCCTGATATCTGCAGAAGCTGCATTTTCTCCACCGGATCCGGGACCGGCATCTTCAGTGGTATGTGGCTGAATTATCGAGGCGTTGAGATTTTCGGTTCTCATGGATGAAATATCCACTAATTTTTCATGAAGGCGGATGGTTTCAGGGATAATGTTAAGCAGGGATGTTTCTATGCTGAGATGACTTCCATCCACACTTTCAAGAAAAAACCCTGAATCTGTTAAATATAGTGATGCAAGGGAGATATCAATCTCAGAGGGTTCCGTATCCGGCTCTTCCCGGGGCACTGAGGGTTCATAAGTAAAGAGCTGTACATAGCCTCCGTCTATAACTGTTTTGCCGGCATGGTATTTTCCGTTTAGCAAATCAGAATCATCAAGCCTGGTTTGCAGGTAATCCAGATTGGCTGCAAGGCGCGTTCCTGAAAAATGATCCTCGAAATGAATTTTTATATTTTTCAGATTCACCCTCTTGAGCCGCAGGGAGAGGGGGCTGGTCTCTACTTCTTGGTCTACTTCTTGTTCTACTTCTTGTTCTACTACTACCTCTCCTTCTCCTTCCCCATTATTATACTGGGTTACCTGTTCATCTCTTACCTGTTTACTGCCTTCCTTGTTGCCGGCAAATGCATCTGCAAGGAACTGGAAGTTAAATACAGTATCCGGTTTGTCCCTGATTATAAAGGCGGTAAGATCTTTAATTTCAACGGAATTTAACTGTATCCTATTTTGCAGCAGGGCTGTCATCTGTACACTGGTAAATATACTTCCTGCGTAAAGAAGTGTGTCTCCCCCGGGTTCTTCCACATAAATACCTTTCAGTCCAACTGATTTAGGAAATCGTATTGCCACCCTTTCAACTTCTATAACTGCTCCGGTCTCCCTGCTTAGCCTTGAAGCTACCTTGCCCGTCAGCCAGGTTTGTACCAGGGAGAACTGCAAAATCAGCAGGACGAGCAGGAAAATAAAAAGCAATGAGGCAAACAGCCATCCCAGTAAACGGAAAAACTTTTTAATGTATTTCTTTAATTTACCGGGAGGCATAGTTGTACTTGTATATACTTATTAGCTTATTCTGATGAAAATAATAAAATGATGATAAATACTACAGTTTCACAGGTTAAACAGTAATTCTGTTATTCTGTTGCCTGGTTTGATATTTAACCGAAAGTATTGTAATAACGTAAATTTAACATAAAATGTATTAAGTTCCTACCTTAAAATGCCTTCAGCTGCTTATGCTGCCGGTAAAACTAACGTATAATATTTTCTTGTGAAAAATAATATTTATCTTGCAGGTTCGGTTTTTTTAAATTAAAGCATGTATAACCACTTAAATAACTAAACAATGTTCCATAAACTGATATTGCTGGTTTTCTTTTCAACAATGTTGATTTATTGTGGTCGCTCCGGACAGGAGCAGGCATCCGGCAGCAAGACAGGGACAGGCGGCAGGGCGAGTGCTGAGGTATCTTTATCAGACACTGAAAGGGGATTTATGAACAACCTTGCAGGTTTATGCGGAAACTCCTTTCCGGGTAAAGAAACCTATACGGCCCCTGGCAGGGAAAGCTGGGCAGATAAGAATTTTGTAATGCATGTTACCGTTTGTGAGGATGACAGGGTTTATATTCCCTTTCACCTGGATGAGGATAAATCGCGTACCTGGATGTTTCTTGCCACCGAAAAAGGTCTGCGTTTCAGGCATGATCACAGGCATGAGGACGGCACCCCTGAGGATCTGACAATGTATGGCGGTTATGCTGACGGCACAGGTAATCAATACCATCAGCATTTTCCTGCTGACGATTATACCATAGATCTGCTTGAAGATACACTTGGCCGTGAGTGGAGGATAATTCTCGCCGAAGACATGTCCGCCTTTACCTATCAGCTTCACTATAGTTCCAGGCTGATGTTTGAAGCTGAATTTGATCTTACCGCGCCTTTTTAATCAATGTTGTAGAAATTAAACAATCTCATTATGCCAAAATTCAAGATTGGTTTCCTGGGAGCCGGTGGAATAGCTCGTTCCCATGTATTTGCCCTTAACTCACTTAAATATTTTTATCAGTCACCTCCTGAATTTGAACTTGCAGCTGTTAGTTCTGCAAGAGAGGAAAGCAGAAAATCCTTTTCTGAGAATTTTGGCTTCAGCTCTGCTGTAAATGCTGATGAATTTTTTAAAATTAAAGATCTGGATACTGTCTTCATTCTCGGGCCCAATAATGTTCATTTCCCACATCTTAAGGCAGCTCTTAATATGCCGTCTGTCAATAGAATATATCTTGAAAAACCTGTCTGTTCCAGTCAGGATGAAGAAAACAGGATTAATGAACTGCTTGGCGGCAAGCATAAAGAAAAGACTATCCAGGTTGGTTTTCAGTTTCTTATGTCCTCGGCTGTGCGCGAAGCGCTCATATGGTGGAAAGAGAAAGATTTCGGTAAGCCACTGCATTTTAGTTTTACACTTAAACACAGTGATTACCTGAAGGCCTCTTACAGGGCTAAACGTCAGTCCCGGCTTACACCTGCTCCCGACGGCGGTGCAATGGCTGATTTGGGATCCCATGCCCTCAGTCTGATGGTCGCTTTTTTGGGAAGCGATCTGAAAATAATCTCTGCACTGCAATCCGGACAGTTTGATGATGTTCCCGCCGGATCCGATCTTTATTCAGAGATTTCTCTTTTCGACCCCAAAACCCGTGCGGTTGGTAATGTTTCCGGAAGCAGGGTGAGTTCTGGTATTGGAGACATGATGGCATTCGAAATATTTTGCGAGAAGGGTGCACTGAAATATAACTCATACTATCCGGATCGGTTCGAATATTTCTTTGAAGAGAAGGGAGACTGGACAACACGATTCACCGGAAGCAATTTTAACCCGGTTACAAGTTTTCCCTCCGGACATGTTCCTGCAGGCTGGCTGCGGGCACTTATCCATGCTCATTATATTTTCCTTACGGGGAACGATACGATGGCTTACGTTCCCGATTTGCAACACGGACTCGAAGTGCAGAGACTTGTGCGGGAAACGGCTCAGCAGATGAATAAATTCAGAAAGAACACTTAAGTGAGACTTATTGCAAAAAATATTTTTGTTTTTAGTGTTCATCTGGGAAATTTGTTATTTTTAACCGTCAAGAAAAAGCTCATTAAATTTATCTGATGAAGATTATTTCCATAGCAGGAGCAAGGCCTCAGTTCATCAAGCTTGCACCTTTGTCTGAAAAGCTTTCCGAAAACCACGAGGAGTTAATTGTCCATACCGGACAGCATTATGATTTTGAAATGTCTCAGAAGATATTTCTGGATCTTGGGATAAGAAATCCTCATTACCATCTTGGTATCGGATCAGGATCTCATGCCACCCAGACCGGTGAAATGATGAAAGCCCTTGAAGAGATTATGATAAAAGAGAATCCCGAACTTGTAGTTGTGTTCGGAGATACCAATACAACTCTTGCCGGAGCTCTTGCCGCTTCCAAATTAAGTATTCCGCTTGTACATGTGGAAGCGGGACTGAGAAGTTATAACAGGGCTATGCCCGAAGAGATTAACCGGGTCGTCACTGATCATGTATCTGAATATCTTTTTGCACCTACCGAAAGCGCAGGCCGCCTTCTGAAAGGTGAAGGCCTTGAGGATAAAACATATGTAACAGGTGATATCATGGTTGATACAATAAAAATGAGTCTTCCTGTTGCACTTGAAACATCATCTGTTCTCTCCGACCTTGACATTGACAACAGGGATTACAACCTTCTTACCCTTCATCGCAATTACAATGTTGATGATCCTTTGGTACTTGCAGGTATTTTAAAGCAGCTTGATAATCTTGGTGAATTAATAATTTTTCCTGTTCATCCCCGGACCAGGAAAATGCTGGGGGAAATTGATGTTTCACTTAAAAATATAGTATTGACCGGACCCCTTGGTTATTTTGATTTCATAATGGTTGAGAATTCCAGTAAAAGGATTATAACCGATTCAGGCGGAATACAGAAAGAGGCTTATATCCTGAAGAAACCATGCATCACACTGCGCACAGAGACTGAGTGGGTCGAGACAGTCGAGGAAAAGTGGAATCTGCTGGTGGATCCCTCTGACCCTGCAATATGTCAAAAGATACATTCCTTCAAAGCTCCTGCAACTCAAAAGAAAGTTTTTGGTGAAGATGTTTGCAATAAGATGGTCTCGGTAATAGATTCCATCTCCACTTGAATATATCCATTTTCATCTGAGTATATTTATACAGATCTGAATATATCCAATTCGATCTAAATGGATTTATACTGATCTGAATATATCCGTTTCCATCGGGGGAGGTTCCATTTTTTCCATAAAATAATTAAATGGCCAGGCTGCTTAGTCGGTTGTTTAATTACCTGTCTGGTTTTGATATGGTTTTTGACCGGACTTAAATAAACCTGGGAAACTTTCCACCGGTTCCAAAAATGCCATGTCATAAACAGTAGTTGTTAATTTTTGATAAAATTATAAAAACTATACGGGTTTTAAAAGTTTTTATATCTACATTTGCCCCCTGTTTTATCGATGGGATTAACCTGTATCAAATATGATATTGCAGTTGACCGGCAGGAATGGCAGGATACTCCTTCATTTATCGATAATCGTTATTTACCGGCAATAATCAGGCATTCATCTGATTAATATTTGGAAAGGCATAGCCGGGATATATTTTTACCATGTGGATAAAAAGCAAATCTTAATGAACATAACAGAGAAAATAGTGAATAATGCCGTGGAGCTGTTTGTCCGGTCAGGGGTCAGAGCTATTACCATGGATGATATTTCCACTGAAGCAGGCGTTTCTAAACGCACTATTTATGAGAATTTCAAGGATAAGGACGAGCTTCTGCGGGCCTGCCTGGTGTTTATGGATAATCATCATGCACGGGAAACGGAGAGGATTCTCTCAGAGTCAACAAACACAATCGATATGGTGTTCCGGTTCCTAAAACATGGAATAGAGGCTATTAATTGCATTAACCCCCTTTTTATGACTGACATGAAAAAGTATCACTTCAGGATATGGAAAGAGACTTATATGATCAACAGCGACAAGTACCTGACCCAGACATTTACTATCCTTAAAAAGGGCATTAATGAAGGGCTTTTCAGGAAGAATATTGACATAGAAATAGTGTCAAAGCTTTTAAATGAACAGTTAACCTTAATGTCTGACGAAAGAATATTCCCTTCATTTAAATATTCCAAAACGACTGTATTTGAGAATATAGTGATAAACTTTTTCAGGGGGATAGCTACAGCAAAAGGCATTGAGATTATTGACAAATACATGGATCATCCTCAGCCTTAGAAAAAAACCGGCAAAACAGAAAGCTAAGTGATTATATGTATAAACTATTAAGGCTGAAAAAGTTTTTTGTAAGGTTTGCCTTTTTAACAACTGTAAACCTGAGTGAAAAATCAATAAAGGAACCAAAGAAATACCAGCAACTTATTAATAAAATTAACTTGTTAATATAAAGCAATTTGATAATCATGTTAAAACAAGAAATATTAAGGATCTTTTTTGCAATTACCGCATTTTGCCTACTGACTGGCACGGCAACGGCCCGGGAGCCGATGCAACTGAGCCTTGACAGTGCCAGGTACTATGCACTTGAACATAATAAAAATCTTGTTATTGCCGGACTGGCAATTGACCAGGCAGATGAAAGCCTCAGGGAAACAATTTCCCAGGGGCTGCCGCAGGTAAATGCTACGGTGGACTATAACAATTTTTTTGGTTCTACGGCTGAATTAGCTTTCGGACCGGTTCCGGCAGTAATTGAATTCAATCCCACCAGTAACGCCAACCTGTCGGTGGGACAACTGATTTTCAGCGGAAGCTACATTGTAGGAATACAGACAGCAAGGCTTTTCAAAGAAATTTCCGAGACCAGCAGGGAGAGAACCGAACTTGAAATAATATCCCAGGTGCTTCAGGCATATTACCTGGTCCTTGTCTCTGAGCAGTCAAGAGGCATACTTGAGGCCAATATTGAAAACATGCATGATGTAATGGTCAAGACCAGGGCATTGGTTGACGCGGGTATTGCAGAGGACCTTGATTATGACCAGTTATCAGTGCAGGCAAATATGCTTGAAAACGGTCTTCATGCAGCCCAGCGGCAGGTTGAGATGTCGGTTAATATGCTACGGTTGCAGTTGGGTCTTGATGCAGGGGTGGAGATAATGCTGACCAATGACCTTGATGATATACTCAGCCGGGCTGATTTCCAGGGAAGCCTCCTGACCCCCTTCAGCCTTGAAGAAAATATTGATTACCAGCTCATACAGTTGCAAACATCAATCGCTGAAAAACAGATCAATCTTGAAAGGTCTGCTTATCTTCCTACAGTTAGTGGTTTTTATAATTACACCGAAAAACTGCTAAAACCGGAATTTGACATAACGCCAAAACATGTTATCGGGCTGAATGTCAGCATACCCATATTTTCCAGCGGTGTCAGGCGGTCACGGGTTAACCAGGCAAGAATTAATTTCCAGTCCGTTGAAATCCAAAAAGAACTTGTGGCAGAGCAGCTCTTAATACAGGAAAGGCAGTTACGGTATAATCTGAACAATGCCATGGAGCAATTTGAAAGCCAGAAGGAAAATGTTACCGTTGCACAGAGGGTGTACGACAATAGCCGGCTCAAATATCAGCAGGGACTTCTGTCAAGCCTTGATCTGACCACTGCCAACAACAACTATCTTCAGGCCGAGAACAGTTATATCTCTGCACTGATGCAGTTGCTCCAGGCACAAACCGAAATGGACAAATTACTACGTAGTTTATGATAAATCTAAAAAAACTGATACAGAAAATGAAGATTAAATATCGTTTATATTCAATAATGGGCATTTTGCCTCTGATGATTGGCTTTTCCGGATGTTCAGGCTCCGGGGGTGAGGTACCTGATAACAACCTGGGCGCAGGTGAAGAGACTACAGAAGCCGTAAGGGTAATGGAACTCCAATATTCTGATATTTCCAGGAGTATTACACACTCAGCCAATATGCAGGCTTTCAGGGAGGTCCATCTTGCCCCGGCCTCACCTGGACGAGTAGACCGGATTCACGTTGAAGTCGGCGCCAGGGTTTCTGCCGGACAGCTGCTTGTGGAGATGGACAGAACCCAGTTAAAACAGGCCCGGGTGCAGCTTGAGAATGTGAGGAAAGATTACCGGCGACTGGATACGCTTCGCAGGACGGGCAGCATACCTCAGCAACAGTATGACCAGATAAAAACACAATATGAACTGGCACTTTCCAATGTTGAGTTCCTTGAGGAGAATACCACCCTCCCGGCACCTTTCACCGGTGTTGTATCGGGAAAATACTTTGAAAACGGTGAAATGTTTTCGGGAGCACCCAATACCCCGGTGGGAAAAGCAGCCATACTATCACTTGTGCAGACTTCACCGCTTAAAGCAAGGGTAAATGTTTCAGAGAGATTTTACCCTCAAATTAAAACGGGTATGCCCGTACGCATAACCTCCGATATATTTCCGGGTGAGATATTCAACGGTACGGTACTTCGTATTTATCCCACGATTGATCAGGTTACCCGCACATTCACAATCGAGGCTTCCATTCCAAACCCTGATGATAAGCTTCGTCCGGGCATGTTTGCCAGGGCCGGGATTGATATTTCCCAGGACAAGGTTTTTGCCGTTCCCTCCCTGGCAGTACTGAAGCTCCAGGGATCGAACGAACGTTTCGTTTTCCTGGAAGAGAATGGCAGGGCAAGAAGGGTCGTTGTGGAACTTGGTGACCGTTTTGATGATAAGGTTGAAATAATTTCGGACCATGTAAATGCCGGCGACAACCTTATCGTTGCCGGCCAGGCAAGGCTGCTTGACGGAGTTGCCGTTAGCCTAAGATAGCCATTGGCGGTGATGATTCAATATAATGAGTAGTCCATGGTCATGAACACATCCATAAGTCCAATTAATTAAATATAATATTTACTGAGGAAAATTAGAAATGAGTATATATAAAAACGCCGTAAAGAAGCCTATCACTACAATGATGGTTTTTGCCGCAGTAATAGTGATGGGAATATATTCGCTGATATATCTTCCGGTTGATCTTTACCCGGAAATGGATCCTCCCTTTATTTCAGTTATAACATCCTATACGGGTGCAAATGCCAGCGATATAGAGACCAATGTTACCCGTCCCCTGGAAAACATGTTAAATACTGTCGACAACCTCAGGGAGATATCCTCTGTTTCAAGCGACAACGTTTCTGTAATAACCCTTGAGTTTGACTGGGAGGCGGATCTTAACGAGGCATCCAATGATGTGAGGGATGCCATTGACCTTGTATATGGTTTTCTTCCCGAAGGAGTGGAAAGGCCAACCATTTTCAAATTTGATTTGAGCATGATCCCCATACTTTTTTATGCAATTACCGCTGAAGAAAGTTATCCGGGTCTTGGCAAAATTCTTGAGGAACAGATTATCAATCCTCTTAACCGGATTGAAGGCATAGGGTCGGCAGGATTGCTGGGTTCACCCCAGAGAAGGATTTATGTTGAAGCCGATCCGGTTAAACTTGCAGCATACAACCTTACCATAGAACAGCTTGGCAATACCATCCGGTCGGAAAACATGAATATGCCTTCGGGAAATATCCGTATGGGAATGATGGATTACCAGCTCAGGGTTGAGGGTGAATTTGCAGAGAGTTATGAACTGAATAATCTTGTGGTCGGTCATTTCCAGGGCAGCTCGGTTTTTCTCAGCGATGTGGCCCAGGTGAGTGATACCCTCAGGGATCTGTCGCTGGATGAAAGAATAGATGGCAGTCAGGGGGTGCGGCTGATGGTTATGAAACAATCAGGTGCCAATACGGTAACCGTGGCAAGGGATGTGAAAAATGCAATTGCAGAGCTGCAACAGGATCTTCCTCCTGATATCACCGTACGGGAAATCATCGACACATCCGTGTTTATAAGCGATTCTGTAAACAACCTTTCACAAACAATGCTCTGGGCCCTTTTCTTTGTGATACTTGTGGTATTGTTCTTCCTGGGTAAATGGAGGGCCACCTTCATTGTGATACTTACCATCCCCATATCGCTGATAGTTTCATTTGTTTACCTTTTTGTAACCGACGGCTCTCTTAACGTGATATCGCTTGCATCCCTTTCCATTGCACTTGGAATGGTTGTGGATGATGCAATAGTTGTACTTGAGAATATCTCCCGCCATATCGAGAGGGGAACCAGTCCCCGCGAAGCTGCCATTTATGCCACAAACGAGGTTTGGCTTTCGGTAATAGTCACCACACTGGTTATTGTTGCAGTGTTTTTCCCGTTAACCCTGGTTTCCGGCATGACCGGCGTATTGTTCAGTCAGCTTGGCTGGATAGTTACCATAACCGTCAGTGCCTCCACCATTGCAGCCATCACTCTTACACCAATGCTTGCTTCACAGCTCCTGGAACTAAAAAAGAGGGTGGAAAAACCAGGCCGGTTCAGTCACCAAAAAACAATTGAGCCCTTCCTGGAATGGCTTGACGGATTTTATGAAAAGACACTCCGTGTGGCCTTAAGGAACAAAAAGAAAGTGGTTATCGGTGGACTTGCTGTTTTTATCGGTTCATTGTTTTTACTCGGCTTCATAAGCACTGATTTTATGCCCGAGTCGGATGAAAGCAGGTTAAATGCCTCTATTGAACTGACTACCGGTTTAAGGGTGGAGGAGACAATGAAAGTTTCCCGGGAGCTGGAGGGGATAATCCGCGAAAGATATCCCGAGGTGCAGCTTATGGCTGTTTCATCCGGTTCTGACGATGCCGGAGGTATATCTGCCCTGTTCAGTCAGAGAGGATCCAATTCTATCGATATGGTTCTCAGGTTATCTCCTGTATCAGAAAGGAACCGTTCGGTGTGGCAAATTGCCGACGACCTGAGGAGGCAAATGGAGCTGATTCCCGAGGTTGTTGAATATTCGGTTACAACTTCCGGTGGCGGCTTTGGATCGAATACCGTGGATGTGGAAATTTACGGATTTGACTTCGATGTCACCGGTGCCCTTGCCCACCAGATAAGAGATGCCATCCAGGCAATTCCCGGAGCTGAAGATGTGCAGATCAGCAGGAAAGATGACCGTCCCGAACTGCAGGTTGTACTTGACAGGAACAAGCTTGCCGAGAACGGGCTTAATACCGCAATGGTATCATCTGCCATCCGTAACCGGGTTGCCGGAATGACCGCTTCCATGCTTAGGGAGGAGGGAGACGAATATGACATTATAGTAAGGTACAGGGAAGATACCAGGAGTGCCATATCGGATATTGAGTCCCTGGTTTTGACAAATGCAACTGGCAGCAGGGTGTTTCTGGGTGAAATCGGCCGGGTAGAGGAGTACTGGAGTCCCCCGAATATTGAAAGGAAAAGTCGTGAAAGAATTGTTACCGTTTCTGCCGTGCCTTCCGGGATTGCACTTGGAGATCTTGCACAGGAAATAAACAGTGTCGTTTCTTCCATTGATGCTCCCCCGGGAATAATGATCAATGTAGGGGGAGCATATGAAGACATGGCTGAGGGATTTATGGATTTGGGTTTGCTGCTTGTGATAAGCATAATACTGGTATTTCTTGTAATGGCTTCCCAGTTCGAATCGTTTGTGATGCCTTTTGTAATCATGTTTTCCATTCCTTTTTCATTCACCGGGGTAATACTTGCCCTGTTTATAACAAATACCACATTGAGCATAATCGCTGCGCTTGGTGCAGTGCTTCTGATCGGTATAGTTGTCAAGAACGGTATTGTTCTGGTTGACTATATCAACCTGATGCGCGACCGGGGTCATGCTCTCAATGAGGCTATTGCCATATCCGGCAAATTAAGGCTTCGGCCCGTACTGATGACTGCTGCTACCACAACCCTGGCTATGCTTCCGCTGGCCCTGAGCAGGGGTGAGGGATCGGAGATATGGAGCCCTATGGGAATCTCTCTGATCGGGGGACTGGTTTTTTCTACCGTCGTAACCCTGATCCTTGTTCCGGTAGTATACAGCATATTTTCCCGAAGGGGTGAAAGAGACAAGATTCAGGAGGTAAGAAGAAGGTTCAGATTTTTGAACGGTGAGAATCCAATATCCGGGCAGTAGAAATATCATCTGCCGCAGAGACTTTTGCCAGTGCATAAAACAATAATTTTAAATGAACAGGATAAATTATGAAGTCAGTAATGATAATATTTAACCAGGCCAACACCGAAAGGGTTGAGTTTATATTTGACCGGTTGAAAATCAAAGGTTATACCTGGTGGAGCGAGGTTAAAGGCAGGGGATCTGAAACAGGTGAGCCCCGGATGGGGACCCATACCTGGCCTGAAATGAATTCAGCGGCAATGACCATAGTAGAAGATGATAAAGTAGATGAACTCCTGGAATGTATCAAAAAGCTGGATGAGATAAACAAGGAAGTGGGGGTGAGGGCTTTTGTCTGGAATATTGAAAGAAGCTATTGACAGGATTCATATAAAACTCTTTTTTTGAATCACGGTTCACCAGTGTATAAATTTAATTTCTTATACAGGAAAACCATTAAAATGGAAGGCAGCAGGCAATTATTTAAATATGAATCCGTTTATGATCAACTTTAGATATAAAATTGTACCTTCGCACCTCCTTTAAAAATATTAATACTAATCTGTTTTTTCACTCAATAAGATCCGCCGCAATTTTTAATGTTCTTATATGAACTTTTTATTGTGGCCGGCTTTATTCTTAATTCCGATATAAGATTATGATTTTAGTGTCGCAACTGGGTATTCAGTTCGGTAAACGTGTATTGTTTCAGGATGTGAATTTAAAATTTACTCCGGGCAATTGCTACGGTATTATTGGCGCAAATGGCGCGGGGAAGTCCACATTCCTTAAAATGCTAAGTGGTGAAATTGAGTATTCAAAGGGCAATGTTGGCATGGGACCTGGTGAGCGCATGTCAGTGCTCAGCCAGAACCACTCTCAATACAATGATTGTTCAGTCCTTTCTACTGTGCTTATGGGACATGCCAAACTTTGGAACGTGATGAACGAGAGGGATTCCGTTTATGCCAAAGGAGATTTTACAGAGGAAGACGGACTAAGGGCATCTGAGCTGGAAGAACAATTTGCAGACATGGATGGCTGGGATGCCGAAAGCACTGCCGCCAACCTGCTAAGCGGACTGGGTGTAAAAGAAGAGCTGCATCAAAAACTCATGAGTGAGCTGGAGGGTAAAGATAAAGTTAAAGTTCTTCTGGCACAGGCCCTGTTTGGAAAACCTGACAACCTTTTGCTCGACGAGCCCACCAATGATCTTGACCTGGATACAGTAAACTGGCTGGAAAATTATCTTGCCAATTTCGACAATACCGTTCTGGTCGTTTCCCACGACCGGCATTTCCTTGATTCAATATGTACGCATATTGTTGATATTGACTATAATAAAATAGAGTTGTTTCCCGGAAATTATACTTATTGGTATGAATCCAGCCAATTGGCACTTCGCCAGCAGATGTCACAGAACCAAAAGGCTGAAGAGCGCAAAAAAGAGTTGCAGGATTTTATTGCCCGCTTTAGTGCCAATGCATCCAAGTCCAGACAGACCACAAGCCGGAAGAAGATGATTGAAAAGCTGAATATTGAAGAGATAAAACCTTCCACCCGTAAGTACCCTGCTATTATTTTCACTCCTGAACGGGAGCCCGGCAACCAAATTCTTGATGTTAAAGGATTGAGTAAAACACTTAATGGAAGCTTGCTTTTCAAAAACCTTAATTTTTCAATTCAAAAAGATGATAAGATTGCATTTTTATCAAAAGATACCCGTGCAATGACCGAACTTTTCAGTATCCTTAAAGGTCATGAACAGCCTGATAGTGGCACGTTTGTATGGGGACAAACAATTCTTAAAGCTAATCTGCCTCTTGAGTATGACCATCTCTTTGAAAACAACCTTACCCTTGCAGAGTGGCTGGGTCAGTATTCCGAAGATACTACAGAGCTTTATCTCCGGGGCTTTTTGGGTAAAATGCTGTTTTCAGGCGAGGAGATATACAAAAAGACAAATGTGTTGTCAGGGGGAGAAAAGGTACGCTGCATGATTGCCCGGATGATGATCCGGAATGCCAACGTGATGTTGCTGGATAATCCTACAAATCACCTCGACCTGGAATCTATACAGGCCTTCAATAACACACTTATTAAATTTAAAGGCAACATCCTGATGTCGTCGCACGACCAGAAGTTTATTCAGACCATATGCAACCGCATTATTGAAATCGGTCCCCGCGGTATGATTGACAAACAGATGGATTACGACGAATATATCAACGATGAGAGTCTGCTGGAGCAGCGAAAAAAGCTATATATTAATTAACGGACCGGTGAGGTCATCCTTAAATGCTGAAAGCATACCTGCCCGGCGTGCCGTCGGGATAAACCCCTTCAATAACTACATTCCCGGAATAATCTTCAAGCAGGTAGCGAACATGTGCCGGTTCACTGACCAGTTGATTATTGATGCCAAGGATAATAAATCCTTCTTCCATGCCCAATGCCTGAAAAGGCCCGTTTTCAATTTCCGTTACCTGCACTCCGCCCGGTAAGCCAAGTTGTTCCTTTAATTCCTCCGGCACCATACCAAAAGTAGCACCCAGCAATGTTTCTTCTTGTTGCATCACCAGTTCACGATGGCTTTCCATGCTAAGCAACTCGGCGGTCATATTCATACGATTGCCAGCCCTTATTAATGCGATCTCCACTCTTTCCCCCGGCTGATGCCGCGCTATTTCCTGCTGCAGAATACTGGGTGAATCGACCATATTCCCTTTAATTTCAACTATTATATCACCGCTTTGGATTCCTGCCTGATCAGCAGCACCACCGTCAATCACACCCTCTACATAAACCCCCTGAATCTCTTCCAGCCCTTTTTCCTTTGCCACCTCTGAAGTTACCTCACTGATGGAAACCCCCAGAATACCTCTTCTTACCTCTCCGTATTCAATCAGATCTTCTTTTACTCTTCTCACAATGGAGGAAGGCACAGCAAAAGCAGTGCCGATATCGGTCCCGGTGGGGGAAATGATCAATGTGGGAATACCCACCAGTTCGCCACTGAGGTTAACCAGGGCACCCCCGCTGTTTCCTACATTAACAGCTGCATCTGTCTGCAGAAAAGATTCGATGGGCATTTCTCCTTCCTGCAGAACACCCAGGCTTCTCTCCTTGGCACTTATTATTCCTGCTGTAACCGAAGAGGTGAGTCCAAAGGGATTACCCACAGCCAGCACCCATTCTCCCACCTCCAGGTCATCGGAGTTACCAATGTTTATGTAGTCCAAACCCGTTTCATTGATCTTTAATACTGCAATATCGGTATTGGGATCTGACCCGATTACTTCTGCTATATATGTACGCTGATCATGGAGAGTGACTTCAATTTCGTCAGCCCCGGCAATAACATGATGATTGGTTACAATATAGCCATCATCGGTAATAATAACTCCTGAGCCTATGCCTTCGTCCGGTTCCGGCTCCCTCTCCTCTTCGCGTGGCCCGAAAAAGAATTCAAGGGGACTCATGCCGGCATCTCTTTCCCTGATGGTTTTTACATGAACAACCCCGTTAATGGTTTGATTTGCAGCGTAGATGAAATCAGGGTTGCCAGGATTGGAATCTTCGATCATATTGATTTGCTGACTTTTCTCCGGCAGATTGTTTGTTGCATTGTCTCCGTAAGTATTACCCGTTATGGGTGTGGTGGAAACAACCATCATTGAAAAGGCCAGGATAATTGAAAGGTTTTTAGTGATATTTTTTGTTTCCATAATTGATACCCTCTTTTAAATTAATTTCTGATGTTTGATTACTGTTATAAATTATAAAGTGATTTTTCTGACTGTTTTTTATTAACAAAACTGATAATTGTTTAATATGGGAATTATTACTGGTACATACAAAACCATGCCAAATAGTTATGTGTCTCATAATTAAAATTTTAATTGTCGCATGTTCTTTTATCTGTGTAATTTTTCAACATGTTTTAAAACGGGTTGTCCATAAATTTTCTTTGAGACCTGACAATAATGAGATGCGGACTATAATCCGGTTAAGCTCCGCATTAATCAATAAAAAAACCCCGGTACTTTCCGGGGTTTTTACTGAGGAATGAATTAAGATGGTTATCAGGGCTTTTTTTTACTTTAAAAGCAAAGTGAATGATTTACTATCCGGTAAATGGCGGCTTAACAGCCTGGGGCTTAAGAGTGGTGAGACCTTCTATGTCAACCGGACGGTTTTCTGCCGAACTTTTCCTTGCTGCAACACCAATCAGAACGGACATAACACCGTCACGGACCCCGGCTTGCTGTCCCAAAGGTTCGGGCTTATCGGGATCCTTGAACAATTTGTTCATCATTATGGTATCACCCCCCCAGTGACCTTCGGTAACATATGGAATCCTGATTACTTCTGCCGGTTTATCGTTGTAAATGCTGACAGGTGTAAAGGTCATCTCCATATGATCCCTGGCCGGAAAACCCATTGCCCTGCTCTCAAGTCTTCCTTTGGTGCCGTTAAAGGCAATCCAGTATCCGGCGTAATCGGTATCTGCCGTAAGGGAATAATTCAGAAAGACACCATTTGCATATTTAACAATGGCCGAATGCTTATCAAATACATCTATCTGGTGACGGAAAACGCAGTTATCCCTTATGTAACCGTCATAATGCTCGTTATCAGCATAAAGGCTTTTAAGGTAGTCGCTGTTGTTAATATTCCAGTAGTAAGGGCACTTTGCTGTGTGGGCACAGTTCCTGCAATTATTTCCCCGGAAAGGGCCCTTGCTCCCAAAACGTTCCAGGGCAGAGAAAGCATTGACCTGAACCGGCTCTGAATTGATGAACCAGTTAATAAGGTCAAAATGATGAGTTGATTTGTGTACCCATAAACTGCCTCCCCTGTTCATCTCTCCGTGCCAGCGCATCATATAATTCTGCAGGTGCCCGTGATGGATGTTCCAGTGAAAATCTGCCGAAGTTACCTCCCCGATTATACCGTCCATAATCAGCTCTCTCATTTTCCCTGCATAAGGGGGGTAGCGGTAGTTAAAGGTCACTATAACTTTTCTCCCGTATTTTTTTTCGGCGTCTATTATTGACTGGGCCTTATCCTCATCAATGGTAAGGGGTTTTTCAACGATTATATCGCAGCCCATCTCCATCCCTTTGTTTACAACATCATGATGAGTGGAGTCCCATGTTGTGACAATAAGTGTTTCCGGCTTTTCTTTTGTGATCATCTCTTCAAGGTCGGTGTAAACTGGTGAATCTACACCAATCAACTCCCTAGCAACTTTCAGCCTTCCGGGATTTGCATCACATATACCCACCATATTGACGTAATCTGAATAATCCCGCATCAGGTTGCGACCGTACATACCTGTTCCTCTCACTCCTGTGCCAACCAGGGCCACCCTTTTTTTGCGTGACCGCCGGGCGGTTGTTCCCGCCACCCCTTTTACAGGGTTAATAAGTAAGGCTCCCGCGGTTGCTGCACCGGTACTGGTAATAAATTTTCTTCTGTTCATGTAATGTTTTTAGGTTTTTCAATAATGGTCAAATTTAGTGTTACCTGCACATAATGTTGCCTTCATTTGAAATCATTTTCAGGTAACTGACAAGGGAGTAACTACGGCGAAAAAATTGGTTTTTCAGCCTGGGGCTTAAGAGTGGTGAGACCTTCTATGTCAACCGGACGGTTTTCAGCCGAACTTTTCCTTGCTGCAATACCAATGAGAATGGACATCACACCGTCACGGACCCCGGCTTGCTGCCCCAGCGGATCGGGAGTGTCAGGGTCTTTGAACAGCTTGTCCATCATTATGGGATCACCTCCCCAGTGTCCGCCTCTGGCAAAATCAATATTTATTACTTCTGCCGGTTTATCATTGTAGATGCTGACAGGTGTAAAGACAACCTTTGCATGATCTTCCCGTGGGAAACCAAGCACCCTTGATTCCAGTCTTCCTTTGGTTCCGTTAAAGGCGAGCCAGTACCCGGAGTAATCTGTATCTGCCGTAAGGGAATAATTCAGGTAGGCGCCATTTGCATATTTCACTATGGCCGAATGCTTATCAAATACATCTATCTGGTGACGGAAAACGCAGTTATCCCTTATGTAGCCATCATAATGTTCGTTATCAGCATACAGCCTCTTAAGTCTTTCATTCTCGTTAATATTCCAGTAGTAAGGACATTTTGCTGTGTGGGCACAGTTCCTGCAATTATTTCCCCGGAAAGGGCCCTTGCTTCCAAAACGTTCAAGGGCAGAAAAAGCATTAACCTGAACCGGCTCTGAGTTAATGAACCAGTTAACCATATCAAAATGATGGGTTGATTTATGTACCCATAAGCTGCCTCCCCTGTTCATCTCTCCGTGCCAGCGCATCATGTATGCCTGCAGGTGTCCGTGGTGCAGGTTCCAGTGAAAATCTACCGAGGTCACATCTCCAATCATACCCTCCATGATCATCTCCTTCATTTTTGCCCTGTAAGGTGGATAGCGGTAGTTAAAGGTCACTATGCACGTTTTCCCGTATTTTTTCTCAGCATCAATTATTGACTGAGCCTTCACCTCATCAATTGTAAGTGGTTTTTCAACGATGATATCGCAGCCCATCTCCATCCCTTTGTTTATTACATCATGATGTGTGGAGTCCCATGTTGTGACAATAAGTGTTTCCGGCTTTTCTTTTGTGATCATCTCTTCAAGGTCGGTGTAAACTGGTGAATCTACACCAATCATATCCCTGCCAACTTTCAGCCTTCCGGGATTTGCATCACAAATGCCCACCATATTGACGTAATCTGAATAATCCCGCATCAGGTTACGACCATACATACCTGTTCCTCTCACTCCTGTGCCAACCAGGGCAACCCTTTTTTTGCGTGACCGCCGGCCGGTTGTTCCCGCCACCACTTTTACAGGGTTAATAAGTAACGCTCCCGCAGTTGCTGCACCAGTACTGGTAATAAATTTTCTTCTGTCCATTTTGTTTGTATTTAAGGTTAGAATCAATATATTTTAAGTTATATAAGCGGTTATTGCTGAATTTTCATCGGTACGCCAACCTGCCGGTTATGCCGCGGGAATGAATTAGAATAATAACAAAATAATCGAGTTTGCTAATATAATAAAATTAAATATAACCCGAACTTTTCAAAACAGAGATAATAAGTTTTTCCCGGAAGTCAGGCAGTGTGCATATTATTGCAAACAGTTCAGGTCTTGTTTAAGGGTGAGTGAGAAAAACAGCAAAATAACAGTAAAATAACAGTAAAAAAATGATCTTATTAGAATGGCCGGTTATTATTTATCTTTACATTGGATTATAATAATATTTGAATTTGTTTTTGTGAATATGAATTCAGAGATTTTATATCATGATTCACTATTAGTAACGCATTAAAAATTGCAAATCATGGCTGAGATTATCATTACCGGGGAGATGAAACTTTCTGATATTGTTGAATCTGACAAACGTGCCCTTGTTTTATTTCCCAGATTTGGCATTGAGCTGGGTTTTGGGGATAAAACTGTGGCTGATATTTGCACCAGACGAGAAATTGACCTTCAGTTTTTTCTGCTTATGGTAAATACATTTCTTAATCCCGATTACTTCCCCGATAATCAGCTCAGGGGTGTTGATGTGGATATGCTGATTGGTTACCTTGTTGAATCACATAATTATTACCTGGAAGAGAAAATTCCTTATCTGCAGTCACTTATTTCCGGATTTAAGAATAAGGTGGATCATCCGGCAGTGGTACAGCTTGAGAAATTTTTTGACCAGTATATAGAAGAAGTAACAGATCATCTTGCATATGAGGATGAGACTGCTTTTCCATATATGGCCATGATATCTGCATATCAGAAAAAGACAGATTCACCATTGGGTCAGGTTGATTATTCTGTAAACATCTTTGAAGACAGACATGACAATATCCAGGAAAAGTTGTCAGACCTTAAGAATTTGCTTATAAAGTATTTTCCGCCTGCCAATGACAGGTACATCAGGATAAGGATGCTTAATGAACTTATAGATTTCGAGGAGGATCTTATCAACCATGCCAGGATAGAGGATAAAGTACTTATTCCGGTGGTTAAACAGTTGGAAAAACAACTCAGATTAAAGAAATGACATACAATTTTATGGTTAAATGAGCAAAACTCTACTAATAGCTGAACATTCTGAGGTCGTCAGGAACGGACTTGTCCATATAATTGGAAGCTTTGGTTTGTTTGATGATATTCATGAGATAACAACTGGTTCCGCTATCGAATCATCTCTGATTAAGCTTGATCCGGATGTGCTGATTATAAATCCATTACTTATACAGCCCCGGTTCCCAAAATGGGTTAAGGAATTTAAAAGCGGGGGCATTGGCATAGCGGCTGTCGTATACACTCTTTTTGATGATGAGCTAAAGGAACTTTTTGACGAAGTCATTCAGATAGGAGATACGAGGCTCAAGATTAGGAATAAAATAGAAAGGCTGGCCTGCCATAAACCAAAGCCAGGGAAAGAGGAGGTTGAGAGCATACTGTCAAAACGTGAAAAAGATGTGGTCAGGCTATTAGCTAAAGGCATGACCAACAAAGAAATTTCCGAACATCTGTTTATCAGTACCCACACGGTGATCACACATCGCAAAAACATCAGCCGCAAGCTGAATATTAAATCTGTTGCCGGGTTGATTGTTTATGCCATAATTAACGAGATTGTATCTGTTGACGAGCTGCACGGTGGTGAGGCTATATAGGAGTTGGATCCTGACCTGACAGTCAGGGGGGAAGCTATACAGCAGCTCCGTAGTAATCTGATAGTCAGGGGGTGTGTCAGAGGTGGTATCACTGGCCCTTAATTTCAGATTTCCTGTTGTAATATTCAGCTTTTTCTTCGTTACCAAACCTGAGTGCTATGTTTCTAAGGTAGGTAGCATATTGAGGGGACTGATCTTTTTGGTAAAGTCGTTTAAAAAATTCGCGAGAGACCCTGAAGTGTTCGTTTATCTCCTCCAGAGCATTCAGAAGCTGTCGGTATTGCCTCCTGGTCTGTGTTTTTTCATATTCGATCATCTCTTCCTGGTAACGGTTCTCGGCTTTCCAGAAGTAATATTCACCAAGGTATTCAAGTGCATTGACATTGTTTTTATCCAGATCAATCAATTTATAAGCTGTTTCCTTAAGAATATCATCATTGCCCAATCTTTTATTTATTAGAAAGAACATGTCAATAATATCCGGGTTGTTAGCATATTTTTTTTGGATGTCCGGCCATAGTTCCATGGCAGCCTCATAATTTTCAGTTTCAAAGTAGGCCTCAAACAGTCTTTTTCGCATAACACCAATATGCTCTCCATCAGGGTATTTTTTAATATATGATCTTAAAGAGGACATTTCAAGTGAAAGATTATCGATATACCTGTATGCCCGGGCAAGTATAAAAAAACTCTTTTCATTTTCGAAGCCTTTATTTATTGCCAGCTCCAGGTATTCAATTACTTTATTGTTTTGTTCAATCTTCCAGGCAGAAATACCTGCTCTATAATATGTTTTACCGCTTATTTCATTATCGCGTCCGGATTTGAGTTCTATAAGCTCCTCAAAATGAGCAAGTGCTTTTTCATAGTTTTCATGATAAAACGCTGTTTCTGCATCTGACTCTATTTCACTAACCCTGTGAGATACACCACATGCGCTTAAAGAAATTACAAGCATGAGAAATAGCGTTGTTTTAAAACTGATGATCATATAATTTGTTTTATCTCCCGGTTTTTGATTTTTTAATTTACAGGTGCTCATTCTCTCACTCTCCCAGCATAGGGAACAGCCGCCTTATCTCATTATAATCCGGTTGCTTCCCGTATTCACATATTTCAAATGACTCGGTAACTTCAACCTCTGCTGCCCTCTCTTTTCCGTACCATTTTATCAGGCTTTGTTTTTTCTCAGGGTTCATTGGGGCCCTGCTCATTTGAGCAAGCCATTCCAGCCTCTCTTTTTCCCCGTCCGGCACCATGTCAAGGTTTTTGTTTACCCATGGCAGCCATTGGAAAAATTGGGTCTCATGTGCTGCCATACCGTAAATTTTCCCATCGTATGAACCGGTAATATCAACAACAATATCCGGACTAAAGGGCTGGGGCTTTTTGAAATTATCCTCAAAATAGAGGAACAGGGGACTTTCTTCCAGTGGCTCTTCATCGGGAACTATGTTAGGAACAATAACCATATATGCAGCATCCTGAATCAATATGGCTGAATTTCTGCGGTCAGGATGCAATGAGTTGGTCCGGTGACCGATAACAATATCTGCATTATATCTGCGTATGATCCTTATCACCTCTTCCCTTATTTCCATTTTAGGTAAAAGTTTACCATCGTGGTTGTTCAGTACGATATACTCGACACCAAAGCGTCTACCTGCCTCCATTGCTTCAAGATACCGTTTGTGAGCCAGCCTGGGCCCGCCGAGGGACTGGTGGCCGGCATCTCCGTTTGTTAATGACACAAAAACTACATTATGGCCTCTTTTTAAAAATTCAAGAGCCGTACCTCCGGCCTGCTTATCTGCATCATCGGGATGGGATCCGAAAATTACCACGTTGATTATTTCATCATTTTGAGCAAGTGCATAAAAAGCGGGAATAAGGATAAAAAGGATCAGAAATAGTGATTTTTTCATAACTGGGATTTATTATGTTAATTTTTTATGTTTCCCGGGTTTAATTACGGTTACTTTAAATAAATATTGCCCGGTTAATTAGTAAAAAGCATGAATTTCGTACCGCAAATCTCGAAAACCCATCATTACAGTACAGTCCACCTCATTTTAACCAGGGTGACCGGCTTTTTCTGATTAAAGTTATTCGGCTGGTATAATGCCCCTGGTTGTTATTCCGGAACCGGATATAATCTGAACGAATCTTCATACGTTTCCTCATACTTTTCACGAAGTTCATCCAGCCTTGTATGCAAATCTTCGCGTATTGAAGCATAATCCGGATCATTGTAAACATTCTGCATCTCGTGCGGATCAGTTACCAGGTCATACATTTCCCATTCGTCAATATCATAGTAAAAATGCATTAGCTTGTACCGCCCGGTTGCAATCCCGTAATGTCTTTTAACACTGTGTACGGCAGGGTATTCATAATAGTGGTAATAATGTGCTGTCCGCCAGCCTTCATCAGTCTCCCCCCTGAGTAACGGGAGCATGCTTCGGCCCTGCATTTCCTCCGGTTCAGATAATCCTGCCGCATCCAGGAAGGTTTGAGCAAAATCAAGATTGGAAACAATGTTTGTGTTGATGCTCCCCGGCTCTATATGTCCCGGCCATTTTATAACCAGGGGAGTGCGGTATGATTCTTCATACATGAATCTCTTGTCAAACCATCCGTGTTCACCAAGATAAAAACCCTGGTCGGAAGTGTAGACAACGATGGTGTTATCATCCAGACCGGTCTCCTCAAGGTATTGCAGTATCCTGCCAACACTTTCGTCGACAGACTGGATAGTGGCAAGATAATCGTACATGTACCTCTGATATTTCCATCTGACAAGATCTTTACCTTGCGGATCAAGTCTTTCAAACTCCTCTCTGATGGGTTCATAGGTCATGTCCCATAATTTCCTTTGTTTTTCATCCATTCTTCCTATAGTCCTGTCGTATACACCTCCAGAGGCATCGGGAGGCCACATTTTCAGATCTTCTACAATCCTCATGGTATGCTCGATGGACATGTCCTGCTCTCTTGCTGCAGTTCCCATTCCTGAATAATCGTCAAAAAGGTTGACCGGCTCAGGAAACTCAACACCCTGAAAACGGTTAAGATATTTAGGCCCCGGCTCCCATTCCCGGTGGGGAGCTTTATGATGCATCATTACCATGAAAGGCGCGGGATCATGTATCCGGTTTTCCAGCCAGTCCAGTGTCTTATCGGTTATAATGTCGGTAACATACCCGTATTCATCGTAGGTGCCTTCCCTGTTGATAAAAGTCGGATTATAGTAATGCCCCTGACCGGGTAGTATATCCCAGTGATCAAATCCTGTAGGATCAGAACCAAGGTGCCATTTGCCTATCATGGCAGTTGTATACCCGCCTTTTTGAAGGATCTTGGGAAATGTTTGCTGACTGCCGTCAAAATCACCCGCCCTGGCTACGTTTAATGCATATTCATTCATATGGCTGTACTTTCCGGTAAGGATGGCAGCACGGGAAGGTCCGCAGATGGAATTGGTAACAAGGCAACGGTCAAAACGCATTCCCTCTGTGGCAATTCGATCGATATTAGGAGTCGGGGCGACATACTGAAGTCTTTCATTGTAAGCGCTTACTGCCTGCCAGGCATGATCGTCGGTCATTATAAAGATAATATTGGGCCGGGAGGACTCTTCTGGTTGCGGACTGCAGGCAGCCATAATTCCCAGTGAGCATAATCCAATCGATTTTGTAAGGAGAATTGTCTGTTTGTTTTTTAGTTGCATGGGAGCGTGTTATTTTAGTATCAGTTCTATGACCGGAATCCGGATATTTGGTTTTATTACCGGCAGACGCAGGTTCAGATCCTCTTCCGTTGCGATGTCTCCCTGACGGTGGTGCCCGTAAGGTGTTGTTATAAGCAATTCGGAGGCGTCATGCAGGAATTGTGCATATTTAACCTTACCCCTCATACCGGGCAACCGGTAATTGGTTATCGGGTAATCAATCAGGTGAATATAGAGTCTGTTGGTTTCGGGGTTATATGTCAGGATTGAATGTTCCGGTGCCTCAAATTCTTCCGGCGCCTGGGTACAGTTATATATAGCCCGGCTGTTATATTTCATCCAGTCACCTATCTCCTTCAGTGCCTGCCGGGCACGGTAATCAATAAGTCCCCTTCCTGTGGGTCCTACGTTCAATAATACATTGCCACCCTTGCTCACGCTTTCTATAAGCAATACAAGCAATTGTTTATTGTCTTTCCATGTATGCTCATCGCGATAGTATCCCCAGCTGCCCGATAAGGTCTGGCAGGTTTCCCAGGGTATCTTTTCTCCGTCAATCTCCGGCCAGCTTTGAACCTTGAACTGCTCCGGAGTGGTAAAGTCCCATCCGTCCCTGTACTCTTTCAGGTCAAGTCTGTCGTTCACCAGTATATCCGGCTGAAGTTCGCGGACCATTTTCAGAAGTTCAACCGATCCCCAGTCATCACGTCCTTTCCCGAATTCACCAGGATATG
Source organism: Bacteroidales bacterium (assembly GCA_007132225.1). Lineage (GTDB taxonomy): Bacteria > Bacteroidota > Bacteroidia > Bacteroidales > PUMT01 > PXAP01. The sequence goes on along the minus strand of SLPB01000131.1, from coordinate 8,093 downwards.
AATAATCAAGCCAGATGATATCTATCTTACCGTAATTGGTAAGCAGTTCACGAACCTGGTTTTTCATATACTCCCTGTAAATTGCCATATCACGACCCTGGTTCATCTTTTCATATTCCTCTGCTGATGTAGTGCGTTGAGGATGCACCCTGTCTATAGTAAAATGCGGGTGATGCCAGTCTATAAGAGAATAATAAAAACCAACTCCCATTCCCTCAGCCCTGAAGGCATCCACATATTCCTTAACCAGGTCTTTACCGTAGGGTGTATTACCGGCATGGTAATCCGTATACTCTGATTCAAAAAGGCAAAAACCGTCATGGTGCTTGGCAGTTAAAACAACATATTTCATGCCTGCATCTCTTGCCATCTTTGCCCACTCACGGGGATCGTAGAGGTCCGGGTTGAACTCTTCAAAATATATGCGGTAATCCTCATTTGTCATTCTCTCCTGTGTTTTAACCCATTCATGCCTGGCCGGCAGGGCATACAAGCCCCAGTGTATGAACATTCCAAATCTGTCATTTGTCCACCACTTCATCCTTTCGGTCCGTTCCTGTGGGGTTTCGTCCCATATAATATTTTTTTGTGAAAACATGTATTGACATGAAAGGGTAAGACCAAGGAATAAAAGAATTAATGTTTTCATCTGGTTATATTATATTTTTTATTTGTTAGGTGGAACTTACCATAATCAAATAATCATTTTCCAGTATATTTTGATAATTATTTGGTTATATCAGGTTTCGTGTTTTATGATTTTAGCAGTATCAGTTTCGATTAGCTAATTAAGGATTAATTTTATAAATAACCTAAGAAACTCCATGGAAAATAACGGATCAAAAAAAGCTACTCATATTATTCTTAATCGCTTTAAAAATCCTATTTTTATGATCAGTAACAAAAAATTACATAACGATTATTTATTAAAATTTACAAAATGAGTAAACCAATAGTGCTTATAACAGGAGCTACTGCAGGGATAGGTGAAGCCACTGCAGAAATTCTTGCCAAAAACAATTTCGATCTGATACTTACCGGAAGGCGTAATGACCGTCTGGAGAAAATCAAGTCCGCTCTGAAAGGATCATGCAAAGTACATACATTATGCTTTGATATAAGAGACCGCAAACAGGTTGATCAGGCAATAGAATCACTTCCGCCCGAATGGCAGAATATTGATTTACTGATTAATAATGCCGGACTGGCATCAGGATTTGATATGTTCCATGAATGTGATATTGACGACTGGGAAGTTATGATTGATACCAACCTTAAGGGACTGCTTTATATGAGCCGAAAGGTTGTCCCGGGAATGATAAAAAATGGAGGTGGACAAATTGTTAATGTCGGAAGTATTGCCGGCAGGGAGGTTTATGAAAAAGGTAATGTGTATTGTGCAACAAAACATGCTGTTGAGGCACTTTCACAAGCTATGAGAATTGACATGTTAAGGCATAACATAAAAGTGTCGACTATTTCTCCGGGTATGGCGGAAACCGAATTTTCCCTTGTCCGGTTTAAAGGGGATAAGGAAAAATCCCAAATACCATATAAAGGAATAGTACCTTTATCTGCTGAGGATATAGCAGAAGCAATTTTATTTATGGTTACACGTCCTTCTCATGTTAGTGTTCATGATATGCTTATTATGCCCAGCCTGCAGGCAAGTGTTGTTCATACCCTCAGGGAATGAAACAGTGATTTGGAATGAGAAAATTTACTTTTCTCATATAACAGAGAACAATTACCTGGATTAACTGTTATCTATATAGAAGAAAATATCCTATAATTCATTTTTTATATATTATATTTTAAAATATGTCACAACATTACGTTAATATAAAATCAATAGAAAAAGTTACTCACGACACGCTCAGGATAATAACAGAAAAGCCGGAAAATTATAATTTTAAGCCGGGGCAGGCTACTATGGTAGCTATTGACAGGGAAGGGTGGAAAGATGAAAAAAGACCCTTTACCTTTACATCCCTTCCTGAGGATGATCATATTGAATTTATAATAAAAACATATCCAGAGCATGATGGTGCTACAGATAAGCTTCTGGATGTTAAAACCGGGGAATATCTTATACTTTTTGATATATTCGGTACTATAGTTTATAAAGGCGAAGGTGTTTTTATAGCCGGTGGTGCAGGGGTAACCCCCTTTATTGCCATATTAAAGGATCTTTATAAAAAGGGGCAGATCGGAAACAACAAGCTGATCTTTGCAAACAAAACTAAAGATGATATCATTCTCAGGGAAGATTTTGAGAAGATGCTGGGAGATAATTTTATAAACATCCTTTCGGATGAAAAAACTCAGGAATATTCTCACGGCTTTGTCAATGAGGAATTTCTAAGAAAGAATATTGAAGATGTCAATAAGTATTTTTATATCTGCGGACCACCGCCAATGTTAAATAAACTCCAGGAATATCTTGCAGTCCTCAATGTGGATAAAAAATTCATCGTGAAAGAGGAGTTTTAGATTTATTTTCGTTAACAGCCTGTATTAGCCTTACGAATTAAAAGGCCATAAGATATACCTCTTATGGCCTTTTCGCTTATGGACTTTTGAAATCATAATAATTTCACCCGTCTTTTCCGCTTTTGAGAATTATTTTTTCTTTTTTTCCGCGTTCACTATGTTCTCTATACCTTTTGCCACTGCATCGGGGTTGAAGGAAATACTGTCAATTCCCTTTTCAACCAGAAATGATGCAAATTCCGGAAAATCACTTGGTGCCTGTCCGCAAAGGCCTATTTTCCTGTTTTTTTTATGCGCCTTTTCAATTGCAAGGCTTATCATTTTTCTGACCGATTCATCCTTTTCATTAAACAGTTCCGATACTATTTCCGAATCCCTGTCTATACCAAGGGTAAGCTGGGTAAGATCATTGGATCCGATTGAAAATCCGTCAAAAATCTCACCAAACTCTTCACCCATGATAACGTTACTGGGAATTTCAGTCATTACATATATTTCCAGGCCATTTTCTCCCCGCTTCAGGCCGTTTTTGGCCATCACCTCCTGTACTCTTTCTCCTTCTTCTATGGTGCGGCAAAACGGAATCATAAGCTTAACATTGGTAAGTCCCATATCTTCGCGAACAAACCTCATAGCTTCGCACTCAAGGGCAAATCCTTCAGTATATCTTTCATGGTAATATCTTGATGCGCCCCGGAAGCCAACCATGGGATTCTCTTCTTTTGGTTCAAATTGTTGTCCGCCTATTAAATCTGCATATTCATTGGTTTTAAAATCGCTCATTCTCACAATGACATCCTGGGGATAAAAGGCAGCCGCTATAGATCCTACAGCCATAGAGAGCTTTTCCACAAAGTATTGTTTCTTGTCCTTAAACCCGGCGGTGATCTTATCAATTGCCCTTTTAGTTCGTTTATTTTCTATCTCATCAAATTTTACAAGTGCCAGTGGATGAATTTTGATGCTGTTATTGATTACAAATTCGAGTCTCATAAGCCCGACTCCGTCAACCGGCAACATGGCATTTTGAAATGCTGTTCCGGGATTGGCAAGAATGAGCATTACCCGGGTTTCGGGTTTTCCCAGTTTTTCAAGATCGATTTCCTTTTCCTCCCACTCAAGGATACCCTCGAAAATATGACCGACATTTCCCTTCGCACAAGAAACAGTTATTTCCTGGCCATCTTTGATCTTTTCAGTGGCATCGCTGGTGCCAACTACTGCTACAGCTCCAAGTTCACGGGCTACTATGGCGGCGTGACTTGTTCTTCCTCCGCTGTTGGTTATTATGGCTGAAGCCTTTTTCATAACAGGATCCCAGTCCGGGTTGGTAATTTCAGTAACAAGTACATCACCTTCCTTAAGCTTATCGGATTCATCGGGTGAGTTCAGGATTTTTGCCTTTCCCGAGGCAATCTTGTTGCCTATGCCCACCCCGGATATTAAAGGCTTTTGTTCATCCTGTTTTATGTCGAAATTTTTAAGTTTTGTCTTTTTCTCTTCCGGGGAATGAACCGTTTCTGGCCTTGCCTGTACTATATACAGCTCATTTGAATAACCATCCTTTGCCCATTCAATATCCATGGGTCTATTATAAAGTTCTTCAATTTCAAGGCACCACTTTCCCAATGTTTCAAGTTCTTTATCGGAAAGTACAAATTCATTTCTTTTTTTCTTTGGGGTTGTTTTATTTTTGACGGTATCACCGCTCTGCCTTTTGCTGGCATATACCATCATTTTTGCTTTGGTTCCAAGCCTTTTTTGAATGATGGATTTGTTATTGTTTTTAAGTGCCTCCTTGAAAAGATAAAATTCGTCTGCAAGAACACTTCCCTGAACTACATTTTCTCCCAGTCCCCATGCACCATCAATCATAATGACTTTCCGGTGTCCACTATCCGGATCAAGTGTAAAAGCAACACCAGCTGATGCTTTGTCGGCTCTTACCATCTTTTGAACCCCAACTGATAAAGCCACCTTCATATGCTCAAATCCTTTTTCTTCCCTGTATTTTATTGCACGGTCTGTAAACAGGGAGGCCACGCATTTTTTCCAGGCATCAAGTAATTCCTCCTGAGTTTTTATGTTCATATAGGATTCATGCTGACCGGCAAAACTTGCATCAGGCAGATCTTCTGCTGTTGCACTGCTTCTCACAGCCACACTCCGTAATGATGATTCTCTTTTTTTTAGATCTTTGTAGGCCTGAATCACCTTTTCTTTTATCTCCCCGGGAATGGATGACTTCATTATCATATCCCTGCATTTTTTGCCGGTTTTTTTTAAACTGTCATCACTTTTATTATCAAGAGAGGCGAGAGTTTCTTTCAGGTAATCAAGAATATCGTTATCTTTTACAAATTTCCAGTAAGCTTCTGCAGAAGTGGCAAAACCGTCGGGTATTCTTATCCCTTTAGGATCAAGTTTTTTAAACATTTCACCAAGTGATGCGTTTTTACCGCCAACTACATTTACTTTGGAATTATCAAGTTCGCTAAATTTATATATAAGCTTCATAAATTTATTTTTTTATAATATACGTTTATTAGGTGTTAAAAGAATTTTTTCCTGGTGTTAACGGAATTTAAAAAAGGCTAAATCCGTGCCAAAATTTTCAAAAACACTTCAACTTCCTCCTGCCTGAGGGATGTAATTATAAAATGAAAGCATATCCCTGTCCAGGCAGGTTATTAATATTTGATAAAGAGAATTTTTATGATACACCGGCTGCTTATATTGAAAACAGGTTGATGGGAGAATATCCTTTAATAGTAATATATTTTTATGTAGAATATCCCATCACTGTGTGAACTTATTCCTCAATTTGCCAATAAAGTAATCTGTCAGCGGGAAATTAATTCGCATAAAATATAGTTATAAATCTATTTAACAACATGTTACAAGTCTATGGTTAGGGTAATTTGCATTGCAAATTCATGAATCATCCATAGTTTATATATCTCTTTCGGGTGATTTGTCACATGGATGATTCAAGAAAAACACCTTCTACCTAATGATGATTTGCTTATAGAAAAACTGATTTAGCTTATTTCCTGCTGAATTATCGTCTGGTTATAATTTTTTGGCATTTGAAAAAGAAAGGATGACTCCTTATTATAATTCTTTTTCTTACTTTTGCAGCAAGGGTAAATTAATTTTTTATATTAAGCAATTACATTTAACCTAAATTAGATGTCAAAGAAGTATTCTATTCTGATTGTCGATGACGACACATACATTTGCAGCATACTGAAAAAGTACCTTGATCAAAACGGGTTTGTTGCTGAAACTACTTTTTCAGGAAGCAGTGCAAAAACTTTGATAGACAGGAACCATTTCGACCTGGTTTTGTGTGACTTCCGTCTTCCCGATTATGACGGGCTTGATATATTAAAATATGTAAAGGCCAAAAACACTTCTACCCCTGTAATAATTATGACAGCATATGCAGAAATAAAAAAAGCTGTTGAGCTTATCAAATCAGGTGCTTTTGATTACATTTCAAAACCAATGCAACCAGAAGAGGTGTTGACTATCATCAAAAAGGCACTGGAAAATAAAAAAGAAAAGATTACAAAAACTTCATTTGGCAGTGATTTTATAACTGGCCGCAGTGCGGAGATGCTTGATATTATGAAGCATGTGAAAGTAATTGCTCCCACCGACATTACCGTTATGATTGAAGGAGAAACTGGCTCTGGCAAAGAGTATATCGCAAGAGCAATTCATTATGCCAGTAAGCGAAGTGACAAACCATTTATTGCTCTTGATTGCGGGGCCATACCAAGAGAACTTGCAAACAGTGAATTGTTCGGACATATAAAGGGGGCCTTCACCGGAGCTATTAATGATAAAGTCGGTTATTTTCAGGAAGCAAAAGGCGGAACCCTTTTCCTCGATGAGGTGGGTAACCTCCCCCATGAAAATCAGATGAAGCTCTTAAGGGCTTTGCAGGAAAAGACCGTGAGCAGACTGGGTGATAATAGGTCCATTAAAGTTGATGTAAGGTTGATAGCAGCTGCCAACGAAAATTTGCTGAATAAAGTTAAAGCCGGCGAATTCAGGGAAGACTTATATCACCGGCTGAACGGGTTCAGACTCCATATCCCTCCACTAAGGCAGCGTACAGAAGATATTACCGAGTTTACCAATCATTTCATAAAACAGGCAAATATTGATTTCAATAAAAATGTTAAAGGAGTGGATGAGTCGGTTAAAGAATTACTGATAAACTACGACTGGCACGGCAATATACGCGAACTTCAGAACATCATTAAACGGGTTGTTTTACTATGTCCGGATGAAATCATAACACCTGATCTTTTGCCGGATGAGATAAGGTTTAATTCCGGTATATCCAATAGTAATGATACCGGTAATCTACTTGAAAGAGATGTTACCGACTTAAAATCTGCAACACTTATCACGGAAAAAGAGGTGATTCAAAATGCCCTGATAAAAAACAATAATAATAAATCCAAGGCTGCAAGGATTCTGAATATTGACCGCAAGACTCTCTACAATAAGATCAAGCTTTACAACCTGGATGCCTGATCCTCTTTACACCAAGCCATAATAGCCGGCCAGGAAGTCAGAGGTGGCAAATAATCCTGATGTGATATGGGAGCTGGTTTCCCCCTGAAACGCTGTGTACATTTAGAACTGTGTACATGATGAGTAATTATTTCTATATGTGAGGTCATTCTTCCCCATTTATTACTGTGATTATATAGTAATGCAATGCTTGAAATATCGCTGATTTATAATTGTTTAACTGTTCCGGTGAATTTTACTGAATGTATTACCGGTCCCATTAAAATAACTGGTATCAGATTTGCCTTTACTAAAATGCCCGGTTAACAGGAACCTGTTCCTTTAATGATTCAGGAGTTTACAACAATTGGGCTTCAGGCATTAACTATTAAATAAAATAAAAATATGAATATTCTGATAACAGATACCGGTTCAGCATTTGGTCAGGCACTGGCCATGGAATTTCTCAATAATGGTGCCTCTGTTTATGGGATCAGTCGCCGGTCAGGTGGCAGGCTCAAAAATTATAAACATTATCACCATCTTACATATGATCTCACCAAACATGAGGTGCTGGATTTGCATCTCAAAAATTTTCTTAACAGAGTTGATACTCTCGATCTTGTAATTTTAAATGCAGGTATTCTTTCACAAATAAATGATATGAGAAAAACATCAGTAAAAGATATCATTACGGTAATGAATGTAAATTTGTTAGCCAACAAAGTTATTATTGATACCTTACTGGAATCTGTTTCTGATGTATACCAGATTGTGGCAATTTCGTCAGGGTCAGCTATTAAAGGTTCCCGCGGCTGGAATGCATTTGCCATATCCAAAGCGGCATTGAATACTTTGATGAAATTATATGCCAAAGAGGTTCCTGAAACCCATTTCTCAGCCCTTGAACCCGGGATTATAGATACAGACTTGCATGAAAGTAACCGGAGGTTAACCAGGGAAGCTATCTATCCTTTGGCAAGGGAGCTTAAGGAAAGAAGTTTAAGTGAAGAAATCTCTGAGCATAAATATGCTGCCAATTACCTGGTTGAAGCAATGGGGACGGT
>SLPB01000057.1 GCA_007132225.1 Bacteroidales bacterium | reverse complement strand
TGATGAGATAAAGCCTTACGGGGAAAGACAGGCTGATTTTGACAGGCGCTACCTCCAGATGGCACGTATATGGGCTGAAAACTCTTATTGTGTGCGCCGGCATGTTGGCGCACTTATTGTAAAGAACAAGATGATCATTTCTGACGGATATAACGGGACACCCTCCGGTTTTGAAAATGTATGTGAAGATGAATCGGGTAAAACCAAGGCCTATGTTTTGCATGCTGAAGCAAATGCTATTACAAAGGTTGCCAAATCAAATAATAGCAGTGAGAATTCAACGTTATATATTACCGCTGCCCCCTGCATGGAATGTGCCAAGCTAATTATCCAGGCAGGAATAAAAAGAGTGGTTTATTTTGACCATTATCATAGTGAACAGGGAGTACAGCTACTCAGAAGGGCAAAGATTGAACTGGTTCAAATAGAAGAATAAACTGATAGTTATGAAATTTACAATACAAAAATCATCTGCGTATTTGCCCCTTATCCTTGCAATAGTTCTTATTCTGGGCATGATGATAGGGGTAAGACTTGTTAGTAGTTCAGCAGACAGGTCAATGTTTGTTTACCCCAAAACCGACAAGCTTTCCGGTGTTCTGAATTTTATCGAAATGGAATATGTTGATTCTGTTTCCAAGGATCAGCTTGTTGAAAAAACCATACCTGCATTGTTAAAAAACCTTGACCCCCATTCTGTATATATTCCTGCCAAAGATCTGCAACGCGTCACAGAACCTCTTGAAGGGAATTTTGACGGTATAGGTATACAGTTCAATATGCTGAATGATACTGTTGTGGTGATACAGACAATTTCAGGTGGTCCATCTGAAAGGATTGGTATAATGCCCGGAGACAGGATTGTTGAAATTGAGGACACTGTTGTGGCCGGGGTTGGATTACCAGATCAGGAAGTTGTAAAAAAGTTGAGGGGACTGAGAGGCACCAGGGTAAAAGTAGGGGTGAAGCGCCAGTCTATTACAGGGCTGATGGAGTTTGAAATAACCCGTGATCGCATTCCTTTATATAGTGTCGATGTGGCATATATGATAGATGATCAGATTGGATACATTAAGATCAGCCAATTTTCGAGAACTACCTTTGAGGAATATATGGAAGCGGCTGAAAAACTTAATGCTGCAGGTATGAAAAAACTTATTCTTGATCTTCGTGGGAACGGAGGGGGATATATGGATGCTGCAACCAATATCGCCGACCAGTTTTTGAGTGAAGGTGAAATGATAGTTTACACGGAAGGAAAATCAAGTCCGCGCACTAATGTCTATGCAAAATCAAAAGGTTTAAACCTGGATACCGAACTGGTGGTATTGATTGATGAATGGAGTGCATCAGCAAGTGAGATAATAGCCGGGGCTATCCAGGATAATGACAGGGGACTGGTGGTGGGGCGCCGTTCCTTTGGCAAGGGACTGGTTCAGGCCCAGACCATGTTTTCTGACGGATCGGCCCTCAGGCTCACAGTTGCCCGGTACTACACACCAACAGGAAGAAGCATTCAGAAACCTTATGATAACGGATCGGATGAGTATTACAACGATCTGGGCCAGCGATTTTTTCATGGGGAATTTGATGAAGCGGACAGCATAAGCTTTAACGATTCGCTTAAGTTTACAACTCCCGGAGGCAACATCGTGTACGGAGGAGGGGGGATTATGCCACATGTATTTATTCCCCGCGACACTGCCGGAATAACGGATTATTTTAATGAGGTTACAAGGAAAGGATTGATCTATAGGTTTGCATTCAATTATTCAGACAACAACAGGTCTGCTCTTTCTGAATTTGATAATGCGGCAGATATAAATCATAACCTGAACAGTCGTAATCTTATCCCTAAATTTGTTGAATTTGCTGCCGCACAAGGCGTAGAAAGAAATGATGCTCAAATAGGGAAGTCCGGTCAACTTATACATACCCAGCTTAAAGCCTATATTGCACGCAATATAATTGATAATGAAGGTTTTTATCCTATCATCGGCGAGATAGATGAAACTTTGCAAAAATCAATCTCTCTTTTGGATAAGGGAACGGGGTATCATCTGACTCAATTGCAATAATTTTTTTGTTCTGCTTTAAACCTTTTCAGGTCGTTTCAGTCAAACAAACAGAAATGACCTGAAAATAATATTATTAATTTAAATTTATTGTGATGAAAAGCAGAGGAATTAAAACTACTTTATTAATGGCTGTTGTGCTGCTGATGGTAACAGGGGCCGATTCATTGGCCCAGCGAGGCCTGGGTATGGACAGGAGAGGGGGCCTTCAGCAGGTATGTCCCAATATACCTAATCTTACCGAAGATCAAAGCTCACAGATTCTTGATCTTCGCACAAGTCATCTGAGCGAGATGCAGTCATACCGGGATCAGATAGATGTTAACAGGGCCCGGTACCGGGTGCTTATGAGAGCCGATCCTGCTGACATGGGTGCAATAAATTCGAATATTGATGAGCGTGCCAACATACGAAGCCAGATGCAGAAAAAACAAGCTCAACATCACCAGGCTATTAGAAACTTGCTGACTGAAGAACAAAAAGTTTGGTTTGACTCAGCCCCAAGAGGCGGTGCAGGATTTGGCCGGCGGGAAAGTGCAGGTCGTGGTGCCGGATTCCGCCAGGGAGTGCCGGCAGGAAGAGGCAGGGGAGCTTTTTGTCCCGTAGGTGCAAGAGGTTTTGGAAGAGGGTTTTAATTTCTGACAAGGCTGTACTTGTTTATAAAGAAGATAAGGCCGTTCCTTACCATAAGGGCCGGCTTTTTTTGTTTACCGGATTGCAATGCTGAAAAAAACTTACAGTGTAACTCCAACCTTTAGTACCCCTTGTCTCGTCTTACCCGTGAGCCGGGGAAGTAACAAATGATTATCACTTTAGTTAAGTGATTTTAGCTTAATTTTGCATTCTGATCTTATCTTATCAATAACGTAAGTTTTATGAGAATTAAAAAGAATATTGCAGTTAGCGAGTCTGGATTTGTATTTGATCCTACAACCGGAGATTCCTTTTCCCTGAACCGGATCGGGCTTGAGATAATTGAGCTGCTCAGGCAGGAAAATGCTAGTGACGAGATTATAGGGGAGTTACTAAAAAAATATGATGTTGATAAAGGAAGTCTGGAAAAGTATTTTTACGATTTTACTTCTATGCTCCGGTACTATCAGCTTATTGAAACATCTTCTGCCAGCCCTGATCAGGCAAAGGACACTGAAAATCAGTCCTATAAATAAGCTGTGAAAATTATGGAAAAAATTAAGGTTACCGTTGCTGTAACCGGCCTTAACAACATAGACAGTCCCGGTCCGGGTGTGCCGATGATCAGGGCTTTAAGGGATTCGGAATTTTTTGATGTGCGGATTGTGGGACTTGCCTATGAGAACCTGGAGCCAGGAATTTATATGCCCGGGCTGGCAGACAAGATATATATGATCCCTTATCCCTCAGAGGGGGTTCAGGCCCTGCTTGAGAGGATCGAATTTATTAACTCAAGAGAAAAAATTGATGTCCTTATACCAAATTTTGATTCTGAGCTCTACACCTTCATGAAATCGGGAAAGAGACTTGAGGCAATGGGGATAAGGACTTTTTTGCCCGACCTTTTTCAGTATGAAGAAAGACATAAGGCAAACCTTCCGGCTTTCGGCGAAAAATACGGACTGAATGTTCCCGATAGTGTTGAAATTACCAGTATTGGTGATATTAATAAGCTTTTGGAAAAATTTGACTTCCCCATGGTGGTAAAGGGGAAATTCTACGATGCCTATATTGCCGGGAATAAGGAACAGGTTGCAAACTTTTTTCACCGTATTGCAGCAAAATGGGGCCTGCCCGTTGTTGTCCAGGAGTTTGTGAGGGGCACGGAGGTAAATGTTGTTGCACTGGGCGACGGGATGGGAAACACAATAGGAGCAGTGCCCATGAGGAAGCAGTATATAACCGACAAAGGAAAGGCCTGGGGAGGAGTTACCCTGGACGATCAGAATATGCTTGACCTTACCCACCGGCTAATCTCTGCAACAAAATGGAGGGGGGGAATGGAGCTGGAGCTTATTAAAACTTCTGATAATGAGCTATTCCTGATTGAAATTAACCCGCGCATTCCCGCCTGGGTATATCTTGCTGTCGGTGCCGGCCAAAACCTGCCCGAGGCCCTGGTTAAAATGGCTCTGGGAATAGAGGTCAAGCCATTTACCGGGTACCAGGTGGGTAAAATGTTCGTCCGTTATTCGTACGATCTTATAGTAGATATTGATAAATATGAACGTATCTCCACAAAAGGAGAGAATTAAGATTTAGCTGTTATG
>SLPB01000135.1 GCA_007132225.1 Bacteroidales bacterium | reverse complement strand
TTCATACATTTAAATCAGGTTGATTAGGGTACAGTTAACTTCCCTTTTGTTGCCTTTCTTCTGCCTGCTCAAGTATTTTCTCTATCTCCTTGCTGGCTTTTGCGGAAACTTTGTTTATTGGTCCTTCATGGGTTTCAATCAGTTCTCTTGTTTTTTCAATTATCCTGTCTTTCATGGTTTTTTTACCTTGTTCCTCCCAGCTTTCATAACTGTTCCTGTCCATTAGCGTGGGCATCCAGTGATTTCTGAAATGCTTCATGGTATGTTCTTCATAGAGATAGTGGCCGCCCGGCCCGACATTGTGTATCTGATCAACGGCAAGTGTTTCTTCGTTTACCTCTACACCTCTTTCAATGACACGTGCCATGCTGATCAGTTCATCATCCATAACCGTCTGAAAAATATCGCCGGTCAGACCCGATTCTGTATACCCGTTATCATGCACGAAATTTGCCCCGCTCATCATGGCAGCATTGATGGATAGACATGCCTCCATGGCTGATTGCATATCCATCTTCTTTGTGTCTGTACATCCTGAGGTTGAATACATCGGCAAGTTGCAATAGTGAACCATCTCGGTCATTGCTGCACTTAGCAGGCTGAGTTCCGGGGCTCCGTATGAGTAAACGGAATAACGCATATCCAGTATTGACTGGACGCCGCCAATGATAATGCAGGTCCCGGGATTTATCAGTTGAGAGGCAATCACGCCCACCATCGATTCTGAAAGAGCCACGACCAGCTGGCCTGCATGCGAGGCCGGTACGGTACCGCCACCTATGGCACAGGGACTGTATACCTGGGGTATCCTGTTCTCCGCGCAATACATACATTTGTCAATGGCATTAAAATCACTTACCAGAGGGGAGATTGGTTCCCCGTAAAAAATGTAGTTTGGCCTTTGCTTGAATTCTTCTTCACTTCCTGCCATTGCAATACCCATCCGGTGAATATCGCGGCAGCCCTCTTTTGTGAATGACCAGCTCATTATGGGAGTTGTAGTGTTTCGTATCATATCGGCAAATTCATAAACATCAGCCAGTCCGTTGGTGACATCACTGATAGATCCCAGAGATTGCACATAGCCTATATTGGGCAGCGCATCACAGACCCGGGCAACTGTCGTTGCGTCTTTTCTCAGGTATTTCCTGCGTTCAAGGGTTTCTGTATCAATGAAGTTTGGGGGCGTGGGTCCCGGTCCGAAATAACTCCTTTTTTTCTCAATAATGATTTTCTTAGAATCATCACCGTCCCATGGGAAAACTTCGGTGATAACAGGTACGGTGGATAAGGCATTTAAAATCACTTCCGGTGGAAAATAAACCCGTATCCCGTCTATTTTACATCCGGCTTTTTTGAATAGTTCCCTTGCTTTCTCATGATGTACATTTGCCCCTGTATACTGTAAGGTGCGCATCATGCCGTTATAGATCCGTTCTTTTTGATTTTCAGAAAGAATTTCAAAATGCGGGCTTTGCTGTATTGTGTAATTAGTTCTTGTAATCATTATGATAATTTAAAACATTATTGTTTAGTATCTCTGAGTTTTTTGCCTGAAAAAAATATTTTATGGTTACGAATGTCGCGCATCAGCCGCACTTGCAATTTCTTTAAGCTCCTTTTTAAGCTTTTCATCCAGGGGTTCCGGTTCGTAAGTATCAAGAAGATGTTGTGTTCTTTCTTTTACCCTGTCAAGCATCGTTTTGGAACCGTTCTGTTTCCATGTTTCATAATCACTCCTGTCCTGGAGTTTGGGCATAAACCATTCTTTCCAGTGATCAAAGGTGTGCCCGGATGTTACATACTCTCCGGCGGGTCCGATTTTTTCAATCAGCTCCAGGGCAAGATGGTCATCGTCAGTATTAATGCCTTTTCCGAAAGCTTTGACCATACCCATCATTTCTTCATTCATCACCAGGCTTTCCAGCGATGCATTTGTCCCGTGATCCATATAACCAACATCGTGTATCAGGTTTGCACCAGAGAGGTATGAATAAAAAAGGTTCATCATCTGTTCGGCGGCAGCCTGCTCATCCAGGATTTTGGAATCAGTGCACCCGCCTGTGGAGAACATCAGAAGGTTCAGCCATTTTGAGATATCTGTATTGGCAGCAGATGCCAGGGACAACTCAGGGGCGCCATATGAATAAGTTGAGTATTTCATATCAAGCAAGGTAGTTACTCCTCCCATTATAAGTGGTGTTCCCGGACTTTTAAGGTGACACAACACAACAGCCATCAGTGTTTCAGCCAGGGACTGAACCAGCATCCCTGCAATGGTTGCCGGTGCGGTAGCTCCCGAACTTGGACACGGGGTATACATGGCCGGCAGCTTTTTTTTGGCAGCGAACAATAATTTTTCAACTGCGGTTTTATCGTTTTTCAGGGGGGAAATAGGTTCAATATATGCAACGAAAAGAGGGTTTAGTCTGAATTCTTCTTCACCTCCCTGCACCAGGCATCCCATTTTCCACAGATCCTCCAGTCCCTCGCCATCAACACTTGTCAGGACCATGGGCTTTGTGCAGCCTTCCAGCATCGCCATGAACTGATGCCTGTCATATGTCTGGGGGTTCGGTGCATCGCCTACAATTCCGTGGGACATAAAAAAATCGTAGTGTGATAAAGCATCCACCAATTTTGCTGCATTAGTTACATCCTGGTAGGTTGTTCTTCGTCTTTCCCCGGTTTTCCTGTCATGAGTGAAAGGCAAATCTGACCCCGTGCCGAAAGTTACAGTATCTTTTTGTATATGCAGGGAACGTACATTATTTCTGCCTCTGAGGGTTATTTTCCTGGGATAAAAATTTAAAGCTTCCTCAATCATATAAGGGGGAACGCGCACGTGATTACCCTTTACGACAGCGTGACTGTCGCGGAAAAGCTCGAGGGCCTCCTCATGGTAAATCATTCCACCTGTTCTTTCCAGCACCTCCAGGGCAGCATAGAAAATTTGTTCAATCTGGTCATCTGAAAGGACGCGGAACTTTGTGGATTTGTTAATTGTCTGATTCATTTTCATCAGTAAATATTTAATTTAATTTTATTAGCTGGCCCGATGGATAGCGGACTATCAATTAATCAGGCTGACCCCGCCAACAATGGCAGTTCAACATCAGTTACCTGATTAACATTGATGTATAGGCCTGTTTTAATACCGGGTTACACAGGCTGTTAGCCGGGGACTTAAATGTGTGGATAATGCCACTGGTAAACAGACCATATAGGGGCTTACAGTGCCATTAATTTTTATTCTGAAGGTACTCCCTTGTAATATCAACAGCACTTCCGGCGTTGGGAGCATAAAGATCGGCACCTATTTCCCTGGCAAATTCTTCTGTTACAGGTGCGCCACCAATTATTACTGTTACCTGGTCACGTATACCCGCTTCTTTCAGGGAATTTATCACTTCGCCCATTCTGGGCATTGTTGTTGTAAGCAAAGCTGACATCCCCAGCAAATTACATTTATGTTCTTTTACCGCATCAACAAAATTTTCATTTGACTGATCAATACCAATGTTAATTACATTATAACCTGCACCTTCAAACATCATGGCGGCAAGGTCTTTACCAATATCATGCAAATCGCCTGCAACTGTTCCAATGATCATGGTTCCGGCATTTCCCACGTCATCATCTTTAAGCAACGGCCTTAAGAAATCCATTGAAATGCTCATTGCTTTGGCACTGCGCAGCACTTCAGGCATAAACATATCGCCGGCTTTCCACTTTTTCCCTACAGCATCCATTCCTGGTAGCAGGCCCTGATTTAGTATGTCGGCAGGGTTAATATTTTCTTTTACACCTTCTTCAACCATTTTTCTCAATTCATCAGCTTTTCCCGCAATAAGGGTTTCTGAGATATTACTTAAATCCATAGTATAATTGTTTTTTTATATAAATATAATAATTATAAATTAATTAATTCAGTATAATTTAATTTCCATCTATATAGTTTTGATCCGGTCTGTGTGACCTTGACATTTACCAAATATTCTGGCATTTGACAAAATTGCTATCTGCACTGAAATGATGTGCGGGAGACAGGTACTGGTTGTTCGCAGCTATAATTGTGCGATTTATAAAACAATTGATCTCTCTTTGAAAGAGAAATATTATTACAGGATCAGACTCTGAAATTAAAAACCTGCTGCATTCCAGTATCCTACTGTATGTGAGCAATTATGCCACACAATTGTTTATCAGGTAGGCAAATATACCTTTTAATGTTTATATATAAAAGCTTTTTTGGCACTAATATCCAAAACCGCAAATACCCGTCCCCGAATATTCAGGCTGGAAGATACATCTTTGCTTAAGTCCTGTATTGAATAAAGAACTGAAAATGATCATGGTTTTGCAATGTGTGGTGTCAGGCTTTTTTCAAACAGCATTTTCACATCTTTAAAATCCTGTGATAGCGACTCATATAGTTTTATTGCAGCCGTGGATTTATTCAGGGTGTAAAAATGAATACCAAGCGCACCGTTATTGAGCAAATCAGAAACCTGTATCAGCGCATGATCAATGCCAATTTTTGCAGCTTCTTTAGGGTTATCCTGATAGGGTTCTAATTTCGTCATTAATTTTTTTGGTATGCGGGTGCCGGTTAATTCACTGAATTTTTTTATTTGTTTAAAGTTTGTTATTGGTATAATGCCCGGAATAATCCTGCATTTTATTCCTTGCTGTTCAGCTTTGTTCAAAAAGTCCCAGTAATATTTATTGTCAAAAAACATTTGAGTAATTAAAAAATCAGCGCCGGCATCCACTTTGATCTTGAGATTTGTAATGTCTTTATCAAGGGAAGAAGATTCAATGTGTTTTTCCGGGTACGCACCCGCTCCTATACAAAAATCATAACGTTCCCTGACAAATTTCACAAGGTCACTGCCATAATTAAATCCGCATGGATTTGGTTTTAACAGAGGTTCGCCCTTGGGGCTGTCTCCTCTTATAAGCATCACATTTTCAATTCCCATATCCTGAAGAACCCTCATATCATAGGCTATTTTCTCCCTGGTTGCATTAACGCATGTGTAATGAGCCATACAGGTAAATCCCAGTTCGTTGTGAAACAGATCCACGAGCTCGAAAGTGTTGGTTTGGGTTGATCCGCTTGCACCGTAGGTTACTGATACAAATGAAGGGGTGAGTTTCATCAACTGTCCGGCATTGATACCAAATTTTATTGCCGTCTGGTAATCTTTGGGAGGAAAAAACTCGAATGAGAATGTTCTTTTTTGTTTTTTAAAAATGTCTGTAATTTTCATATATACTAAGTTATTTGATAAATTATATATTTTTTAGGGGGCTGTCAGGGTTGCTTTTCAGCAACTGCAGAACATAACCATTTTTCTGTTATTTCCACATTCTGTCCTGTTCGTCTTGCATAATCAATAAGCTGATCCTGGCCGATTTTTCCTACACCGAAATATCTTGATGCATTGCTTGCCAGGTAAAACCCTGATACTGAGCTAGCTGGCTTCATGGCGTAAATATCTGTGAGAGAGACACCTATTCTTTCTTCAACGTTTAAAAGCTCAAACAAATATTTTTTGGTGCGATGATCAGGTATTGCCGGATAGCCAATAGCAGGTCTGATCCCCGCATACTTCCCTTTTAACTTCTCTGCAATGTTCATATCTTCACCCGGGTCATACCCCCAATATTTTGTCCTGACCCATTCATGCATTATTTCTGCGGAAGCCTCAACGAGCCGGTCAGCTATCAGGCGAAACATAATACTATTGTAGCTGTCACCCTTTTCTTTTAACCGGTTAAGATGCTTACCTATGCCCAGGCCCGTTGTTGCTGCAAAACCACCTATGTAATCCTTTTCGCCGGATTCAACAGGTGCTATAAAATCAGCCAAAGATAGTGTATAACCGGTATCATCCCTTATATACTGCTGCCTTAGCATGGGTATTTTCATTATCACTTCCTTCCGGCTGTCATTTTTAAATATCCACACATCATCTCCCTGGGAGTTAGCCGGGAAAATCCCGATTATTCCCCTGGGACGTATCATTTTGTGTTGCTCAATATCATGGAGCATTGTATGCGCTTCGGTGAATAACCTTTCCGCTTCGCTTCCAACACGCTCTTTTTCAAAAATGGATGGATATTTCCCTTTTAGCCCCCATCCATGAAAGAAAGGATCCCAGTTGATGTAATATTTGAGTTTACCCAGGTCAAAATCATTAAATTCAGTTATTCCGAGCAGCCTGGGCTTTGTATAAGTTTCTTTTTTATATGAAAGTCTTCTTTTCCTGGCTTCATCCAGGGAAAGGAACCTCGTGGCTGATTTTTTCTGCTTAAATTTTTGCTGAAGTTCTTTTTGAGTTTTTCGAATTTTTTCTTTTGCAGCCACATCCCCGGAGCCCAAAATATTATTTGCAATATTCACGCATTGTATTGCATCCTGTGCGTGAACCACAAGTCCGTTATATAGCGGTGCAGCTTTAACTGCGGTATGCAAGGCGGAGGTGGCAGCCCCGCCCATTAAGACAGGCAGGCTGTATTTTTCCGATTCCAGCCTTTTTAATATTCCGGTCATTTTCTCCAGGGATGGAGAAATCAATCCGCTCAGACCTATCATATCCGGTTTTTCCCGGTTGACAGCACCCATTATTTCATGAACATGGACCATTACACCCAGGTCGACAACTTCATAATTGTTGCATCTTAGTGCCATTGCCACGATGTTTTTACCAATATCATGAACATCCCCCTCTACGGTAGCAAGTAATATCTTCTTCCTTATGGCTGGTGGTTTCAGGGATGTCAAATTTTCTTTTTCAATATCGTCCTGTAAAAGGTTTACAGACATGTTCATGACCCGCGCACTTTTGATTACCTGGGGAAGAAACATCTTGCCGGCACTGAACAGTTCTCCGGCCCTGTTCATTCCTATCATCAAAGGGCCCTGAATAATATCCAAAGCCTTATAGCCGGTACTTTTGAGTTCCTGAATATCTTTGTATATGAATTTACTTATACCCGTGCATATTGCATAGGCAATTCTGCCTTCGGCGGACTGGAGCCTCCATTTTTCTATATGTTCCTTTTGGATGTTTTCAATTTCAAACTGGCTTGCAATATTAATTAACCGGTCGGTTGCATCCTTACGCCTGTTTAATATCAAATCCTCAACAGGCCTGAGTAATTCTTTGGGAACATTATCATAATCAATAATTGTCTCTGTATTAATTATGGCAAAATCAAGCCCTGCTTTTTCACAATGATGAAGAAAAACTGAGTTTATTACATCTCTCAGGTAATGATTGCCCCGGAATGCAAAAGAGACATTGCTTACACCGGCAATTACTTTTGCATATGGAAGATGCTTTTTAATCCATGAGATTGTTTTAATGAAGTTGACAGCATAATCATTATGTTCTTTAAAACCTGTGCCAATGGGTAATACATTTGGATCAAGAATTATATCTTCGGGGGGGAAATCCAGTTCTTTGGTTGAAATATGATAAGCATACCTGCAAATCTCAGTTTTCCTGGAAAAAGTTTCTGCCTGGCCTTTTTCGTCTATGGCCATGACAACAGCAATGGCGCCAAGCTTCCTGATTATCTTTGCCTTTTGTTTAAATGCCTCTGTGCCGTCCTTGAGGCTGATCGAGTTCACACCGGTGCGTCCCTGCAAACATTTCAGTCCGTTAGTGATCACTTCGATATCCGAAGAGTCAAGCATTACCGGCACATTGGCAATGTCGGGTTCTGACTGGAGGTGGTTAAGGAAAACGCTGATGACCCCTTTTGCATCTATCATGCTTTCATCAAGGCTTATATTCAGCATGTCACCGCCTGCCCGAATCTGATCTCTTGCAATTTCCAGGGCTTCTTCATATTTTTTATCTCTGATGAGCCTTGCAAATTTTCTTGAGCCGGTTACATTTGATTTTTCTCCTATTTTTATCAGCCTGGTGCTGCTTTTGACACCAAAGGACTGCAAACCACTGAACCTTGTAGCGGGGGAATGCTTTGCAATTGGGCGGGGTGGATATTTAGCAGCCATTTCTGCAATGCTTGAGATGTGTTCCGGGGTACTTCCGCAGCAACCTCCCACTATGTTTACGTAACCCTTTTTACAAAATGTTTCGATCAGCCCGGCCATTTTCTCCGGGGACTGATCATAATTGCCCGATGAATTGGGTAACCCTGCATTGGGGTGAGCACTGACAGGTAATCCCGCTTTAACTGAAAGCCTTTCAAGATATGGGATCATCTTGTCCGCTCCAAACGAACAATTCAAACCAATTGAAAACAAAAAGAATGGAGACAGGGAATTGTAAAATGCCTCCACTGTCTGGCCTGATAAATTACGGCCGCTTTCATCGATTGTAACTGAAACCATTACAGGGATATCACCAGGTAGCCGGAAGCGTATTTCATTTATTGCATACAGGGCAGCCCTGGCGTTCAGAGTGTCAAAAACAGTTTCTAACAGCAATACGTCCACACCGGCATTAATCAAAGCCTGCGCCTGATTGCCATAAGCTTCTGCAAGCTCATCAAAGGTAACATCACGTTGAGCGGGACTGTTAATGTCGGGGGAGAGGGATGCAGTTTTACCGGTTGGGCCAATTGTTCCTGCGACAAACCTGGGTTTGTCCGGATCCCTCTTATTGTATTTGGACGCCTTATCCAGGGCCAGTTTAGCTGCCCTGTAATTTATCTCATATACATATGGCTCCAGTCCATAATCTTTTAATCCGAAGTAATTGGCATTAAAAGTATTAGTAGTTATTATATCAGCTCCGGCAGCCAGGTATTTTTCGTGGATTTGCTCAACAATCTCCGGTTGTGTCAGAACCAGAATATCGTTTAGTCCTTTCAGGGGAACCCTGTTTTTCTTAAAGCGGCTGCCCCTGAAATCATCCTCATCCAGACCTTTTTGTTGAAGCATGGTGCCCATTGCACCATCCAGGACCAATATTTTATTTTTTACTTCTTTCTGCAAACCCTTTGTTTTTTTAGCAATAAAAAAGCTCTTTTTATTTTAAGAGCACAAAGGTAACATTCCTAAGTTAATCAGAAAAATCGGTAAAACCAATAAGAAAATACTAATGGAAGTAAGCTTGTCTGTTGTGAGTCCACTGTCTATTACAAGACCGCTGTTCCGGGAACCGGCGGTACAGGTTTTATGTCAATGGGTCCCATCCTGTATTCTTCCGGTCCCAGCCTTAAACCTGAATCCATCATTTCCTCCCAGGTTGTTTCTCTTCCTGTGATTGCCGACTCCCGTCCCATTACACCGCAAAGAGTTGCTGCGGCAAGATTTTCAGCCTGATTAAGCGGGGTGTTGTTCCGGATGGCTGTTACAAAGTTAATATGTTCTTCGTCATAAGAGGATATTGCGACCCTGTTGGTTGGCCGGCCTTCCTTATCCAGTGGATACTGATATTCCCATACCAGTTTATCGTCATAGTCCCAAATCTTGTTCTGACAGTTTGTATAACCTTTCGTGCCGAAGATCAGAAAACCATGTTTGTTATCGCAGCCATCAATACAACGGGTCTTGCACTGGAAGGTCTTTCCGTCATCAAAAACATATTCGACGCTGTAATGGTCATACACATCTCCTGTTGGGCGCCTGTGCCTGCCTCCGAACCCGAGTGCCCTGACGGGGTGTTTCCCGAAATACATGCTTACCATATCGATCTGATGCACGGCTATATCAACATTATCACCACCTGAAAGCCAGTACCAGTTCATCCAGTCCCTCAGCATAGCTTCCATATCGCTCCATCCTGCCTGCCTGTTTACGTGCCATATTTTACCCCTAACATCGTAGGCATTAGCTGATACAAGATCACCTATGGCTCCGTTTTTCACCATGTTGTGTGTTGTAAGGTAATCACGTTGATGCCGGAAGTTGGTTCCAGCAACTACAGTAAGACCTGCTGCTTCGGCCATTTTGCCTGAAGCCATAACTGACCTCACACCTGCGGGGTCCACACCGGCTGGTTTCTCAATAAAGACGTGTTTCCTTGCCCGTACGGCTGCCTCAAAATGCAGTGGGCGAAAATGCTGAGGGGTGACATGCAAAATCACATCTACATCAGATTCTATAACACGTTTATAGGCATCAAAACCAACATGACAGTCCTGGTCTTTAATATCAATGTCATGCCTTTCCTTCAACCTTTTACGGCAGTTGTCTATCCGGTGTTGAAAAACATCCCCCAGTGCGGTTACCTGCAGGTTTGGCCCTGAATTAAGAAAGTTGATGGCAGCACCTGTGCCTCTGCCTCCGCATCCTATCACTCCTGCTTTTAATAATGGGCCGTCAGGAGCGACGTCATGGAATACAGGGTCGGCATGTTCGGACCTATGTGAAGAGCAGGAGGACAGTGTATAACCGGCTCCTATTGCCCCTATTAAGCTCAGGGCAGCAGCATCAGCGATAAATTCGCGTCTGCTTTTTGATCTTGGTTTATTATCCATGATAATGACATTTAAAGGGATTATTAGTGCAAATATATTATAATTTGCCACTTCCTTGAAAATGTCAAAAAGCCAACCATGCTAACCAACCAGAACAAGTAGGTTAATCCTGACTTAATATAAGGGGCTGAGAAACTGTCAGGGCTTCATTTCTATAAACTTAGCGGTATTCCCTTTTTCATCTTTTTTCAGCATAAATTGATCGAATAGCTCTCCATCAATTGTGAATGACTTATAGAACAGCTCATCATCTTTAATCCTGATTGTCTGATAAAACTGTTTGTTTGCACCTTTATGTTCGATCCACTCTTTATCGTCGGCTACTTCATACATTTTTGGTCCGCTGACCGAAACCACATAGACAATGGGCCTCTCGGTGTCCGGATTATCACTTGCCCTGCCTCTTGAGTAAGCGTGATCATGGCCGGTCAAAACCAGGTCAACTCCATGTTTTTCCATAATTGGCTGAATACTGTTTCTTATATGAAAATTGTCCCTGTTCTCTTTTGGTGAATAAATAGGCAGATGGGTTGTGACAATTACCCACTCTTTGGTGTTGGCCTGAAGGACTGAATCAAGCCAGGCTGTTTGTGCCTCCAGGAAGGAACTTTCATCATTCCTCAGTTCTGATCCGACAGCGGTATCCAGAGATATCAGTCTCAGATTTTTATAATCGATAAAATAGCAAGTCCCCTCAAGGCCTGCCGGCCCGTTGAATGGCAGAGTAAACTGGTCATTCCAGTGAGAAGCGAGTGTTAAACCTGCATAATCGTGGTTTCCGGGGGTCATAACCTGTGGAACCTTCCCGTAAATGAAAGAGCCCGCAACCCACCACTCGTGCCATTCACTATCCCTGTTGGGCCGGTTAATCAAATCTCCGGCATAGAGCATAAAGGCACCATCGGGTTCATGCCTGTAGGCATTTCTGATAACCCGTGACCATTCTGATCTTATATTGTTCTGGGGAT
The DNA here is from genome assembly GCA_007132225.1 of Bacteroidales bacterium. Classification (GTDB taxonomy): domain Bacteria; phylum Bacteroidota; class Bacteroidia; order Bacteroidales; family PUMT01; genus PXAP01. Next base: position 29,627 of record SLPB01000135.1, on the reverse strand, counting down.
CACCAAAATATATAAATGAAAAATCGGAGTTTTCATTTGATGGAGTTTGAAAATCAAACCATTCACTCCAAAAGCCATCTGAGCCCACCCGGTAGCTGTACTTTTTCCCGGGCTCCAGTCCGGTGAGCACGGCGGAATGGTTATTGGCAACTATTTCCGGTTCCCCTTCCCAGTTGTATGTCCCGGTTGAGGTTGCTGCAGAAAAGGTTATGCTCCCATCCGGAACTATCATAGGTGCTGAGGGCTGTAATTCCACGGTACCGGTGTTGATGGATGTGTCAGTCCGCCAGGTAACTGCCACCGATGTTGATGTTTCTTCGGTCAGGTTTAAAATAACCCGGTCGGGAAGCGGGGAGGGTTGATTGGGCTGTGCAATTGCAGCTCCGGCCCACATTAAACAGGTAACAATAAAAATCTGGTGAAACAATAATCTGTTCAAGTTCATATTCTTAAATTTTAAATTTTTGCTAAGATATTGGTTTTTTATATTTTTAATTTATGGTTCAATTCTTTTCAATGAGTTGAATATCCTGCATTTTTCATAATAATAACTAATAAAAATCTTGTTAATTGTATTAATACACTAATTTAACACAGGGGGTAAATATTTGTTCACATCTGGTTTTATTTTCAAAATTAATTGATTTAGCAATACATTAAGCTGTTTTTTTAAGGTATACTTTTTAATGCAGGGTATAACTTTTTTTCCCTAAATTCGTAACCTCTAATTAAGAATGATGCCACAACTGTTACTGGCTTTTAGTTATCAAATTTTTTATTCATAAGTTGGTGATTAATAAGTTTGAAGCAGTTAAGCAGCAGGTCATAAATTCATTATTTATATCATTTACAGGAATGAGAAAATTATTGATATTTCTGATGACAACCACACTGGTTGCCATAATGTTTGTATCCTGCGAAAAGGAGGATGATTTTTTTGATGAAGCTTTGCTTGCCGGGAAATGGCAGTCCGGAACTTTGTTTGAAAGATATTTTGCAAATGGAAACGGCTATACCTGGGACATAAGTGATGATGTACAGGAAGATGAAGCACAAAATTTTACATGGACCCTGGTAAAGACTGAGTTGACACAAATCCATATTATGGAGATGGGAGGTAATCTTGTTCCAAGGTTCTACACCGTCACTGAGTTAAGTCCGACCAGATTGAGATACCGGGATGATTTTGGCAAGTCTTACAGTTTCACTAGGGTTGATGATTGATAAGATGAAAAGATACCTTAAGATTTTTTTCATTACGCTTACCTCGTTACTGCTGTTGTTTGTTACTGCCAGCACTATCCTGTTGTGGATTGTTTTTACCCCTGAAAGGCTTACACCCATTGTGAGTGGCCAGGCAGAGAAGCATATTCCTTACCGGACAGAAATAGAGGAGGTGGATCTCACTTTTTTTAGTACATTCCCACGGTTCGGAATACGGATGATTAATTTTGCCATGTTAAGTCCGGGGACTGGTGCACCTACTGATACATTGCTAAAGGCAGATGAACTTGTTGGTGTTATTGATGCCGTGGCTCTATGGAAAAACAGGGATTTGATTATAAATAAATTCATACTCTCCAATGGTTCTTTGAATTTGTTTACTGATATAACCGGCAATTCCAATTACGGGCTGTTGATAGCTGAACCTGGTGCAGTGCCGGAAGAGCTGTCAGAAGATACTGGATTTGGTTTTGTTGATTTGAAAAACCTCGAATTGAAAAACCTGAATCTTTCCTATACCGATCTTTCTTCTAAACTGAACACATCTGTTACCAGCCTCGCTGCAAAAATATCCGGTTCCTACCGGGAAGACAACTTAAAGGGCCGCCTTGATCTCAGCAATGCCAGTATATCTGTAGAGTACGACGGAGAGAAATACATGGATCATGCCCTCTTAAAACTAAATATTCCCTTTGAATTACTGCTTTCGCGACAGCTGGTTCAACTAAAGGATGCCTTTGTCTCTGTTAATGATATGGCTGTTAAACTCAGCGGTTCTATAGAAAACAATACCATACATAAAAACATAAACACCGATATAATCTTTGAGTTAAATTCATGGCAGGTAAGTGATGCCATAGCTTTGATTCCTGCTTCATTCCTTGAAGGATTAGGAAAAATTGATGCTTCCGGAATAATCTCCTCCCGGGGAATAATAAAAGGTGTTATTAGTGATACCCTTGTTCCGCTGATGGATATCAACCTGATACTGTCCGATGGGTATATCAGGTATGTTGATTTGCCCTTCCCCCTGAGTGAAATGAGTGGTGATATCCATATCTTTTCTGATATGAATAATGATACAACTTCATGGATCAATATCAGACATTTTGAGGCCAGTACCCCAAATTCAGCATTCAGGACCCGCGGGAAAGTGGATCATCTTTATTCAGATATGCATTATGATCTTATAACCGATGCCAATGTGCTTACAGATGAGTTCATATCGTTTCTTCCCCGGGATATTAACCTGGAAGTTAATGGCAGGATCAACGGGCAGGTCAAAACGGACTTTACCATGTCACAGGCCACAAATATGGCACTGGATAATATGAAGTTGTCAGGGTCAGCATTACTTTCCAATTTCAGCATGCTGTACGACAGCATATACTTTGAAACCGGGCACTCCCAAATTGATTTTGCCCTTCCTAATCCGTCGACTTCAGAGAGGAACACTAAATTTGCCTACGCAAAGATTGCATCAGATAGTATGACAGCATTTAAAACAGGGCATTTTAGCACTTCTATGAAAAATATCCATGTTTTCATGGAAATGTCTGATTTAAGGGATACAACCGTAATACCTGATTTATTTTGCACATTCAATATCGGTTCCTTCCGGGCCGGAATGGACACTATAAATATCGCGCTTGATCAGCCCTTGGGTTATTTTTCCGTATCACCTGTACCAGGCATGCCAGAACAGTATGCGGCCAGGCTTGCATATTCAAGTTATGATGTGGCAGCACAAATTGGTCAAAGTTTTGCTTCAATTGACGAACTAACCCTGCGCACCGATATTGTAAACGATAACACCCGGGAAGATTTTTTTCTTCAATGGCAGGTTAACGGGTTCCTGGACCTGAGTAATGGAAATATTTCCTTGTCTGCATTTTCACATCCCCTGGAGATTCCGGACATTAAAATGAGATTTGATCCGGAAACATTCAATATCCAAGAAGGGACTATAGTGATTGACCAGTCTGATTTTGGGCTGACAGGTATTTTGGATAATGTTCTGTCCTGGTCAAGGGGCGACTCTCTTTTGAGGGGGGACTTTAATTTAGTGTCCCGCAACACTGACATTGCCCGTTTAATGAGTCTGACCAGTGGATTTGGCACTGAAGATGATCCTGTAAACAGGGAAGAGCAGGTTGTTATTAAGAATCCATCACAATCAAATGATAACAATTCATTTACCGGACCATATATGGTTCCCCATGGCATCGATATTTTGCTTAGAGCCAATATTAAGCAAGCAACCATGGGAGCCGATACAGCCAGCAATATTCTTGGTAACGTCCGTGTTAATGACGGCATACTGCTTTTGGATGCCTTAACTTTTACCACACCGGCTGCCGATATGCAATTAACAGCTATGTATCGTACACCGCGAAAGAACCATCTTTATCTGGGGCTTGACTATCACTTGCTGGATGTTGAGATCAGCAGACTGCTTCAAATGATTCCCGATATTGACACCCTGATGCCCATGCTGCGTTCATTTGAAGGGACCGGTGAATTTCATATTGCCGTTGAGACATATCTTGATTCCCTTTACAATATCAAAAAATCCACATTGCGCGGAGCCTCTTCCATCAGGGGGAAAGATTTGGTGTTGATGGATGGTGAAACCTTCAGTGAAATATCCAGATCCCTGCGATTCAGGAACAGGGACCAAAACCGGGTTGATTCCCTCTCTGTTGAATTTACTATTTTCAGGGAAGAGATAGATATTTATCCTTTTCTTATGGTGATGGACAGATACAGAGCTGTCGTAGGCGGCCGCCATAACTTTGATTTGAGCTTTGATTATCATATTTCCCTTATAGAATCACCATTGCCCATAAGACTGGGGATAGATATCAACGGTGATATGGAAAAGCTTCAATACCGTTTAGCCAGTCCCAGGTATGCAGAATTATACCGGCCGGTCTCCAGGAGGGTAGTGGAAAACCGTCAGCTGGAACTTAGAAGAATTATAAGGGAAGCATTATTACAGAATGTCAGGGAATAGGAACGTCAGGGAACAGGTAATACCCTTTCCCTATTGTCAATTTGAATATAAAAGCCAGGGAACTTTGCTTGTATGATAGTTATTTCTCCTTTAATGTCCCGGTTTGGGCAGTAAGACGAAAATTTTCAATGTTTTTACCTTCAAGATGATTTTTCCATTTATCAAGCAAAGGAAGCTCAAGCTTTAATTCCCTGTATTCATCCGGACTCATGATGGGAATTCCCTGAACGATAGGGTAGATGCGTCTGCACTCAGCACAGGTTAAAATTCCCTGCAGGATATTCTCTTCCAGGTCCTGGGTAATTATGGTTAATTCCAAATCTTTTTTATCAAAGGGGCAACATAATTTTTTTATGGTTTCTGATCTCATATTATGTTCGGATTAAATTTGTTTTGTTAAGTGAATGCGAGCTATTTGATCTGTTAAATGAATAAAAGCCTGCTGCGGCTTTACAGGAAAATATTGAGAAGCTTAATACACCAGGTCATATGCGGTTCAGCTGGTTTATATATGCCTTTACCGATTCGTCCGGAGCCCGTGATTGCATAATACCTGATACCACAGCCACCCCATCATATTGCAGGTTGTTTAATTTATGCATGTTTTCAGGCCTGATTCCCCCCGATAAAAAGACAGGCATTGAAGTCATTTCTTTTGCTAGACTGATGGTTTCAAATTTCACGAGCTCACAACTGTTGCTGGTTGAAGAAGGGAAAATTGAGCAGAAGGAAATATAATCCATGCGGTTATCATCGGCCCACTTTACAAGTGATAGATCATTGCTGCACGTAAGGCCGCTTATGAATTCCCTGTTTATTGATTTTTTAATCCGGGCATAATTTCCGGGAGCATTGTCAAAGTGTACCCCATCCAGGTCAGTTTTAAGCAACCATTCCCAGTGATTGTTAATAAGTACCGGGATATTGTTTTCATGGCACATCTTTGTTACTTTTCTGACCAGCTTCAGATTATTTGAATCCGGGCAAAAGTGGTCCCACAGCTGCACGCCGGCAATTTTTTCCTTAAGGATGATACTGAGATTATGCAACAAAATACTTTCATCCGTCCACGGATCTATAACCACATATACTCCCGGAATTATTTTTCTCTTTTTTTCCATTATTTCCATCCTTTTTTGCAGGCATTGAAGAATGCAGCCCAGTACGGATCTTCTTCAGGATAAATTAAATCAGTCTCCTTGTTGTTTTCTGCAACCTTAATACCCGCTTCTTTTTCTTTTACTTCACCAACCGGGCAACAGGGTATGTCTGCTTCATTCAGCCGGTTTATGATAAGGGGGACTTTATCTTTTTTGCAGGTAATGATCATGGAGCCTGCACCCACGCAGTAGCGGGGGTCGATCGAGAAGAGCCTGCAGACCGCATCCGGGATCCTGCCAACAGGTACCTGATCATTGTAAACCACAGCACCGTTGCCCGAAGCGCAAGCCATCTCATAGATGGCTCCCATCACCCCACCTTCGGTAACATCATGCATGGCGGTAATTTCATTGTACCTGTTTTGTTTGCCAACAGCCGTTAACGCATCATCCAGTGAAGATGTCTGGTAAAACATCCCGCATGCCTCCTGATAAGCTTCCTCTCCCAGTTTATTCCTTACCGTTTTCGGGAAACTCATGGCAAGAATAGAAGAAGATGATATCGCACATTGTTTGGTTACCAGGATCACATCTCCGGGTTCTGCATTTGAGGAGGTAAGTATCTGCGCCCGGGGTGCGATGGTGAAAAAGGTGCCGCCTCCGGCAATGGTTGAATTCTGACCTTCAATAAAGCCTGTATGTCCCCCCGTAATGGCAACTCCCAGTCTTGTGCAAAATTTATGTATGTAATCCCAATAGGTTTTGAAATCCTCTTTGGAGAATGTGGCCGGCAGATTTAGTATGAATTGCCCATACATGGGAGCAAAGCCGGTAGTGGCCATATCGTTGGTTATAAGGTGCACAGATAGCCACGCAGACTCTTCCAGTCCCAGTGAAGGAATAAGTGACAGCGGGTCACTGGTGACGGCCATAGCCATGCCACCCTGAAGGTCAATAACGGAAACATCCGTGCCAAACCTTGGTCCGGTAAGAACTTCCTTGCGTTCGTGTCCGCACTTTGCCTGGATAAGGTCTTCAAATATCCGGTGATCTATTTTTCCAAGCTTGTCATCCATCACTCAACATCATTTATTTTCACATACATTCCAAAAAAATCACCATAAGGCAAGCCCCACTGTTGTATGGGGAACCAGCCGGGCAGTCCTGTGCACGACCATTCAATCGAATATGATCTGCCCTGTAAAGCATGGTTAATTATCTCTGTTAATTTTTTCGGAGTATAGAAAGTGGCGGTGATATAAAACGGATTTTTTCCGAACATCTGCTGGACACGCCTTCTTACCACTTTGGGAGAGTTCCTGTTCATCATACCCAGTGCAATCCCATACCTGGCAACCCTTGCCGCTTCCCGTATAACTTTTACCGGGTCCTTGTAGTATTCGAATGTGGTTATAAAAGCCAAAGAATCAAAAGTGTGGTCCTTAAAAGGCATATGGTGCGAGTCTGCCATCACGAGGTCTCCATCAAACAGGTCTATAGCCTGTGACAACATCAGGGGTGAGATGTCCCCGCCGGTTGCCTCAATCCCTATTTCCTTCCACCACCTTGTAAACCGGGTTGTTCCGCAGCCGAATTCAAGCAGTGTTTTTATACGTTTGTCTTTTGATACCAGCTGCTCCATTACTTTTTTCTGCCATATTTCAGCTCGTTTGTACCTCCCTTCATACCACTGTTCGTAGGTGTCGGTATGCTCACGGTTAAAAAACCATTCGGGCCTGTCCTGCCAGTTTCGCGGACTTTGGGTTAATTCAAAATATTTTTTTTCCAGTTCCATTTCCCATTCTGTTATTTGAATAAAATAAAAAAACTCCATTCGAATTGGCGTGCCAAAAGAATGAAGTACAAAATGGAATATTTTAATACTGCATCCCTACGTTGGCATTATCCAAATCAGGTATCGGGTATAATCTCAGTCCAGCTTTACAGTTGGCACCCCGTGCATTTGCAAATGCAAAGTTAATTAAATTTTGGTTATAATTTCCTTCTAAGGGAAGAAGCTGCCGGATGGGATTTTGCATTATCCCGGGTGCTGCCACCCTTTCCTGTATTCTCTTTTCATTAATCTCTCAGCCCCGGGATTATCAATGATTGCTTGCTTTTGGTTGTCCCATTTAACTATGCTGGCGGTATCGTAGGCTATCATCGCCAGTTGCACCGCGGTGGTTGAGGCAAGAGCATCTTTAACGGTGCAACTTATTCTTTGGGGATCCTTGTGCCTCACTGCATCCATAAAGTCAGCCATGTGAAGTTCCTGCATTCCCCCTTCCGTACTTATTGTCTTTTCTGTTCTCCCGGTGTCTTTACCGAAAGGTATTACAATAAATTTTGTGTCGGATACAAAAACCGTTGATTTTTCACCATGGAAAAAAATGCCATTGTTGAACTCCGGGTTCGGATCACCTGTACCCCATAAACGATGCCTCCACTCGACCGGGACTTTTCCAAAAGCCATGTTTGCTGTAAGAGTATCGGGAGTTGTAATCCTGTCCTTCAGGGCATATATCCCACCTGTTGTTTTAAACTCGGAAGGGATACCCTCATCCAAAATTTGCCGGATTATATCGATATGATGTATACCCCAGTCAACAAGATGACCATTTCCATATTCCTTTTCCAGGCGCCATTTCAGGTGACCTATGCTGGGCCTGTAATCCAGTTTGGGGGCAGGGCCGCACCACTCGTCCCAATCGAGAGAGGCAGGTGGTTCCTGTATTGTGTTGTCTCCCGGATCGGGCCGGTAGTGGATCTGAGCAACAACCTGATGAATATTTCCTGCCCTGCCTTCATTAATATATTGTCTGGCATATTTAAAAGCCTTGCTCTGGCGGCGCTGAAACCCTATTTGCACAATATTTCCTGCCTTTTCAGCTGCTTTTAACATTGCACGGCCTTCCCGGGGATCATATGATAAAGGCTTTTCACAAAAAATATCAAGACCTTTTTCACAGGCAGCAATAAACTGAAGAGCATGCCACTGGGGTGGTGTTGCGATAAAAACTGCTTCAAGCCCTTTCATGTTGAGCAGATCCTGGTAATACTTAAAAGTTGCGGGCCTGGTACCCTGCAGTTTTTCCAGCTTATCCGAGCTTTTCCTGAGGTTCTCGCTATCTACGTCGCAGACTCCTGCAATTTCAAGTCCGCCAACTTTTAGTGCCGCCTCGCTGATGACCATTCCATACCAGCCGGCCCCGATTAATCCTACTTTTAGCTTGTGGTTGACTGTATGTGATTTAACATAGAATGAGCTGGAGAATGCAGCTGTAGCCAGCAAGGATTTTCCGAAAAAAATTCTTCTGTTCATTGTCAATATTTTTTAACGTTACACCTAATCCCGGATACAGCGAACCGAAAATCCCTTTCCCTTGGTTAGGTAGAATCTTCCGATACCATTATTCCGGTATACCAGGAAGCGGGCTTGTGCACTGTTTTTAGTATACTCCTCAGAACTAAGCCAGTAACCATACTCTCCCAGGTACTTGAATTCTCCATAGCTGTACCGCAGTCCCCCGGGAAGTGCTGAAAAACCACTATCGTTGGTACCGTTGCCGTTTTTATCCCAGCCGCCTGAACTTTTCATTTTTGAGCCTGCAGCTGAATGCCCCCCTAAAAAGTCTGTTAACTGCGACCAATCGGCGTCAGTTGGTATTTTCCAGCCTTCCGGTGCCAGGCCCCTGGGGTCATTTATAGCATACCAGTTGTAGAGCCTGCCATATTTTTTGCCGTTAGCAGGGTCGTTATCGTAATAGGACCATGCCGGTCTGCCTTCCACGCCCGCTCTTTCCCATTCTCTCCAGGTTTTAGCTTCGGATATGGAATCGCCGTTACGAAAAGTGCTCACATTCAGATTTTCGGCCATCCACTCCTGGCCGCCTATTTTAACAATTTTGTAAGAATTTCCATCGTGGTCTTTGACGTTGCCGCCAAAAGCGGTAATAACCAAAAATAATGCTAGAAGAAGTCCTGTTGAAATTAGGTTGTTTTTCATTGATTACTGTTTTTTTCCTGCTCTCTTTATCTGGCTTTCCGGTTACCGTTCTGTTTTTATATGTACTTTTCCCTGTTATATTATTATCGGTGTACTATGTTCAGAATGCAAAGTAATTTATCTGCTGAAAAACAATTAATTCCCTCGCTTTCAGTACTCAGTGCTTAGGGTGTGGTTAAACACCTGTTAATCCGGACAGGTGTTTAAACGGGCTAACAAACCTAATAAAAATTTAGCAATGATAAAAGCAGGAATGATAATTAATGAACGGATCAGGGGGGACTGCTTATTGTAACAGGAAGGATTTCTTATGATGCAGGCTTGACTTACATAGAATAGCAGGGGAGTAGTATTAGGTTTTTTAAATTTTGATAAATATATTTGCTTACGCAGGATTGTTAGAAAATCTTGTTTTACATGGGTCAGATTAAGCTGTTTTTCGGGGCCTAAGATTAACCTGTTTTGCTGGAGTCAGATTATATTAATCAGATTTTTCTGGAAATCAACCCTGCAAATAAATATACTAATCTCACTTTAATATTTCACCCGGGTAATAATTGTACCTGAAATATATACAAACTAACACGTAGAAATGAATACTATAAAATCTCCTCTTTCAGTGATCCTTTTGCTTGTCCTTATTCTCTCCACCCCGCCAGTAATCAGTCAGGAACCTGTTGATTATGTGGACCCCTTTATTGGCACCTCTGTTTCCCGCTGGATGTTGTTCCCGGGTCCTGCCATGCCTTTTGGAATGGTCAAGCTGAGTCCCAATAATGTTGACGACTGGGCTTTTAATGCCGGGTATGAAGATACTATTAACAGCATTTCCGGTTTTGGACATGTTCACTCATGGATGATGAACAGCTTTCTGATGTTGCCCGTTACCGGTGAGTTGCAGATCCAGCCGGGAACTCATGATAATCCCGATGGTGGTTATCGTTCAAGGGTTCAACCGGGCAGCGCATCAGCATCTACAGGTTATTACTCTGTTATACTTGACGATTATAACATTAAGGCAGAATTAACCTCAACAACCCGTTGTGGCTTTCAGCGATACACATTCCCCGAAAGCAGTTCTGCAAGGATTATTTACAACCTTAATGTGCCTGAGGAAGCCAGAAGGCCTGAGATTATAGAAGCTTCCATCCGTAAAGTAAGTGATACCGAAATAGCTGGATACGTTCACCGGATCGACAGATGGAACAATTACACCATCCACTTTGTGAGCCGTTTTAATAAACCTATAGAATCAATGGATGGGTGGGAAGAAAATAATATTTACCATAATATAGATTCTGTTCATGTTGATATTCATACTGATATCGGCGCCTCCCTCAATTTTCGGACCTCCCGCAACGAAGCAATCCTTGTGAAAACAGGGATTTCCTACGTCAGCACTGACCAGGCACGGCTCAACCTTGAAACAGAGATGGATCCTTTTGGCTGGGATTTTGACGCAGTTCATCAAAATGCAAGGGAGACCTGGAATAAACTTTTAAGTAAAATCAAAATCGAGGGTGGGAGTGAACAGGACAAGGTGAAATTCTATACAAATCTTTACCGCTCCTACTGTTCCCGTACCATTTTCAGTGATGTCAACGGAAAATATATGGATGCCTGTGATCAAATAAAACAGCTTCCCGATCCCCAGGAGCCTGTTTATGGTTGTGATGCTTTTTGGATGACTTTCTGGAACCTTAATCAGCTCTGGTCCCTGGTTAATCCCGACCTGGCTTCTAAATGGGCAAAGTCCCTGCTCCAGTTGTACGATGACGGCGGATGGCTCAACAGGGGGCCTGGCGGGTTAAAATACTCCGGGATAATGACGGGAGAGCATGAGATACCTCTTATATCAAATGCCTACCTGAAAGGGATCAGGGATTTTGATATCGAAAAGGCTTACAAGGCGATGAAGGAAATTCAGACTACCCCGGGTCAGCCACATCCCTGTGGCGGATATGTTGGAAACCGTGATTTGCCGGAATATATGCGGATGGGGTATGTTCCGTCCAACACCGGACGTGTCTCCAATACACTTGATTACTCATTTAATGACTGGTGTGTTGGCCAGCTTGCAAAAGCACTGGGCAAAGAAGATGATTATTACTATTTCATGAGAAGATCACAGAATTACCGTAATGTTTTTGATCCGTCATCCAAATATATCAGGCCCAAAGAGGAAGGCGGCCCATGGGAGAGTTTTGATCCCACCCTTAGAGCTGAAGGAAAAGAAGATGCATTTCCTACAAGACATTATGTCGAGGGCAATGCATGGCAATTTACCTGGTTTGTCCCCCACGACCTGAAAGGACTTATAGACCTTATGGGCAAGGAGTTGTTCAACACCCGGCTGGATGAAGGCTTTAAGCAATCACGCCCCATCTTTGTCAGCAACTTTGTTAATCACAGTAATCAACCCAATATGCAGGCAGCCTGGCTTTTCAACTATTCCGGCAAACCATGGCTGACTCAAAAATGGGTTCGGGAAATACTGGACAACTATTACGGTACAGGCCCGGTTGATGGTTATCCCGGGGATGAAGACCAGGGTCAAATGGGAGCCTGGTATGTAATGAGTGCCATGGGCCTTTTCCAGATGGATGGAGGTTCAGGAATCAATCCTGCTTACGAAATTGCCTCACCCATTTTCGAAAAGATCACTATCGAGCTTGATCCGGAATATTACCCGGGGCAAGAGTTTGTCATTCGTTCAGAAAATTTCTCGCCAAAAAACAGATATATACAATCTGCCAGGCTTAACGGAAATGCCCTGAATAAATTTTGGTTCAGCCATTCCGAATTAGTCCGGGGAGGTGAACTTGTTCTTGAAATGGGAGAAGCACCAAACAAGCAATGGGCTGCTGATAGTGATCATCCGCAGATAAACGAATATGACTTATTTGTTGCCACACCCTACATTACCAATACTGAGAAAATATTCACCGGACAAACAACAGTGGCAATTAAATGTGACACTGAAGGAGCAAGGATCCATTACACTCTTAATGGTGAGGAGCCGGACAGGAATTCACCGGTTTACAAAGAGCCATTCCTGGTCGATAAAACCACCACAATAAAAATGATTGCATATGCCGGTGACCAGGAGAGCCTGAGATCAACTGCCGAATTGAAAATGGTTCCCTGATTCTCCCAGAGACAAGATCAGCATTAATTTATTTTTTCCGGATTCCAACCTTTTCATTCCTGATGCCGTCATATTGACAGATAGGAGATGATAAGGTAAGTAATGTCACATCTGATGATTATTGATCAATGAAAAATGAATTGCATGTGAGATCGACTAAGTCAAAATATTGTCATGGTAAGATCCCCCAGCCCAACTAATTAATAACTAAACCTATATTTATGAAATCAAGTGCCGTTATAAAAGGACTTTTCTCTTTAACTCTGATTGTTATTATTATACTTCATGCTGGTTGCAAGAAAGATAATGATTCTTTACCACTTTCTGAGATACCCACCATTGCCAGTGTAACACCCGAAGAAGGAACCATTAATACCGAACTTACAATAACCGGCACCAATTTTAAAGCCGGTGCGGTTGTCTATATAGGAGGCAAAGCCTCTACCGATGTCGAAACTCTGTCGGGTTCTGTAATTTATGCAAAAGTACCCTCGGGAATAACTGCAAACACGTTGTTGTCTGTAGAAGTTGAAAACCCTGGTGGTGGCAAAGCAGTACTGAATAATGTATTTAAAGCAATTGAGCCTGAGCTTTCTTTTATAAACAGTGCAACAAAGCCTTCAGGAAATGCTGGCAGCACTGTGATTATCGAAGGCAGAGCCTTTGGTGACATACAGGGCCAGGGAGAAATATTATTTTCAGATGGGGCAGAAGGAACCATCGCTGCAACTATTGCCGATGCAGAAGACTGGACTGATGAGTTTATTGTAACTACTGTTCCGGGCGGAGCAAAAGACGGCCCTGTTGTAGTAAAAACCGAAATCGGCATCAGCGGTGAGATACCCTTTAGAGTGACTGATGCTGCTACATTTAGTCCCTCAACCATTACCTGGACTGAAACCTCTGAACTTCCCCATGGTGTAAGTGGCCATCAGGCTTTATCAATTGCCGTTGAAAACATGAACAAAGTTATAAATCAATACGTATTTGTTTCAGGAGGAATTGACGGTGATGGTCAGGCATCAGATCAGGTCCTTTCCGGATTGATCAACGCTAATGGTACAATAAGTTCCTGGAGCAATACAACCAGTTTACCTGAACCACGTTCATTTCATTCTTCAGTAGCAGCGACACCCTTTAACTCAAAAGTGGATGGCTCCGGTTATGTTTACTTGCTGGGCGGGAAGGATTCTTATGGCGATGTGATATCTGATGTCACTATTGGTGTTTTAAATGATGATGGTACATTGCAGGCCTGGGAAACTGCCAGGGCATTACCACAGGCAGTTCATTCCGGAGGAGCTGTTATATTCAGGAGCACAATTTATGTAGCCGGGGGTGCTACCGCAGACAATGAACCCGTGTCTAAAGTGTACAAAGCTAAAATAATGGAGGACGGACAACTGGAGGAGTGGGAAACTTTACCCGAACTTCCTTACGGAGTAGCTCATCATGGCTTTGTGGCATTTGGAGGGTATCTCTATTCTGTAGGTGGTGAAACCGGAATTGTACTTCCTGATGCGGGTGAAGGGAATTCCGGGACCAAACAGATATTCTATTCTAAAATAAATCTCAGGAACGGTGACATTGATGACTGGACTTTGAATCCCGCTGAACTGGGCAAGGAAAGAAGCAAACACAGTACGCTGGTATTAGGAGGAAGTTTATTTGTTTCTTCGGGATTATATTCCGGTTTAACCGGCAATACCGGCGGATCTAGTGAAAATGCCTATGCTAGTATCAAACCAGATGGTACAATAGATTCTTTCGGCGGGGCAACAGGTTCCAACACTTTGTTCGGTACGGGAGGAAGTAATCTCTTCAACCAAAGTGGCATCAGTTATATAGATTCAGAAGGCGTAGCTCACGTGATGATTATTGGTGGAGCAAAGGTCGGATCGCCCGGTACCATGCTGGATAAAGTGTTTTATTATTAAGCAGCCTGTTAGGATTTTGATGAACCGAACTAACTTAACCTTTTAGAAAGTCGTTCAGGGCAGTGGTAAATTCCCTGCATCGGAGATACCCGTATGATTTATGAGGGTTATGAACTCCTTCCTGGTTATGGTAATCGTTTATTACCTCATAATCTGCGGGTTTTACCCCATGGGAATTAGCCCTGTACCTTGCGCAGAGTTTATGGTTTAGGGATATTCTGTCAAGAACATCATAAAAGTTATGCCATTTTCCATAAACACCGGGAGGTGTTATCATATCTTTTTTTCCTTTTTCCTTTTTTTTATACTGGGCGGCAATTTTACTTACTATTAAGGGCAAACCCAGAGGTGAACCAATTGTGATAAATGAGTTTATTTTTACTGAAGGTGAAAGGAAACTCATTACATCATAGGCAATGATGGACCCCATGGAGTGGCATACAAGCATTATTTCATTATTCTTATGCTTTTCCAATACATCAGCCAGTCTTTGCTTTATAAGTTCCTTGACTTTGCAGTCCCCGGCATGCTTTTCTTTACATTCCTCATTATAATAAATTTCGAGGGACTGGAAATATTTTCTTACTATGAAATCGGCTATGAATGAATAATTAAGGGTGAAATCTTCATTAAGAAATATTTTATTTATCTGGTTTCCTAAAAACCTTAATAACTTCTTGTGTATTTTTTTTTCAGCGGGATCAAAATTCTTTGGTGAGGGTTTATAGACTTCGTCAATATAATATTGGCTGTCAGGGTTATCAACATTTTTATCGAGTGGTGCCTTATGCATAATATCAGCCCAGTAAACCATTTCAAATTCCGGAAGCCTGGCTTTTAATCCCGCTGCTTCAAGTCCCTCCATCATGGAGATTTCCCACCAATCCTTCAGTGTTCTTTTATCAGGCTTATTGCCAAGACCGTGGATGCCGATAATTACGCGTCCCATTGTGCTTTTTTATTGATTAGTTAATTAGCCATTTAAGGGGTACTTATAAAAGTAGTAAAATACTTTGTACAGTCAAAAGGCGGATCTTTTATTACACGGAATTAAATCGGTTATAAGAATGTTTGTAAAGGGATACATAATGTTTGAGTATACTCTTATGTATTGAAAATTCGATATTATAAACAAGTTTCGAGCATGATGAAAATTAAAGATTGCTAAAGCAAATTTTTAGTACCTTCGTATGTAATTAATAATCTAAACACTTTAAAAATAATGCATTACAATAATTTCCTGAAAGGTGTCACACTGTTTTTTGTGGTTACAGGATTTTTTGCCTGTACAACTGTTTTGGAGGATCAGATAATAATTTCTTCCGGCCATGACCAGATCGCCAATGACTGGGCACTGAAAAATACGGATTTAAGCGGCAACAATGTTGTTCTTGGCAGGGATGATGCCGCCATAATTTCAAAATTCACAGTACGTAATTTTGATCTTGGAATGAGAATTAAAACAACCCCTGGTGCCGAGGGTGCAGTTGCTTTTCATACCCCTTCTGGTTCTTCCCCGGAAGGTTACACAGTATTTATCAATAACAGTGAATATCGCTCGGGCAGTACCATGAAAACAGGAAGCCTTTCACTGATCAGGAACTTTTTTGTCAGGATGGTACACGATGAAGAGTGGTTTGATCTTGGACTGAGCGTAAGGGGCAATCATATCACGGTGACAGTGAACGGGAAAATTACCAGTGAGTATTATGAACCTGAAAATCCACTTCGCCTTTCCGGGCTCGAAGATATGGTGCTTTCCAGTGGACGGATCATTCTCACCAAATCAGGTAACAGTGGCTGTATTGAGGTTAGTGAAATCAGTATTGAGGCACTGCCCTCCGGTCTACCCCGCAAAGCAGAAAGCTTTGAAACAAACGATGAAATAGCCAGAGAGCTTACCATGTTGAATCAGGAAGGATTTCCCCTGATCGATTATCATGGTCACCTCAAGGACGTATTGACTGTGAAGGAGATTACCCGCCACGGCAGGAATCACGGGTTCAATTACGGGATATCTGAAAATTGCGGACTAAACTTTCCGGTTACCGATGATGCCTCATTGAATGCCTACTATGAAAAGATAAAGGGTGAGCCCGTTTTCAAGGCCATGCAGTGTGAAGGCAGGGAATGGATAACCCTTTTTTCACCTGAGGCCATAGCACAGTATGACTATATCTTTACAGATGCCCTGACCTTTACCGATCACAAGGGGAGAAGAATGCGGCTCTGGATAGAAGAAGAAGTTTTTGTGGACGATGAAGAGCAGTTTATGGATATGCTTGTGGAGAAAATCCTGGCCATACTTTCACAGGAACCTGTTGATATTTACGTCAATCCTACCTTCCTGCCCGAAGAGATCAACCATAACTACGACAGGTTGTGGACTGCGAAGCGTATGGATACCGTGATAGAAGCTCTTGTTGAATATGATGTTGCCCTTGAAATTAACGCCCGGTACCGTATACCGGGTATTGAGTTTATTAAGAGGGCTAAGGCAGCAGGGGTAAAGTTTGCACTTGGAACCAACAATGCCGGGGAACATGACCTGGGAAGGCTGGAGTATAGCATCAGGGCCATCCGCGAAGCGGGAATAACCCCTGATGAAATGTTTGTTCCCAGGCCTGAGGGTAATAAAAAGGTGAGCTCCATGGGGTTGCCTGAGCAAATCACGGGATAAGGTAAAATATAATACAGGAAGGAGAAGAGATTAGACAGGATTCTCTTTCATGCACACCTGTAATCTGATTTCGGGTGTGGATTATTTTCAACTGGTGTGTGAAAATTCAACATAACTACTATCCATACCTATTACACTAATATTTGAAAATAAATTTAATGCATAGTAAAAACCTCTTATAGTCAGGGTTTTGCAGCTTGATTAAATATACTTTTCTGGATTTTTTTGTCAAACATGATATTAGGAATGATTATAGAATGTTAGTTAAAAAAATTTATTGTCCAACTTAAATATTTAATCATGAGAAAGCGAAGTCAGGATTGGGTTACTTTAATCCTTGGAATCTGGTTGATACTGTCTCCCTGGATATTTGGATACAGTGATATGGGATATGCCTGGAATTCCTACCTTTTCGGGGCTTTAGTGACAATCTTTTCAGCCTTTGCACTATACGACCGGAAAGCATGGTCAGAATGGATTAATATAATTATTGGTATTTGGATATTTTTTTCACCCTGGGTGCTGGGAATGATCACTATTTCTGAAATGTGGAATCATTGGATCATTGGACTACTTACTGTGTTAATGTCCGGATTTGCTGTCAGGGAAGCACAAAAGCAAACTAAAGCTGCTTAGTCCGCATGTTGCTTATGTAAAGTCTTGATTTTAATATAAATATTCTAAATCAAAAATTATGAACAGATTGAAAGACAAAGTAATAATAATAACCGGGGGATCGCTTGGCATTGGAAAATCAGCCTGCCAGAAAATGGCGGAAGAAGGTGCCAGGGTTGCCATTACCGATATTCTTGACGAAGAGGGCAGGCAACTTGCGGAAAAGATTACATCAGACGGGGGAAAGGCAAAGTTCTGGCATCTTGATGTTGCTGATGAAGGCGAAGTGAAAAAGGTGTTTTCTGAAGTAAATGCCGAATACGGGAAAATTGATGTCCTTGTTAATAATGCTGGTATATCCGGTGTAAATAAACCTACTGATGAGATAGATCTGAAAGACTGGCAAAAGGTTATGGATATTAATGTGAATGGCGCTTTTTTGTGTACCAAGCATATAGTTCCCTATATGCGTAAAAACGGTCAGGGAAATATTATTAATTTATCATCTATTTACGGGATTATTGGTGCCGGCGATATTCCTGCATATCATGCTTCAAAAGGTGCTGTGAGAATAATGACCAAGAACGATGCACTGATATTTGCAAAAGATAATATCAGGGTAAATTCAGTGCATCCGGGATTCATCTGGACCCCGCTGGTTGAAGCTATGGGCAAAGAAAGCGGAAAAAATATCGAGGAGTTCAGGAAGGAGCTTGATGCCCTTCATCCCATAGGTCATGTCGGGGAACCTGAAGACGTTGCTTATGGGATTGTTTACCTGGCCAGTGATGAGGCTAAATTCTTAACCGGCAGCGAACTTTTAATCGATGGAGGATATACCTGTAAATAATTATAGTATTACTATAATTCAATTGTTACGCTTTTGCCTGCATATTCATTCCCGGGAAGATCAACCATGATCATTGTATTGTCTTCTTCCCTGTCGGGGAAAGCTTTGTAGTTATCGCCGCCGGCATTATAAATTCCCGGAACGGTTATGATCATTCTCGCAAGCATTCTTGAAGGGTCGGAAACTGTCAGCTCAGCTATCCTGTCCCCGTCCATTTTAAGCATTACCATTCCCTGGCTGTCCATTCTGATGGAGGCTCCTCCGGCTATATCTAATTTACCAGCTTTATAAAATGCGATCTGGCAGATTCCAAGTCCGTTGTGTTTTACAGCCTGTATTTCAGGTGTGTTTGAGAGTATTTCGATGTTGCGGTTAACGGCACTTGTTTCCGCAAGCTCCCCGGTGGTGACTCCGGGAACTACTATGTACTGGTAGGATGCATTTGCGGGACGGTTACCATGGTTTATTCCGAGAAGGAAAACATCCTGGGTCACCAGTTCATCGGGGGCACTTAATGCAGCTGAAATATCTGACCAGCGTCCCTGTTCAGCCCTGTTGGATAAATTGACAGTTGCCGGTTCAGGTAAGATGTACCCGACTCTGTCATGGTGCACCCACTTTACATTTTCCAGGTCCCTTTTTACCTGGTGCAGTACTTCTGTTTTGCCATCCCGGTTTACTGTAACATCTCCCCTGAGGTGTGCCTGGTTAATAGTGGTATATGCCGGCAGGCTTTGATTTGATTCTATGTCTGCTCCAAGACAAACATATTCATTGTCAAAAAAGAACCAGGATTTTTTAGCTTCCAGCATGTCATGGGGGCTTTTAAAGTCGTAGGCCACTGCACCGTAAAGTCCGTCATCCACCCCACCGACAAAATGGGTTAAGCCATCCGTTTGAACAGGCATATTTCCGCCATAGCGTTTAGCTATGTGATTTTGTGGTTTTTGCATAATTGTTGTTCCGGAAATTTTCTGCCAGTCATATACGGGCCAGATACCATCATATTCATGACCATCCAGACTAAGATAATTTGCGCCGTCAGATCTGTGATGAATTACTATGCCGGGTCCGTTATAGGGTTCTTCATTATTTCTGTTCCTTTTTGAATGCATTCTTACGCTTGTGTAGAAGTGTGGTCTCTGGAATGCAAAGTGCTCTGTTTGCCAGAAGAATTTTGCAAAAGACCTTATGTTTGCTTCTTCACCTCTTCTCAATTTTAAAATATCCTCAAGCTCCTGGCTGCGGTAGTCAGTGCTTTGAAGCAGCCGTTCAATTTCCAGGGTTCCTCCTGGTGTGCTGTTCCTCTGGTGGGTAATACTTCTGTCATAGACCGCGATATCACGGTAAACGCCATAGACCATCTGTTTGTATATGCCTTCAAGGTAATAATCAACAAGGTGAATTATTCTCCCGGCCGGAAACTGATAACCGGTATTAGCCACATAGGATGCCCACTCCCCGAAGGTGTTGGCATATTTTCCGTATCCATAACTGGTTGTGTTGTTAACCCGGTCATGCCTGTGGTGGAAACTGAAATCGTGCTGCATTCCGCGCTCCCCGGTTGTGAACTTTATCTCACCGGCAATGATTTGTATTACATCATCAAATGCCTCCCTGTCATTGAGAAATAAAAAGTTTTTTGCAACAATGGCTGCAATGGCTATCCTGTCTCCTCCCGGCCTTGCGCCGTAGAATACTCCAGGTACCTGTTTCATGGTTGCCCTTCGGATCATAGGTTGGGCCTGTTCAGTAAGATCTGCCGGCAATTCATCACCTATGACCAGCATAAGGTTAACCAGGTTTGTTGGAGTGGTGATTTGGTTGTTGTGCCAGTTATCACCAACAAAATCATGTTTCACCCAAAATTCAAGTCCCCCGAAAATAATATCCCTGACATTATCATCCCCGTGATATTCAGATGATTCAGTCTTGTATGCCCTTGCAAGGCTGAAAAGGTTCCTTGTGTGACGGCCATGTGGAAACCCTGCCTCTCTGCTTAGATCTTCATAATCGATACCCTGAAAGCTTCCGTCATCATTGGCAGTGTCGATTATTTCGGCTATGGTTTCATCACTAACTCCCAGGCTCATAAGCTGATCGTTGACTCTCCCTTTTACTATTTCAAAATCATCTGCTTTTGCATTTGTGGAAATTGCAAACAGCATGGTTGCCACTAAGGTGATGAGTTGTTTAAAAGTTGGTTTCAAAATGTATTGTTTTTTTGGTTATACAAATTGGTCAGGTTGGCTTAGAGAATTCGCAGAGTGACATAAATAATTTTTACACTTTAAATAAACAAAATTCTTTGATAATAACTGCATGATCTGTTACTATATTTTGTGCCCGTTCATTACCTGGCGGAGCTATGCTCCAATGGCATGTGAATAGTTTCCCGCTCATGAGAGCTCTCAGCAAACATACCTCAGGTTTTTTTGTTATTATTATTTATGCTGACTTACACGGAAATAAGCAGTATACCATGAATTCAAAATTTCGGCAGATTTTCCGGCTATACCATAATGCTGCATTAGTTATTTTCAGTATTCCTTTTTCGAATGTAAAAGATTCACCGGAAAGTATGAGGGACCTATAATTTTTTTTATCTTTAGAATATAAACTTCAAAAGTGGTTAAAGTGGTGAAAGAAATTTCTACAAAAGAGTTATCCGAAATTCTGGATGACCCGGCAAAAAAGATCATTGATATACGTCCGGTTGATTCATACAACGGTTGGCAGTTTAATAATGAGTCCCGAGGAGGTCATGTTAAAGGGGCTAAAAACATGCCGTTTAAGTGGACAAATTATATTGACTGGATCGAAATGGTCAGGCTTAAACAGATATTACCTGAGCATGAAATTGTTGTTTACGGTTACAACACAGATGAAATTGATATCGTTGCCAGGCGTTTTATAACCTCCGGCTACAGCAAGGTAAGTGCTTATCATCATTTCATTGATGAATGGACCACTGATCCGGTACTTCCAATGCATAAGCTCAAACGGTTCAGCAACCTTGTATCGCCGAACTGGTTAAAAACCCTGGTGTCGGGAGGTGCTCCGCCGTTGTACAACAACAATAAGTTCGTGATTGTGCATTCCCATTACCGGAACCGTGATGCATACCTTACAGGACATATTCCGGGAGCTATAGATATGGATACCCTTGAGCTGGAGGCTCCTGATACATGGAACAGGCGGCCACCGGCAGAGTTGAAAATTGCACTTGAGAGGCACGGGATAACTTCAGATACAACTGTGATCATGTATGGCAAGTTTATGCATCCGGATAATGACGACCCTTTTCCGGGAAGTGCTGCCGGAGATATTGGTGCAATCAGGTGTGCTTTTATCTTGTTGTATGCCGGGGTGAAAGATGTAAGGGTGCTGAACGGCGGCTTTCAGTCGTGGACTGATGAGGGGTTTGAGGTTTCCTTTACCGACGAACCTAAAAAACCTGTCAGTGAGTTTGGCGCCACAATACCCCAAAGGCCTGAACTGGCAGTTGACACCCCCGCGGCAAAGGAGATGTTGCGATCGGTGGACAGTGAGCTGGTTTGTGTGCGCTCATGGCCTGAGTATATCGGTGAGGTGAGCGGCTACAATTACATTGAACCAAGGGGAAGGATCCCCGGTGCCGTTTTTGCAGATTGCGGTTCGGATGCCTATCATATGGAGAATTACCGGAATTTCGACCATACAATCAGGGAATTCCATGAAGTGCATGATATCTGGACTAATAACGGTATAACACCTGAAAAACATCTTGCTTTTTACTGCGGCACAGGCTGGCGAGGAAGTGAGGCATGGTTCAATGCATGGCTGATGGGATGGCCCAGGGTGTCCGTGTATGATGGTGGCTGGTTCGAATGGAGCAGTGACCCTGCCAATCCCTTTGAAACAGGTGTTCCTAATGGGCCGGTTGATCATAAGCAAGTATGAAATCTTATGAAATTTCCATAGATCAGCTTAAGTTTCCAATAGGTGATTAAGAAAACCAGAGGGATTCATGAGAATGAAATACTGAATATGAATCACTAAATTTGTTATTGTGAATAACACAGATATAATTATTGCTTCCGAAAAACAGATTATCCTGACCAACTGCATGCCTCCCCCAAGCAGTAATGAGGCGGTTGCAGATATAATCAAGGGGATCACAGCCACTCCCCGTTATATTCCGAGTCGTTTTTTCTATGACGGGGCCGGGTCCGATCTTTTTGAAAAGATTACAGGATTGCCTGAATATTATCCTACGCGGACTGAAAAGGAAATCCTGAAAGAAAATGCTGCGACTATTGCCGGTGATCTTGAAGATACAGACATTGTTGAACTGGGAAGCGGAGATTGCTCAAAAATATCGGTCCTGTTTGATGCAATACCTCCTGATAGAAGAAATGGCATTTGTTATGTCCCTGTCGATGTCAGCCGGTCTGCAATCCTTGATTCCGCCGAAACGCTTTCGCAGAATTACCCGGAAATTTCAATTCACGGAATGCTGGCCGATTTTTTGAAGCATCTCAATAATGTTCCGGGAAAAAACCGAAGGTTGATATGCTTCTTTGGCAGCACTATTGGCAATCTGGATCCGGTTCAGACAGGTCATTTTCTTTCAAATCTTGGAAGCCTGATGAGAAAAGGCGACCAGTTTCTGTTGGGGCTTGATATGGTGAAAGACATTATGGTGATGGAAAATGCCTATAACGATTCCAGGGGAGTTACGGCAGCATTTAACAGGAATATTATCAGGGTCATCAGCAATCTGATCAGTGCCGATCTTGATCCGGAGCATTTTGAACATTTCGCTTTTTACAATACCAGGGAATCAAGAATCGAGATGCATCTCAGGGCGGTAAGAGAAGTGAGGATTGAAAGTCCCTTCCTCTCTTCCAAAGTACTTGTTAGAAGAGGAGAGACAATCCATACTGAAAACTCATATAAATTTTCACAAAGCCGTATTTCAGAATTGGCCGGTCATGCAGGTCTCAGCATAGAACGGATTTTTACCGATAATAACAGGTGGTTTTCGCTGGTTAGTTTCCTAAAATAACTGTCCATGCAATTATTGTGTAAGGATTCCAATGGGACTCTGCTATTAATGACAACATTACCATGTTGGTGTATGGTAGAACCCGAAGATATTACAGAAGCTGCAATTTGGCTGGCATCGGGTCAGTCTGATAAGTTACTGGCACTATACTGTTTGTGGATGGTGGTATAACCCTTTACCCTGCAATGGCTTCAGGAAATTAAATATTAAAATCTAATAAGATGGAAAACTTTGATGTAATAATTATTGGTTCAGGGCAAGCGGGTACTCCCCTGGTTTTTAAAATGGCTGCTGCCGGGAAGAAAGTTGCGTTTATTGAAAAGGAACATTTTGGAGGCACCTGTGTTAATGATGGCTGCACCCCGACCAAGGCTTATGTGGCCAGTGCCAGAAGGATGTGGGATGCTGTGAATGGAAAAGGTCTGGGTGTGATCATTCCTGAAGGATCTTCGGTTGACCTTAAGAAAGTTAAAGAACGCAAAGATGCAATAGTCAGGAAATCAACTGATGGTATAAGCAAAGGTGTTAAGGACGATGATAACATCACATTCTTTAAGGGGGAGGCCAGCTTTACAGGAGAGAAAACTATTTCAGTGAACGGTACCGGGCTGAGCGCACCGGAAATTTATATCAATGTAGGTGCCCGGCCGGTTATTCCTGATAACTTCAAAGGATTTGACTATCTTACCAATCAATCAATCCTGCAGCTTGAGAAGCTTCCGGGGCATCTCATTATAATTGGCGGTAGTTACGTGGGACTTGAATTCGGACAGATGTTCAGTAGATTCGGCAGTAAGGTGACCATCGTGGAAAAAGGGCCTAAAATAATCGGCCACGAAGATGATGAGATAAGCGAGCAGATCCTCGGCTTTTTAAAGGAAGAAGGCATAGAGTTCCACCTCAATTCAACCTGTGTTAAGGGTGAAAATAATGATGACGGTTCTGTAACTGTGAGGCTTGAATGTGAAGAGGGTGAGCCTGAAATTAAGGGTTCACATGTTTTACTTGCTGTGGGCCGTAAACCGAATACTGACACATTAAACCCCGGGGCCGGCGGCATTGAAGTTGACGAGCGGGGTTATATCAAGGTAGATGATTACCTGGAAACCAGCGTCAAAGGGGTTTATGCCCTGGGTGATTGCAATGGGAAAGGGGCATTTACCCATACTTCATATAATGATTACTCGATCATAGCCGGCAATAAATTTTCCGGCGAAAGCCGTAAAGTCACCGACCGGATAATGACCTACTGCCTCTATACCGATCCGCCGTTGGGAAGAGCCGGGATGAACAAGACCCAGGCCACGGACATGGGCTATGAGATCATGGAAGCCAAAATTCCCATGAATAAGGTTAGCCGTGCCCTGGAAAAAGGCGAAATCAATGGATCCATGAGTGTTATAGTGGATTCCAGGACAAAAAAAATTCTTGGTGCATCCATACTCGGTGTCGGTGGTGATGAAATTATAAGCGGCATCCTTAATATTATGTATGCCGGTGTTCCCTTTACTGTTATCAGGGACTCGGTAATATCCCATCCCACAGTGTCTGAATTGATTCCCTCCATGCTGGAAGCCTTAAAAAAGCCGTCTGATGAATAAAATGAAAATATAATAGGATTTTAGTTCATTTATATATGAATAATACAATTAAAAGTATGATCAATGTTTTCATTGTCTTTGTAATGTTTTACGGGATCATAATTATCTTTTTCTACGTATTTCAATCCGGGATGCTGTTTTTCCCGCAGCCTCTTTCTTCCCGGGTTGTACTCAACGAAAAAACAGAAGAGGTGAAAATACAGTCTTCTGATGGCAATATGCTTCACGGATGGCTCTGCCATGCCAGTAATAATGGACCTCAAAATCTTCTTATTTATTTTGGGGGCAATGCCGAAGAGGTTTCACATATGGTACCCATGGCATCGATGTTTGAAGATTGGGCTTTGTTGCTGATAAATTATCCTGGTTATGGCCGAAGCGAGGGCAAGCCAGGGCAGGAGAGCTTTTACACTGCAGCACTTGCCATATACGACTATGCTGCTGAAAGGGATGATGTTGATAATGAAAATATTGTACTGATGGGCAGGAGCATTGGTTCCGGATCAGCGGTCTACCTGGCTCATGAAAGAAAAGTTAAATCATTGATTTTGATCTCTCCTTTTGAAAGCATTCGTGCTGTTGCACAGTCAAAGTTGCCCTTTTTACCTGTCAACCTGATCCTGCGTCATAAATTTCCCGTCAAAAAATATGCAGCTAATGTCCATGTACCTTTGCTGGCATTTTATGGCACTGCTGATAATATCATCCCGCCCCTACACAGCAAAAAGCTTGCAGAATATTGGAAAGGTGAAAAAAAACTTATTGGGCTATCCTCCTTTGGCCACAATGATATTTTTGGAAGTGAACAGCTGTGGGAAGAAATAGACGAGTTTTTAAAAAGGTAGTTAAAGAAAACCGACTAATTTACAGGTTCGGGAATTGCCTGAGGTTTCGAATTTGAACAAAAGAGTATAAGAATTAGCAGTTATGAATCCCTCATGCTAATGCGTCACACAAAATTCAATTTATGAAAATTAGGGGTTTTTTCGAATAAAGTATTGAATATGAATTCCAGACCTTAGTATATAATATAAATTGATAACTAAAATTAGTTACTTATGAATTTCAAAAAAACAGTATTATCATTAATTGCCATATTTGTTTGTGCTACTTCGGGCATTATGGCTCAATCAAATCCTTCCCCTGAAAACACCGACAAACTACCGGTTACCGAACTCCCGAACAGTTTATTGAAATCGGAGAGCAGGTTTTAAGAAGGTGAAATCAATAGAGATGCTCACTGGTTCCTGCAGTTGCAGCAATTTTTCTGTCATAGCTCTTTGGGGTTATATGTGTATCATTAAGCGCTGGGTTGCGCAAAAGCTTGATGTCAGCCATAAAGTAGTGCACTAAACTAAAAAGGCCAGAACTGGTTGTCGTTCCAGATACGTTCTTTCAGGTCATTGTCCAGGTCAATTAATAGTTTATGATGACCTTTTTCCCATTCCGCAAGCCAATTGAAAAGTTGCTTTTCAGCAGTATCAGTTGCATTATCAGAACTTTCCGAATAGAGCCTGATTGCTTTTGACTCCATATCGATGGCAGCAGATATAGCAGCAGCTTCAAAACCCGCAGCAGCTATCTGGGTCTTCATTGATTCCGATAATACATGTTTGGAAGCTGACTCGTATTGATTAACTGGCCGTTCGAATGAAGTTAATTTACCCCCTTTTGTAACTTCGGAATATTTCTCTCTCAGGATATCTGCATGCAGAACCTCCTCCTTCGCCATTATATCAAAAATATTTTTAATTCCGGAATTCTCCGAACTATCAGCAACTTTTCTGTAAAATGCTTCTCCTCGTATTTCAAGCAGTAAAGCTGATTTAATAATGTCTAGCAACTTTGAGTTTTTCATAACCAGTTCTTTTTTGGTTTGCTTTACTGTAAAGATATCTCTTTTTTTAAACTGTTTTCCCACATTTGTTATCAGTTCACCCATAATTCTGTCAGCTTTAAATATTGAATTTAGGGATATGTTAACACAGTTCAGGGTTAAATTAAACTCTTTTCCACCTATTGTATATCGGGAACCCTGTAGAGGCAAGTCGCAAAAAGTTTCCGGACAGGATGTCCCGTTATCGGTTCCTTGTCCCAATATTTTATCGATGCATGGAGCTCTTTAGATATGTTTTTATGGGTATTTTCACTTCCCCAATAAGGGTCTCTCGCCAGGTGAAAGTATTACCTATTTTACAGAAAGTTAACCATATATTAAATGTCTTCCAGGTTATCAGAGCGATTATTCTTCAGTTGCCTGTAAAAGGAGGGAGTGACTCCTGTTATTTTCTTGAACTGGTTGGATAAGTGAGCCACACTGCTATAATGCATTTTATAGGAGATCTCAGAGAGGTTAAGCTCATCATACAACAGCAACTCCTTTATTTTTTCAATTTTGTGCATGATGATGAAATGTTGAATGGTCATACCTTTGGCCTGAGAAAATATGTTGGATAAATATGCATAATCATAACCAAGTTTTTCACTCAGGTATTCGGAGTTATTTACTTTGGGGGTATCCTCGGAGTAGTGTATCATTTCGATAATATAGTTCTTGATTCTCTCAACAAGGATATCCTTCATATCATCAAGAAGTTCCAGTCCCCACCTGAGCAGGTTCGCCCTGAGTTGTTCACGTTGTTTTGGTGTTATCTCCTCTGAAGTTTCCACCACTCCCAGATCTACATTAACACAGGTGATGCCGATTTTTTTCATCTCATCCTGCACCACCATTCTGCATCGCCGGCTAACCATATGTTTAATAAAAAGCTTCATGATTGATCTGATTGATATTAATTATTAACCGGCATGGCAAATATATCGCCTGAATAATTTAATTATATTAAGGTTATGGTGAAAGTACCGCACAGGAAGAATGATATATAGACTACCGTCCAATTTAATCAAATATACAAAAATTTCAGACATAAAACTAACAGTGAGTATTCAGACCCTTGACTTATTACTAAACTGTTCTTTGGAAACTTCAAATTTGAACACAATATGGAAAATATACAAATCTGCCAGATAATTATGTAATATTCTGCGCGATAAACACCCTATTTTTGCATCAGGTTATCTTAGTAACTTCTGAAGTCAATAAAAATTGAGTTATTATGAAAGAAAAACTGGCTTATTCCCCTGATAAATTTAAAGCAGCAATAAAAACAACGAATGGTATAAACGGAAATGCACAATCAAATGGCAATTCTTATGCCATTGAAGGTGAAAAAAGAAGGCGGCTAAATCCCTTAATGTTAAGGCTGCAGGAAATGGAAAAGCTCAACGCCAACTTAGAAAAACTTCTTAATCAGCGAACCAAAGAGCTGGCCGAAGCAGTTGCTTCAAATGCCAAATCCATTTCAGTAATTGCCCATGACCTGAGAGGCCCGATCTCAACTGTCCTGACCGCCCTGGAATTAATAAAGTACGAACTGGTTCATAAGGACACAGGTGAAATGGAGCATTTTATTAAAAGTGCCTCCGGGTCGGCGCACAGTGCAATCAACCTGCTCGACAACCTTGCGGCGTGGGCAATGTTGCAAAACAAGAGACAGAAATTCAGCCCGGTTAAAACTAATCTAAAGGAACTAATCAGGAGCGAAATCGAAAATCTAAGTACCTATGCAAACCAAAAACAGGTCAGCCTCAATTTTTTCATGGTGCCTGATTTGAATTTATACATGGATCTTCAGATGGCCAGGACCATACTGAGAAATCTATTAAGCAACGCCATCAAATTTAACGATGCCGGAGGCAAGATAACAGTAAGTGCCATGGTATGCCACTCTAATGTTGAAATAGCGGTAACTGACAGTGGTATAGGCATTTCTTCAGAAGACCAGAATGGCATATTCAAAAATGAGGATATTTTTTTGGGGCCACTCAACAGGAACAGGCAAGGTTCGGGTTTGGGCCTAAAGCTTTGCAGGGAATTTGCTGAGATGCACGGTGGATATATCAGCGTGGAAAGCAAGTTAGGTGAAGGAAGTACGTTTAAATTCTCATTGCCGGTTAAAACTTAATGCATCATCATGATTATATTGAATAGCCGGGGCGGGCATAAAAAGAATCTGATGTCAGCCTCTAATTCCAGTTATACCATTTATATTTGTTTTTTTAGTTAATATTGTTATTCCAGGAATCAAAAACATAATACTGATAACCTGTAAAAGTTTTGCAAATTAAAGCATATACCTGACTATGAGTGCAAGGAAACTGAGATCATCAGTATCTCCTGAAGAAAAAATAACTGATTCACATACCAGCAATTTTCCAATTGCAGGTATCGGTGCCTCGGCCGGCGGACTTGAGGCTCTTGAACAATTTCTTGGGAATGTACCTGGAAATAGCGGAATGGCATATGTTATTGTACAGCACCTGGATCCCACACAAAAAGG
>SLPB01000114.1 GCA_007132225.1 Bacteroidales bacterium | reverse complement strand
GGTGCTTTCAGCACTAATCAGTATGGATTTAGTATTCGGGGAGTGGCTAACCTGGGTCGTGTTTTGAAGTTTCAGGAGTGGACAGAAACCTTCAATTTACTTGCTCATTATGGACTGGGAATCAGTTTTTTGAATTATGAAAATATTACCGGGAATGATTGGGTAGGTAACGGTATCGGCGGACTGACTCTTCAGGCAAAAGTGGCACCAAGGGTAACCCTGTACGGAGACATCACCGCTATGGAAAATTTTAGTCAGCATCATACATTTGACGGCGGACAAGTAGACCGTGCAAATTTACCGGTTATATACAAAGGAAGTATTGGTGTTTCCGTCTCTCTGGGCAGAAATGAAAAACATGCGGACTATTATGTCAGGGATATCTCCATAGCAGGAACGCCCGAGTATGATACCCTGGATGCAAGACTTACCAAAGTCGAATCAGATGTTAAAGAGATTGAAAGCGGATTTGACCAGTTGACCAGCCGTGTGGATGAACTCAGCGGCAGGGTGGACGATATTGACAGTGAAGTGCGATCTATTGCTTCCACCAGGGTAATTGATGCAAATGCTTTGATCGAACAGTTGATCGCCGATGGTTATTTCAATATCTATTTCAACTTTGACAGGGCACAGATCGATAAGACTGCTGCCAATACAATAAAAATTCTGAAAACTTATCTTGAAAACAATCCTGATATAAATGTTGACCTCTTTGGGTATGCTGATGAAAGGGGACCTGAAGGATATAACAGGCAACTTTCACAGAGAAGGGCAGATGCAGTTGCCAAAGCACTTGTTGATGTTGGAATCGATGCAGCACGTTTAAATGCAGTGGGCAGGGGTGAAGACCTTGATATTGTTCACACTGCTTCTCCTGAATCATATCAATTAGCAAGAAGGGTTACCTTCTCAATTAGATAAAATCACTATAATTAAAAGTAAAAGCGCAATCAGCACAAATGAGCTGGTTGCGCTTTTACTTTATTTACCTGGAAGCTGGTTGTTGAGATTGCATGGAAATTTAGTTTTTCCTTTGAGATTTATTCGAATGGATCTCAATTCGAATAAATTTTGTAACTTCCCGTATCTTTCATAAAAAAACACTATTTCAGCAGAAACCCGGAAATGACGGGACGATGCCTGAATCCATTAAAGGCCCCCGGGTTACCCTGATAAATATTATAGTATGAATAATATAACATCCCAGTCATTTGTTGTAACAAACCATGTTAAACTGGATGAGGTGCCTACCATTATAAATACCGGTTTAACGAAGAAGAAAACGAAAAATGCGCTGAAGAAAACGGGGAAAAAACTCAGTAAACTTCAGGATACCATGTATGCACACAACAGGTATAGCGTACTGGTATGTTTGCAGGGCATGGATACATCAGGTAAAGACAGTCTTATTAGAGAAGTGTTCAGCAGGTTTAATCCTCGGGGAGTAGTGGTACATAGTTTTAAGACGCCTACCAGGAAAGAGTTGCAATATGATTATTTATGGCGCCACTATATTGCTTTACCCCAAAAAGGCAAGTATGCTATATTTAACAGGAGTCATTACGAAAATGTTCTTGTAACCAGGGTAAACCCCCATTATTTGCTTAACGAGAATATTCCAGGTATTGAAAACGTGGAAGATATACCCGGTGACTTCTGGGATAAGCGATTTGGACAGATACGTAATTTTGAAAAACAAATTGCTCAAAACGGAACCATTGTTTTTAAATTCTTTTTACATTTGAGTAAAGAGGAGCAGAGAAGAAGACTTTTGAGGCGATTGAAGAAGGAGAGTAAAAACTGGAAATTCACTCCGAGTGATATAACCGAACGGGAATTATGGGGTGAATATCTGAAGTATTATGAAGAAGCCATAAACAACACCTCTTTTCCTCATGCTCCGTGGTACATAATTCCTGCTGACGATAAAAGGATGGCAAGATCCATTGTAGCAAAAATAATTTTTGAGGAAATGGCCAAATACACTGATATAACAGAACCTCAGCTTGACAGCACCATCAAGAAGAATATTGAAAAATATAAGGAGATGCTCGACAAGGATGATATGATTTAACCAGCCTACATAAAAAAATAAACTACTGACTTGAATCATTAACGATCCAAGGTGACGCAAGGTGAATGGTTTTTAGGGAAATTTTTCGCTTAAGGTTAATATAAATATGATCTTTTATTAAAAAACCCGGCCCATGAAAATTTTAAAACTAACTCTTCTTATTATTTTTTTAATTATTGCTTTATTATTTGCAGTGCAAAACTTTGAGACCACAAGAATTTCATTCTACAGGTGGAGTGCAGAAATGCCTTTGTCAGTGGCAATAATTGGAATCTATATTCTGGGAGCCCTCTCCGGCAGCTTATTGTTTTCAATATTAAAGAAGCTCATGTATTGGAGAGAAATTAATGAAATCAATGAAAGGGAATAAGTCTCAGTTCAGTCCCCCCACAAACCATTTTAACAGCTTATTGTTTATGGCATAATCTGAGGTAACCATTAGCTGGTGGACAACCCAGTTATTTTTCATGGTGCCATTCTCATCGGGCAGGGGATATGCAGAATCGGTCATAACATGGGCAGTTTGAAAAATTAGGCTTAGTAATACCCCTGCAATAAAATGACTGGTAAAAAAGAACAGCAGGGTCAGATACCAGGGGCGGATAAAAAAATTACTTAAAAACCTCTTGATAGTCAGAATTTCTCCTGAAGTATGACCATCAAAAGAGAGTAATTCCATCTCTGTTATAAAGGAAACCCATAAATCTCTTTCATAAAGCAGCTCATATACTCTTTCATTACCTTTAAAAAGGTAGATAAGCATATTGGTGTCCACTAAGAGGCTATTCCCACTCATCCCTTAATTGTTCCTGATATTGCAACGGATCAATATGCTGAAATCGAACTTTGCCCACGTACTTCCGCAGATTGAATTTGCGTTTCTTTGCTGTAATCCTCTCAATTTCATTGTCAACCTGTGATCGGCTTACAGATTTTTTCACTTCAATTATTTTACCCATGATGCTGTTGTTTACACAAATATAGTAAACATAAGACTAAATGAATAAGCTTTTTATTGCTTATCAAAAAAAATATAATTTGTTTTTCCCGGGGTTGTGGATGGACTGTGGGGAACCGGGTGGGGGTGGTAATAAAAAAGACAACCTGCCAAATCAGCAAGTTGTCTTATGTGTCGGGGTGAGAAGACTCGAACTTCCGACCCCTTGCACCCCATGCAAGTGCGCTAGCCAACTGCGCCACACCCCGAAATAATTCCGGAAAAGTATATCCGGATATTAATGCCACGCAAAATTAACAAACAAATCATTAATTGCAAATTTTTATTATTACACACCAGGGTATATTTATCCTGATGCACCCTGTCTGTTCTGAGAGTAATTTAAGGTGAAATTTTATTTGATTTTCCCTTAATACAATGCTTATATTTGGAAAGGGATGTTGGTAACACTTGAATAAACTATGTATAACAATATTTGGTCTTGTATGGAGACTTATTAATTTTACATGATTTTTTATTGTAAATGGAGATTATACCATATTAACCTAATTTCAATATAACAATGAGCTTATTCAAGAAAATGGATCTGTCAGACAGTAAAGTTATAAAGCAACCGGAGGGCGGACCTGAAAAGGTAAAGTGTCTTATCATAGGATCGGGCCCTGCAGGTTATACTGCCGCTATCTATGCCGCCAGAGCTAACCTGGAGCCGGTTATGTACGAAGGTCTGGCACCCGGCGGGCAGCTTACCACTACAACCGATGTGGAGAATTTTCCGGGTTACCCTGATGGTGTGACCGGGCCTGAAATGATGGAAGACTTTAAAAAACAGGCATTAAGGTTTGGGACTGACATACGTTCGGGAATGGCTAGCACCTCTGATCTTTCGGCTTCACCATACCGTATCATCGTTGATGATATAAAAGTTATCGAAGCCGAGGCGGTTATCATTGCAACTGGTGCTACTGCAAAGTACCTGGGAATTGAATCAGAAACGAAATATATGGGGTCGGGAGTTTCCGCGTGCGCAACCTGCGACGGATTTTTTTATAAAAACCAGGATGTGGCGGTTGTAGGTGGCGGGGATACTGCGGCTGAAGAATCTCTGTATCTTTCGGGAATATGCAACCTGGTTTACCTGATCATCCGGAAAGATTTTATGCGGGCATCAAAGGTCATGCAGGAAAGGGTCATGAAAAAGCAGAATATAAAAGTTTTGTTTGAGCATGTAACAAAAGAGATCGTGGGGGAGAATGGCGTTGTGACAGGGGTTGTGCTTGTCAACAACAAAAATGAAGAGGTGAAGCTGGATATTTCCGGATTCTTTGTTGCAATTGGTCATACTCC
>SLPB01000089.1 GCA_007132225.1 Bacteroidales bacterium | reverse complement strand
TTCATTCGTATAAAGTATAGTTAGCAATTTGTTTAACAATGTGTTACCAATTCATGATTCGGATATTTTACTTTTCAATCCATGGAACCCGCATGGTTTGTTCATGTTATTTTGTCTGCCAAAGGCTGATGCGGGTTTCATGAGAGTGAAATATTGAATATGAATGCATTACTAATGTAAAATAAAGATAATGAGTTTTATAACTACACTTTATTCGAATTAATTATTGAACAAAATGTAATTGCTCATGTTGAACATAAAGATATAAGGTTAGAATATATAATACAGGAAATTTTAATTAAAAAGAAATTTTATTTAAAAACATATTTAAACTATTTAAAGAATTAATTACTATGAAAGCATTAACAAATAAGCTATTAAGATTTTTATTTTTTACATTTTTAATATTTGCAGCAAACAACTTTAACAAAGTTGACGCAAATCCGTCAGGCAGGTCCGTACTTGATAAAACATTGGCAACAGGAATATCTTCCGAACCGTTTTTGTCTTATGTAAATGAATCCAACCTTGCTGTGAAGGAGTGGATGTATGATATTTCATACTGGAACTCGGGGATCGTAACAGCTGTTGAAAAAGACCTGGTTATAAAAAGCTGGATGGTTAATAAATACTATTGGAACAGCTGTCCTTGCGTCAATCATTATCTGGAGATTATCAGAGATAATGATCAAAAAATAGAGAAATGGATGATTAATACAGCACACTGGACAATTTAGCGGGTCAAAATATCCGAATACAGTTAAATAGGCAGAATGCAACTATAAAAACCGGACCGCTCCTTCAGGAGCGGTTTTTTAATATATTATACATTCAAAACGGATTTTTATTGTACGTTGACTTGCTGAAAGTATGAATTAAACTGATTGTTATTATCTTTGCAATCTTTAAACATAACCATTTGATTTCAAACTGTTAAAATGAGAATCGAAAACATCATAACCGGAGCGGTAAGCCGGTTTTTCCATGAAAGATCCTTACCCGAACCAGACCAGTCTCTTATTCAGCTTCAAAAAACCCGTAAAGAATTTAAAGGGAACATTACCCTGGTAGTTTTTCCTCTTGTCAGGTTAATAAAAAAATCTCCCCCCGAAACAGCAGAAGAACTTGGAACCTATCTGAAAAAGTTACCTGAAATAAAGGATTTCAATGTAGTAAAAGGATTTTTAAACCTTGAGGTTGAATCATCATACTGGACTCGTTTTATTCAGGAATATGCTTTTAATCCGGATTACGGGACCCAGTCCCGCGCTGTGCCTGCAGAAACAGTACTGGTTGAATATTCTTCTCCCAACACCAATAAGCCTCTGCATCTGGGCCATATAAGAAATAATCTTTTAGGATACAGTATTTCAAGGATACTTGAAGCCAATGGGAAATCAGTTAAAAAGGTAAATCTTGTAAATGACCGGGGTATTCATATTTGTAAAACCATGCTGGCCTGGGAAAAATGGGGCGACAATAAAACTCCCGCCGAGACAGGTGTAAAAGGGGATCATTTTGTTGGTGATATGTACGTAAAGTTTGAAAATGCTTACAGAAAAGAGATTGAGGGACTGGTAAGCAAAGGAGTGCCTGAAGATCAGGCAAGAAGGGAAGCTCCGCTTATCAGAGAAGCCCAAACGATGTTAAAAAAATGGGAAGAGGGTGATGAGCAGGTAAATGCTTTATGGAAGATGATGAATTCCTGGGTTTATGCCGGTTTTGATGTTACATATGAAAAGCTGGGAGTCTCTTTTGATAAAATATACTATGAATCAGAAACTTATCATACAGGAAAAAGCATTGTTGAGGAAGGGGTGAAAAAATCCGTTCTGATAAGAAAAGATGACGGCTCGGTTTGGGCTGATCTTACGCATCGCGGACTAGATGAAAAATTACTGCTTCGTTCAGACGGAACATCAGTTTATATAACCCAGGACCTGGGGACAGCGGTACTGCGTCAAAAAGATTATGATGCTGATAAAATGTTTTATGTTGTTGGCAATGAGCAGGATTATCACTTTAAGGTACTGTCTCTTATTTTGGATGAACTTGGTTATGAGTGGGCCGGTTCATTGCAACATATTTCCTATGGTATGGTTGAATTGCCCTCCGGAAAAATGAAATCCCGGGAAGGCAAGGTGGTAGATGCTGACAATTTGATTGATGAAATGATTGACACTGCCGGCACTCTTTCATCTGAACTGGGCAAGCTTGAAGGACTCACTGAAAAGGAAAAGAAAAATATAATAAATATAATAGGTATGGGAGCCCTGAAATATTTCATATTGAAGGTAGATCCCCAGAAAAACATGATTTTCAATCCCGAAGAGTCTATCGATTTTAATGGCAATACCGGTCCGTTCATTCAGTATACTCATGCCAGGGTATGCTCTTTACTTAAAAAATCAGAACTGCATGGGATTAAACCGGGTAATGCCGATATTTCGGATGTCTCTTTGAGTCCGAAAGAAGTAAGGGTTGCAGCACTGTTGCATGAATTTCCTGCAGTTTTAGAGGAAGCAGGAAGAAACTGCAGCCCGGCTCTTATAGCAAACCTGATATATGAACTGGCCAGGGAATATAACCAGTTCTATCATGATCATCCGGTTATAAAGGAGTCGAATATTGCGTTGAGAGATTTTCGCCTGCTGCTGACCATGTTGACTGGCAACGTGATAAAAAAGGGTATGGGACTGCTTGGTATAGATGTCCCCGAAAGGATGTAATATCGGTATGATGTATTTATAAGAAAATTAATACTTCCCCGGGAAATATAAATTGGCAAAAACCGTAGTATTATTTAATTTTGTAAGATTAACAGCAAAAACAGACCATAAATGTTTGAAAATTTAACTGAAAAGCTTGAACACTCCTTTAAACTGTTAAAGGGTGAGGGTTATATTTCTGAGATAAATATTGCAGAGACTCTTAAGGAGGTCAGAAGAGCCCTGCTTGATGCAGATGTAAACTACAAAATAGCTAAGAATTTTACAGATACTATAAAAGAAAAGGCTTTAGGGCAAAATGTGCTTGCATCTGTAAAACCAGGTGAAATGCTTATCAAAATTGTTCATGATGAGCTTGCCTCCCTAATGGGCGGGGAGATGGAAGACATTGACATAAAGCATGACCCGGCAGTTATATTAATCTCCGGGTTACAGGGATCGGGAAAAACCACATTCTCAGGTAAGCTGGCCAGTTTTCTTAAATCAAAAAAAGGCAGGAAGCCCCTCCTGGTTGCCGGCGATGTATACCGTCCCGCTGCCATTGAGCAGCTTAAGATTCTGGGGGAGCAGGTTGATATTCCGGTATATACTGAGGAAGGCAGCCTGCAGCCGGTAAAAATTGCCGTTTCGGCAATAAAATATGCCAGGCAACAGGGCTACAATATTGTTATAATTGATACAGCAGGCCGACTGGCCGTGGATGAGAAGATGATGACAGAAATTGCTGCGATTAAAAAAGCGGTGAATCCTCATGAGATCCTTTTTGTGGTTGATGCCATGACCGGACAGGATGCTGTTAATACTGCCAAAGTTTTTAATGACAAACTTGATTTTGACGGAGTTGTACTTACCAAAATGGATGGTGATACCAGGGGAGGAGCAGCTCTGTCTGTAAGGACAGTGGTTAATAAACCAATTAAGTTTATTAGTTCCGGGGAAAAACTGGATGCAATTGATGTATTTCACCCTGAAAGAATGGCTGACAGGATCCTGGGTATGGGTGATATTGTAACCCTGGTTGAACGTGCCCAGGAACAATTTGATGAACATGAATCCAGGAAGTTACATAAAAAAATTGCCAAAAACCAGTTTAATTTTGATGATTTTATATCCCAGATACAACAGATAAAGAAGATGGGAAACCTGAAGGAGCTTGCAGGTATGATACCCGGAGTCGGGAAAGCAATGAAAAACCTTGATATTGATGATGATGCTTTCAAAGGCATTGAAGCTATAATAAAATCAATGACACCCGAAGAAAGAGAGAATCCTGTCATTATAAACGGCAGCAGAAGAAAGAGAATAGCAAATGGCAGCGGGACGAGCATACAGGAAGTCAACCGCCTCATCAAACAGTTCGATGAGACCCGTAAAATGATGAGAATGATGACAAGCGGAAAAAAGGGTGGTAAAATGATGAAGGGAATGCCAATGATGCCGAAGTAAAACAATAACTTTATTTGATATTACATAATGCCCTGTATGCTATGATTATATTAGATGGAAAAAAAATATCATCACAAATCAAGGAGGAGATTTATTCTTCTGTTGAAAAAATAAAAATCTCTGGTGGCAAGCAACCCCATCTGGCAGCTGTAATAGTTGGTAGCGACGGGGCCAGTGAAACTTACGTGGCACATAAGGTTAAGGCATGTGAGCAGGTAGGCTTTAAATCTACCGTGGTTCGTGTTAATGAAAATGCCGACCAGAAAGTTCTGCTTGAAAAGATTGATGAAATAAATGATAACAATGATATCGACGGACTTATAGTTCAGCTGCCTCTTCCCGGTCATATTTCCGAGGATACCGTTATTGAAAGAATTAAGGTGGAAAAGGATGTGGACGGCTTTCATCCAATCAACGTAGGAAGACTGTTGATTGGCCAGCCCGGTTATGTTTCTGCCACTCCCTATGGAATAATTGAGTTGATAAAACATTATGAGATAGAAACCTCCGGAAAACATTGTGTAATCCTTGGGCGCAGTAATATTGTAGGTAAGCCCATGGCAGTGCTCATGTCCCGGAAGGGTTACCCCGGCGATTCTACGGTAACTCTCTGTCATAGCCGTACAAAGAATTTAGAAGACTGGTGCAGGCAGGCAGATATTTTGATAGTGGCAATGGGGAAGGCAGAATTTGTAACTGCCGGTATGGTGAAAGAAGGTGCAGTTGTTATCGATGTTGGCATTACCAGGGCCCCCTCAGAAAAAACCAGGTCCGGCTGGAAATTGCTTGGTGATGTAAAATATGATGAAGTAGCACCCAAAACAAGCTATATAACTCCTGTGCCAGGAGGAGTGGGGCCTATGACCATAGTTTCTCTGCTAAACAATACACTTAAGGCTGCAAAAAAAGAGATATACTGACCATGTTTCTATAGACTGGAAGACATCGTACCTGTCCCCCAAACCTTAAGGCTGCAAGAAAAGAGAGATGCTGATCCTGTTCTTTCCCTGCAGCCTTGATTGGTTAAGATGTTTTTGTATATTTCCCCGTTATTGGTTATTATTAATAAACAATATTTTCAGCAACTTTTATAATAAAAGCTTTTATTCCAGCACGAATTCTTCGGTGCCTGATTCTGCACCATCCAGGAATATTTGTACCTGATAAGTGCCGGATTCGAGATTGGTGTCGTGTTCAATGGAAAAGTCTAATGCAACAGGCTGATTATCATACTGAATAACAGTATGTTCGGTGAAATCACTGGTCTCTCCCGTTTCCTCAATAGTGAATGTTTCTGCTGATGGACTGATAACATTTCCATCCGGGCCCGTAATAACAAGATGAACGTTTTTTTCGCCCGGTTCGACCAGAAGGTTTTCATTTATTTCAAAACTAAGGGTCGTACGATCAACCCTGCGTGCAACATCCATGACA
The DNA here is from genome assembly GCA_007132225.1 of Bacteroidales bacterium. Taxonomy (GTDB): domain Bacteria; phylum Bacteroidota; class Bacteroidia; order Bacteroidales; family PUMT01; genus PXAP01. The sequence continues at coordinate 36,184 of SLPB01000089.1, read as the reverse complement.
ACAGGCCTGCAGATCCACCGGTCTCTGAAATGATGAACACAGATATTGTAAGCCCTTAAATAGGTAGCTTCTTCAACTCTCCTGACAAGGGCTTCGTACTGTTCTTCAATTTCTTTAAGCTCGCTCAGGTGCTTTTTAACTGCATCTAATTCTCCGGTCAGCTCCAGCTTTTCTTCCTGAAGCTTTTCATATTCCTCTTCAAGAGACTCATATTCTGCAACTTCTGCACGAATATCTTCCAATTTTAACAGTTCTCTATTGAGTCTGGCAATTTGAGCTTCCCGGGACTGTATTTCCAGTTCAAGATTTGCTGCCGATCCCCTGAGCATATCATTTTCTTCATTCAGTTTCAAAATCTCAGCCTGCAATTCAGAATTTGATTCTTCCAGAAAATTAACCTCAGTTGCGAGCATGGAAATTTCTCTCTGAAGTTCCTCCTTGTCATTATTAAGCCTGCTGTTACGCACCAGAAGATATACAATTCCGAGTATTGCAAGAAGCAATACCACAGCCATAACAATACTGATATTCTGTTGTGATTTTAGCTGACGTTCTAGACGTTTTTCCCTGAAGTTTTCCATATTATTGGCGCTTTTTTATTATTACTATCACCAAATTACTAAAATTTTCTCAAAACAAAAAATAATTTAAAATAATCTGTTCATTTTGTTTGTTTTATGTACCGGTTGATCCAGACATTTATAATAGCACTAATAAAAAAATTAACTGTAATTTCTATAACTTTTTCAAAGAATGTATATTTTGCCAGGTGGTCTGCGTGAATGTTTAATAATCTCTGATAAAATAGCATACTCAATTTTTGTTAAATCCCTTTTTAAACTGTGACTTTTTCGTAATTTGACGCTATGTTTTATTAATTTTCTCCCTTATTCTTCAAGTTCTGAATTTTCATGGATAAGGTTCAATTATAATTTGTAATTTTGCATACTGACAATTTTTGATTATGAGTGAAGAAAAGGAACCTAATTATAATAATAGCGGACTTGTTGACCTGGTAAAGCGTTATGAGGAAATGATAAGTAAAAGTACCAGGTATTATTTTGATGTCGATGCTTTTGAGGAAATTATAGATCATTATATGAGTTCGGGTAAATCAAATCTGGCCTTAAGTGCTGTACAACATGCATTTAGGCAACATCCGTCATCGATTTCCATCCAGCTTAAAAAGGCAATGTTACTTAATGAAAAGGCACAGCCCCTTGAATCATTGCGTATACTGAGAAATATTGAAAAAATTGAATTTAATAATCCTGAGGTTTATTTTACCAAGGGAATGGCTTTGATCCTGTTGAATCATATTTCTGGCGCCATAAAAGAGTTTAATAAAGCAATTTATTTCGCCGATGAGGACAAATCCGAAATAATGTTCAATATTGCAGTAACTCTTGAACAGCATGATCATTTTGATACTGCATTAAAGTATTTGCTGGAGGCTCATGATCTTGAGCATGATAATTTATCATACATTTTTGAAATAGCATACTGTTATGAAAAAATTGATAATCCCGAGAAGGCCCTGGTTTATTATAATATGTTTTTGGATATAGATCCTTTTTCGGAAAATGTATGGTACAATATTGGTGTGTTGTATAATCAGACTGAAAATTATGAGAAGGCGATAGAGGCTTATGATTTTGCCATTTCACTTGATGAAGAATATGCTTCGGCATATTTTAATAAGGCCAATACTCTTGCCAATAAGGATGATTACGAGGAAGCAATTTCAGTATATAAGGAATTATTATACCAGGAGGAAAATAACGAGCAGGTTTTATGTTATATTGGTGAGTGCTATGAAAAAATGAAACAATGGGATGCTGCCCTGAAATATTACCGTAAATCTTTGGCTGTAAACCCGGAATATGCCGATGCCTGGCTTGGATATGGAATGGTGATATTTGAACAGGGAAGTTATAATGAAAGCCTGTACTACGTTGAAAAGGCTCTTGAATATTTCCCGGAGAACCCTGAATACTGGTATTCACTTGGAAATATTTATATTAAACTGGATAAGCCTGAAGATGCCATAATTGCATACAGAAAAGCTGTAAGTTATGATCCCCAGGATTTTGACTCATGGTTGAATTTATCGGAGATCTACCGGAATCTTCAGAGATCAGATCAGGGGGTTCAGGTTCTTAAGGAGGCTTCGCGCATAAATCCCGGAAATGCATTGTTAAATTACAGACTGGCAGCACATCATCTTATGAATGAAAAAAATGAGAAGGCAAATTATTACCTTAAAATAGCCCTTGCACTTGATTATAACCTTCATAAAGAACTTTTTTCCTATTATCCCCCGGCTGCGAAGCTTGATGATGTAAAGAAGTTGATAGAATCATTTTATTCCCCTTTAAAATAGACCTTTTAAAAATCATTGATTATTATCCTGCATTGAATGATGTTCAAAAAATATATGAATAATCAATTGGATGTTCATTGATTGACAGGTGCTTATAGGAAAACAAGACAGGACATCTGGTTAAACAAATTGATAATTATACCTTATGAAGATGAACATTGATATACCTCATATTCCTGAAAGATTTCAAAAACCCAGGCAAAGCGGCACAACCATGATGATGGATAAGGGTCTTAGTGTAATGGAGGCTGAAGAATTTGTTAAGTCTTCAGGAGAGTTTACCGACTTTGTAAAACTGGGATTTGGCACGGCTCTTATCACTAAAGACCTTGCTTCTAAATTAAAAGTTTACCGCGATGGGAATGTGCGTCCTTATTTTGGAGGAACGCTTTTCGAGCTTTTTTATATCAGGGGACTTTTTGACAGATACCGTAAATTCATTTCAGAATATGAATTGGATCTGGTAGAAGTTTCTGACGGTACCGTGAATATTGATCATGATAAAAAACTTGAATGCATTGAGATCTTGTCCCGTGACGTGCAGGTTTTTTCAGAAGTGGGTTCAAAACTTGCCGGAGTAATTATCCCTGTAGATAAGTGGGTGAGCATGATGAAGTCTGAATTAAAGTCGGGAGCATGGAAGGTAATAGCTGAAGCAAGGGAATCAGGCACGACCGGTATATATAATCCGGATGGATCTGCTAATATTGAACTTGTAACAGATATTACTGATAATATTGATCATCAGGATGTTATCTGGGAAGCACCAATCAAAAGCCAGCAGGTATATTTCATCAAAATGCTGGGAGCCAATGTCAACCTGGGTAACATTTCTCCTGATGAAGTGCTGGCAATGGAAGCTCTTCGGCTTGGGCTGAGGGGGGATACCCTGATGGATTTTCTTCCTGATTCAATCAGCAAATAAAGCATAACTTTAGGTGCATTTATCCATACGCTTTGCAATAAGAGATATATAATTGCAAATAAGATTTTTTTTGAATTATGCAGCAACATTTCAGGGATTATTTCATATTGACATTAAAAGGATTTTTAATGGGTGCGGCCAATGTAATACCCGGAGTTTCCGGCGGTACTATAGCCCTGATAACAGGAGTATTTGAAAAACTTATCCATTCATTAAAATCAATTGATCATATTGCACTGGCTTACTTGTTTAAAGGTAAATTAAGGGCATTTTCATCATATATAAATTTACCTTTTCTTTTTGCCATTTTTTCCGGAGCATTATTAAGTGTTTTTTCTCTTGCAAGAATTCTTTCCTGGTTATTTAATCATTACCCGGTATATATTTGGGCATACTTTTTTGGATTAATACTTGCATCAGTCTATTTTGTAGGAAAAACAATTAACCGGTGGACATTCTCAGTTATTACGCTAATGGCTGTGGGGATTTTTCTCGCTGCATGGATATCTTTTCTTCGTCCCGCTGAAGGCAATGAAAATATTTTATATTTGATGCTTTGCGGGGCAGCTGCTGTAAGCAGCATGATTCTGCCAGGCCTTTCGGGTTCTTTTATTCTTATCCTTATGGGGAACTATGAGCTGGTAGCTATTGAAGCGATCAATGAATTCAGACTGGATATCCTGATTCCTGTTTTTACTGGTATTGTTTTAGGTCTTCTTGTATTTTCTCATTTTCTCTCATGGATTTTTAAAAATTTCAGATATCATACACTCGCTTTGCTTACAGGTTTTATTGCCGGATCTCTGGTAATATTGTGGCCCTGGAAATATCCTGTATACAGAACAGATGACCTTGGTGTAGTAATCAGCAAACCTGACGGAACTTTTATAATACAAAATTATGTCAGATATATTCCTGATTCATTTTCCACTGAAGTTATAAGTGCGATCCTGTTTATTTTTGCAGGGATTTTTTCAATTTGGTTAATTGAAAAAATTGCTGTAAAGTACAAGGTGAATAAACAGTTTTAAATGTCCGCTCCGCACAATCCCTCATAGTAATACGGATATACTGAAAACTCCATAACATGCAGAGGAGGGCTATGTCAAACCCGTAATTAAAGGTCGATCCCTTCCATTGATTTTTCCAGTTCTCTTGCATTGGTCAGAAATTCATCCACATTCATCTCCTTGAAAAATATCATTCCATGAGTTGACCTGATCCGCGGACTAGTATTCTGGTAGAAATAGTTTTTGCCCAGGAGAAGTTGAATAGTCTTTAGCTGATCGACCCAGATATTTTTTGTAAGTTCACTGAACTTGCCATCATGCTGGTAACTTGGGAAGGATGCATCTACCTGGCTAAGGTAACAGTTAGAAAAGGAATCTTCAAGTACCGCTATTGCATTTAGTGAAACCGGCACAAATATATTTGCCTCAGCTGGATGAAACCGGTACCATACATTTCTGTATCCCCATATTCTTAAATTGGAGAGATCTGATTCCTTTTTCCATAGTCTTACTGCATCTGCAATTGTCTGCAAAACCTTATAATGAGTATCAGGTCCACTGCCTTCAGGGTCAAATGCAAGACTGATGACACTGGGATTTATCCGCTTTAGTTTCTCCAGGATGGGTTTAACATCTCTGTCTTTTTCCGGCTGTGCAGTAAAAACATCACCGGTGTAAAACCCGAGCCGGAGGTGATGTACATTTTTCACCTGTATTCCAAAATGGGCCCATACAAGTTCTTCTTCCAGCTCTCTTATCATCCCCTTCAAGGTTTGAATATCAGGAGGATTTTTTTCACCATCATAACTTTTTCTTAAAGTTGCAAGTGTATCATCAATCTTATTATTGAGCTCCTCAACGTTTTTAATTTTATGTATAGAACATAAAGCCCTCACAATCCTGTGTGCGAGGCCTCTTCTTCTTTCAAACGGCTCGCCTGAAGCAACTTTGTTGAGAAAATGATAGACATCCTTATCCCATTTAAGCTTATATCCGATATCAAAAAAGTCAGGATAACCAACCATTTGAATTAATCCTTCGGTTAAAAACCTTTTTGTATCCACCAGTGCATCCCGGAGAAACTTGTTTGTTACGGCTGTAAACCCGGAAGTAAGCACTGAAAAGAAAGCCGTATTACTTTCGTTCCTGAGAATTCTGTGAATATGGGGAAGTAGTCCCAGCATTATATCATCATGATGGGGCCCTGTGTGGTAATATGTTTGATTATCTTCATCTTCCATCCCTTTTTTCATTTTTTCAAGTACTGAATTTATGACTTGCTTCACGCAATCTTCGCTTAGATCAGGGATTAAGCTGCAATATTTATCATTTTTCAAATCCTGTATTGTTAAATGATGGCCGTATTTGTTCAGTTTTTCACACAGGTTAATAATGGCTCTTTCTGTTTTTTCATTAGTCCATTTACCTGTTTTATAAAAAATATCGACACTGTCTTCCAGCAGTGATGCAGCTCCCGTTGTAAGATAGAATCTTGCATTTTTTAAAGGATGAAGAGCTGAAGCAGGATAAATGTTTGATTTCTCTCTTTCCAGTGCATCTTTGACTACAGATGCCTTAGCTTCACCTGCTGCAAAAATAATTGCGACGGCATCCGGATTATAGGTAATAGATTCAAGACCTATTGTTATAACAAGGCGGTTTTTTGAGATCTCTATTCCTCCTAAATCACTTGCAGCAACTGCCTGGGTTTCGAAATTGGTAGCTGTAAGCCGGGTTGTGGAATGATGATCGGATCCCATTGTGTTGAAAGCTATGTGTCCGTCAGGCCCGATTCCTCCGAGAAAAAAACCAATACCGCCCTTTTCACGTATTATGTTTTCGTATTCTATGCACCAGTTATCAATTGCAAAGACTGCTTTTTGCTGCAACTGTTCAAATGAGGTTTTTGCCTCCCGGTATCTGAGTGAAAGATCAACTTTATTATCAGGGAATACCTCCGTAAAGTGTTTATTTCCGGGGAGCGGGATTGTATCAGAATTAATCAGCAACGCATTCTCCTTTTTTAATCCGAACTCTTTTATATAATATTCATTTACATAATGATAAAAGCTGTTATGTTGAGTAGAACTTATAGGGTAAAATTCATCTATTTGTACAAATTGGAGATTATTGAATTGAGGCCTGTTTTTTAGATTAAGGCCGTATGTCTTTCTTATATTCTTAATTTGGGGGGCATTCCAGTTATCGACAATTCTTTTGGTCCATTTTATAAAATATTCCGGGGTTTTTCCTGTGGGGAGACTTATTACCCCGGTTGGATTATCCGATACCCATTCAAGGAATCTGAGTGAAGTAAAAAGCCCGAGTTTAGGAAAATTATCAACAGCAATATAGGGAATTTTGGTTGTTGGTATATCCCTGTTACTGATTTCAAAAAATGATTTTTCAACAGGAGAGAGGCAATTCTTTTTCATTATCACGAAATTTTAGTTCTGTAAAAGCTCTGTAAGTAATTAGACATGTGAAAATACACAATTTTACTCTAATAAGATTCTCTGCTATATTTTGTTTATCCGTCAGTTTAGTTTTTTATCACTAATTTTTACTGGCAATCTGCTGTAATTACATATGTAATCTTAATAATTAGCGAAATGTGAATGATAATATTGTAAATAATCATAGGTTAAAGTACCTAATTCCAGTCAAATATGCATTTTAAATAAACATTTTATTTAAGCATAGTGGAATATATGTTGAAATCAGATTAGTTATGTAAATAAAAAATCATTAAAAACCTAAATACCAACATTATATGGGGTTTATATAAACTATTAATAGAACTGAAAGTTTGAATAATATATTAGACTGAACTACAGGTGTATGGACACTTAATTAAAATAATTCATATTATAAAACATTATAGATCAAGGAATAAAATATAATGAATATTAAATTGAAAAATATATCTCACAGCATTAAAAGATTACATGTGTAATCAGTATAAAGTTACGTATGTTATTTTGAATATCATTACATTTGTATACTATATGAAATACAAATTCACTAATTCATTCTTCTATGAAGGACAGACTATTGAAGTTTTTAACCAGGGAACAATTATCTTCCGCCAGATTTGCTGAAATAATAGGAGTTCAGCCATCAAGTATTTCACATATTATATCAGGCCGCAATAAGCCTGGTTTTGATTTTATTCAGAAAATTCTTGTTAATTATCCTTCATTAAATGCTGAATGGCTTATTACCGGAAAAGGCAGCATGTTCAAGGAAGAGAATATTCAAGGTAATTTATTCACAGGAGACGATCCTGAAAAAAATGATTTAAATAAACAGGTAATCGAAAATCAAGCTGACAGGCCTGATGACCGTAAATCCGGTAATGTGAATGATAATAATAACATTACTAATACAAATGTAACCAACAAGGTGGAAAGTAGTAATTACAAGAGTGAAGCAAAGGAATCGCCTGGGGTTACAAATGTAATTAAAGGAAAAGTTGTTGAAAAAATAGTTATATTTTATTCTGATAAAAGTTTTTCTGAATATTCTCCTGAATGATCAAATAGATTATATTTGCGGCAAAAATGATATATAAAAACCTCGTCCGTCCGCTTTTTTTTTGTTTTCAGCCAGAATCTGTCCATACTTTTGTTGTTTCCTTTTTAAGGATTGTCTTTATGGTCCCCGGTCTGAAAAAACTCACTGGCGTTTTTTTTAAAGTACCCTCCAGGTCTCTTGAAAGAACCGTTTTTGGTATAAAGTTTTCTAATCCTGTTGGTCTTGCTGCCGGATTTGATAAAAATGCTGAGATATATAACGATTTTGCTTCCTTCGGCTTTTCTTTTATAGAAATTGGTACAGTTACTCCCGTAGAACAGCCAGGAAATCCGAAACCCCGGTCTTTCCGGCTTCCTGAAGATAAAGCCCTTATCAACAGAATGGGCATGAATAACAAGGGTGTGGAAAAAATTGTCGGGAATCTGAGGAAAAACAGACCTGAAGTTATTATTGGCGGTAATATTGGGAAAAATACTTCAACCTTAAATGACAATGCAATAGATGATTATAAATGTTGTTTTGAAGCTTTATATGATGTTGTGGATTATTTTGTTGTAAATGTCAGCTGTCCCAATATTGGCGATATAAGGAAACTCCAGGATGCTGATACTCTTACCGGGATCATTGATTCGCTTAAAAATATTTCCGCCAAAAAAGCAATACAGAAACCAATATTGTTTAAGATTTCTCCTGACCTTAACTATACACAGCTTGACGAGCTTGTGGATATTGCATTAAAGACCGGGATATCCGGTTTTGTTGCTACCAATACAACAATCAGGCGGGATAATCTTGTTACTGAAAAGGAAAAAGTGGAAGAAATTGGCAGGGGCGGACTTAGTGGACTACCTCTTAAAGATCGTTCCACCGAAATCATAAGGTACCTTGTAAATAAATCAGATGGTAAAATCCCCGTTATTGGGGTTGGTGGCATAATGAGCCCTGAAGATGCCATCGAAAAACTTAAGGCTGGCGCAAGCCTTATACAGATTTACACGGGGTTTATTTATGAGGGCCCTGCTGTTGTTAAAAAAATTAACAGAGCCCTGGTAAATCATTTAAAAAAATCAGATGGCTAGATTTATCCGCCTATTCAAACCGGATGATGCCCGGAAACTTCATATAAAACATAGTTTTAAGCTGATTTAAACCTCGTTCTCCTCCCTGGTGTAGTTCTCTCAAATTAATCAAAAGCTTTGCCGGAGACGCTGTTATAATATAAAAATCTATATTATTGATTCCATTTTTGATATTTAGAAATTTCTTTGCTTATTTTGTTTTTAAATCAAAACTTATAATATAATGAAGATAATTGAAGGAAAGAATGCCGTTGTTACAGGAGGATGCCGTGGGATTGGCAAAGCAATTGCCCTAACTCTGGCCCGGCATGGAGCAAACATTGCATTTACCGATCTTTCATATGACGATATGGCCAGATCACTTGAAGAGGAGATTTCAGGTTTTGGAGTAAAGGTTAAAGGCTATGCTTCCAATGCAGCTAATTTTGAAGAGACTGAAAAAACCATAGACAATATTGCAAAGGAATTTGGAAGTATTGATATACTGGTTAATAATGCAGGAATAACAAAAGATACATTATTGATGAGAATGACCGAGGAGCAATGGGATTCAGTTATCAATGTAAATTTAAAGTCTGTATTTAATTTCACTAAGGCAACACAGAAATATATGCTTAAACAGCGCTCAGGATCTATAATTAATATGAGTTCTGTTGTGGGAGTTAGTGGAAATGCCGGTCAGTCCAATTATTCTGCTTCCAAGGCAGGAATACTGGGTTTTACTAAATCAGTTGCTAAGGAGCTTGGTCCCAGGAGTATACGTTGTAATGCAATAGCTCCGGGCTTTATTATTACGGATATGACAGCTAAACTTCCGGAAGATATAAGAAATCAATGGATCCAGAGTATACCGGTAAGAAGGGGAGGGACACCGGAAGATGTGGCAAATGTTACACTTTTCCTTGCATCTGACCTCTCTTCTTATATAAGCGGACAGGTTATCAATGTCTGCGGAGGTATGCAGACCTGAGTATCAGTATCTGCCCGGTAATAACAGTGACTGCAGATCCTGTCAGCGTATACCATGTCCATGCTATTTCAGTAAATAGTATAATATATATCATAACAAGTATCCCTGTCAGAAATGCAGGAATTGCATGTTTTATTTCTGACTTGCTGAAAAGTACAAAAAGAAAAAAGATACCAAGCAGTCCGCCGTAAGTAAATGAAGCAATTGAAAGTGCAAGCTCAACCACAATGTATGAGCTTTGCATAAACAGTATTGCAGATCCGGCCAGAAGTATGCACCAGGTCAGCGTTATCAGTCTGGATATTGCTATTTCATTTTCAACTGTAAGTTTCTTATAGTAGGGAATTACATAGTCGTACATGGTAGCTGAACCAAGCGCTGTGATTGAACTGGAAAGCGTAGACATTGCTGCGGCAAACAGGGCTGCAATAATTAATCCTGACAGGCCTGCAGGCATTTCCTCAATAATGAACATGGGAAATATTTCATCAGGAATAATGTCGGCACCACCATAAAAAACAAATAAAAGACTGCCAAGAATAAGAAAGAGGGCAAATTGAACTATAATAATTCCGCCTGACATAATAAGGGCTTTTCGGCTTGCTATTAAAGAACCTGCTGCAAGCAGCCTTTGCACGATTAGCTGATCAATCCCATGAGAGGCCATTGATAAAAACGCCCCTCCCAAAATACTGGCAATAAGTGTATAAGGAGTAGAGAAAAATCCCTTTAGTCCCCCTTCGAACGAAAAGTTGAATATTTCAAGCTTACCGGCTTCATATGCCCCGGAGAGACCTCCTGTCAGTCCACCGCTTAATTCTCCGCTCACAATTATTATGGCTGATATTACACCGGCAAAATAGATGAACAGCTGTACTACATCCATCCATACAACTGCTCTTAAACCTCCAATATAGGTATAGCTTAGCGATATAAGTGCTATTAGTAATATTGATCCCGTGTATATCCATTCGGTGGAAAGGTTTTCTGCAATTAATGTTCCCTGGAAAATCAGGGCAAGGGGAATTGCAGTTGCAAACAATCTTACACCGTCAGCAGCGAGCCTTGTAATCATGAAAACCCCGGAAGCCAGATTTTTCATTGGTGTTCCAAATCTGTTTGCGAGATAAGTGTAGGCCGTTCCAAGTTCCCCCCTGAAGTAAGCAGGAAGTATTATCCATGCCACAACAACTCTTCCTGCAAAATATCCAATTGTGATTTGCAGAAAGTTAAGGTTTGTAATATATGCGAGTCCCGGAATACTTATAAAAGTCAGTGTACTGGTTTCCGTTGCCACAATGGCAAAACAGGCAGCCCACCAGGGAATATCCCTTCCTCCGAGAAAATAGTCCTTTGATGAGGATTGTTTTCCTGCTATTTTTATTCCGAACCAGGTAATGCCTGTCAAATAAACAATGATAATTATGGTGTCCAGATAGGTGAAATTCATAATATTTCCTGAAAAAAATTAATCCTGGCTCTTGAATATGTGTCTCCCCGCTATTATGGTATGATGGACATTAAATGAAGAATCAATAAGAACAATATCGGCATCCTTACCTTCTTCAAGACTGCCCTTGGCATTTGCAATGCCAAGAATCCGTGCAGGATTTATGGTTACTGTATCTATAGTCTCCTTAAAACCGGCGCCGGTGAAGGTCATATAGTTCCGGGCTATATTTCCCAGGGGTGTGGCAGAACCTATAAAGGTGCCGTCAAGATATCGGGCTAATCCATTTTTTGATGTGTATTTTTTATTATTGTACATATATGTTCCATCAGGCAGCCCCATACCGCTTATGCCATCGGTAATGCAGGTTATTGTCCGGGGATCCTTTAATTTCCGGGCCATACGGATCAAACTTGGGTGCACGTGATGAGAATCTGAAATTAATTCAATACTGATTTCGGGATTCTCAAAAATTGCTCCAAGGGGGCCCGGATTTCTGTGATGAAGCGAAGGCATGGCATTAAACAAATGGGTAACATGATTTATTCCCATAACAAATCCTTTTTTTGTTTCCTCATAATTTGCATCCGAATGGCCAAATGCAGCAATTATGTTATTATCCCTTAACCTGGTTACAATTTTTTCAATTCCCCGAATTTCAGGGGCAACAGTCATTATTTTCAAGGCATTACCCGATTCCTCAAGAATTTTTTCAAAAATGTTAACTGAGGGGCTGGTAATGCAACCTGTACCTATGCCACCTCTTTTTTTTATGTTTATGAATGGGCCTTCAATATAAATACCCAGTAATTCTGAACCTTTTAAATTTTTACCAGTACATTCACTTGCTGTTTTTAAATGGGGGTTACTTTTATGGGGATTTATTACCATAGTAGTTAAAAAGCCGGTAACTCCCATGCCCGCAAGTGTTTGTGAAATAGTTTCAAAATCCTCCCTGGTACCAATCTGACTATCAGTTCCTCCAGCACCATGAATATGAATATCTATTAGCCCGGGAATAGCAATTAAACCGGCACCGTCAAGAAAATCAACCTGCTGGTTAATTTCTCCGGCCGGCGCGATACATGCAATTTTTCCACTTTCAAGCAAGATATCATAGTGATTTTTATCATCAATATTGTAATAAAGAGATGTATTTTTGATAAGCATATTTTCACCCATTGAAAAAAGTAAATATTCCAGTCCGGCTTATTTACCGAAACACCTGGAAAATTTGATGATGTAAAATCTGAAAAATACATAATAATCGGGAATATTTTAAACAAAGGCAGTACTTAAAACCTTTAAATAAAATAGTTAATTTTACTGCCTGTAATAATAATTTCATGTTAAATAAATTCATTTTATTTCTGTGTCCCCTGGTATTTGTTTCCTGTGTTTCTTTATCGACTATTGAAATTCAGGTATTGGAACCTGCTGACAACCCGCTGGTTCCGGAAACAGAAAATGTAATAATTCTTAACAGAACCATTATTGAAGAAGTTGAAACCGGTAATATTGAAGAGTCATATTTGCCACATGATAATGTTGAATTATTTAATAAAGCTTCAACAGAAATAATATTCGCACTGGCTGATATTCTCAATGAATCGCCGGGCATCGCTCCAACTGATGAGAGCAGATTGTTGGAGATTCCCCAAAAAGAGATTGTCAAAGATCCGGGAATGCTCGAGCCTGAATTTATTGTTTTTCTCTGCGATTCCCTGAATGCAAATGCAATTTTATCACTTGAATACCTGGGAATGCAATTACCTGATAAAATTAAATTATCTCAAAGGAGGAATGAAGCTTATATCAGAAATTATTATATAGGAGAAATTTCACTGGAAATAAATGCTCTGTGGCGTGCCTACCGGGGTAATGATGGCGGTGTTATGGATGAACACTCCTGGAGTGATACATTGGTATGGCGGCATGCCTCTTTTATTGCAAATGAAATTCCGGACTTTCTTCCCGGTCCGGAGGCGGCAACACTGGAAGCAGCCTATTTTACGGCCCTGGCATATGCAAGAAGGATTTCGCCTTACTGGATAGTAGAAGAGCGGAATTATTTTTCAAGAGGAAACAGAAAGTTAAGGAGAGCCTCCGGTTATATTGAAAATGCAAGGTTTGATGAAGCAGAGGTTATTTATAAAGAACTTCTGGAAAGGAGAAATGATAATATTGTTGCTGCTGCCGCTTATAATCTTGCCTATCTAAATGAAATCAGAGGTGATTACAGGCAGGCACTTGACTGGGCAAGGAGATCCTATAAGATCCGGAGCCATCCTTTAACGGCCGAGTATATTGAAATTCTCGAAGAACGGTTTGAGAAATCGGCAGAGCTCGACCGTCAGCTGGGTAAGGGAAATTAAAAAAAACCTACCTTTGTGTTTTTAATTTTTAATATCTGAGTTATGTTGTTTTATATTATAGTTGGACTTGTGCTGGCTTCCTTTCTTTTGGAAGTTTTACTGGAATTTCTTAATTCCACCAGAAGGTCGCCGGTATTGCCTGATGAACTTAAAGATATTTATGATGAAGACAAATATCGCAAGTCGATTGAATATGAAAAGGTGAAACAACGATTTTCGCTGGTCCGCGGTTCGTTCAGCCTTATTTTAATTCTGGCAATGTTGTTTTTTGGGGGCTTTGCTTTAATAGATGAATTTGCCCGGGGGGGGACTGACAATCTTGTTCTGATTACCCTTATATTTTTTGGAATAATTATGTTTGGTTCGGATATTTTACACACTCCTTTTGACTGGTATGCTACATTTGTTATCGAAGAACGATTTGGATTCAATAAATCCACCCCCCGCATTTTCATCACTGATAAACTCAAAGGCTGGATTCTTACCATAATAATCGGAGGCGGATTACTGGCTATGATAACCTGGTTCTATTTGCAAACTGCTGAATGGTTCTGGGTTTATGCGCTGGCACTTATAACATTTTTCATGATTTTCATGAACTTTTTTTATTCGACACTTATAGTACCGCTTTTCAATAAACAAACTCCATTACAGGAGGGAGAATTGCGTGAATCAATAGAATCAATAAGCCGGCGGACAGATTTCCGTCTCGACGATGTGTTTGTAATAGACGGCTCTAAGAGGAGTACCAAGGCGAATGCTTATTTTGCAGGGCTGGGAAAGAAGAAACGGATAGTACTCTTTGATACTTTAATCGGAGACTTGAAAATTAAAGAAATAGTTGGTGTTTTAGCTCATGAAATTGGTCACTATAAGAAGAAGCATATAATTTCAGGATTGGCTATTTCTTTTATAACCAGTGCAATTACCCTGTACATTCTTTCGCTGCTGGTTTCAAATCCGGCTCTTTCGACTGCCCTTGGGTCGGAACAGCCTTCATTTCATATGGGACTTATTGCTTTTGGCATACTCTATTCTCCTGTTTCAGCAATTTTTGGTGTTGCCGGCAACTGGATCTCCCGGAAAAATGAGTATGAAGCCGACCGATTTGCTGCAGAGCACCATTCGGCAAAATACCTGGCCGATGCATTAAAAAAATTATCAGTCAAGAATTTAAGCAACCTGAGACCACATCCACTTTATGTGACTATTCACTATTCGCACCCCCCCTTGCTTAAAAGGCTGGAAGCCTTAAAGAGGGCAGGGCATGATGAAACCTTATAAATCGGGAATCCGTACATATAAATATAAAATTCATAAAACATCTGAACCAGGCTGAATATACTGAAATTTTATATAGCTTTACTTTGTGAGTTCACTATTAGTAAACAATATATTTTTAATCTGATATTATAAATTCTATTAATTATGAAAAGATTTGCAGTATTAATAATAATTTCAATATTGCTTGCATCAAGTGTCAGCTCCCAAATCCGGTTCGGGCTAAGGGGAGGTATTAATACCGCCTATTTTGATGCCACCAATGTGGAAACAGAGGATTTCCGTTTAACAACCCTTGGGGATGCCCAGGTAGGATTCCATGCAGGATTGATGACTCAGATATCTTTTTTTGGAATATTCCTGCAGCCTGAGTTACTGATTACATCAGTAGGCAGTGAGGTAAGAGTTGAAGAACTTCAAAACAATGTTATTGGTCATATACGTGAACAAAGCTTTACCAAACTGGATTTTCCGGTTCTGGTTGGCAGACGATTTGGCCCGGCCCGCCTGGGAATAGGACCCGTGGGAACAATAATACTCAATACTGATTCGGAACTCAGGGATTATCCAATCCGTGAAGAATTCAATTCTGCCACATTCGGCTACCAGGTAGGTGCCGGCCTGGATATCTTTGGGCGTTTTGCGGTTGACCTTAAATATGAAGGCAATTTAAGCAAACTTGGTAGCGGAATTACAATAGGCGGACAGGAAAGGGAATTTGACTCCCGAAGCAGGCAGTTCATAGTCAGCCTGGGAATATTTCTTTAAAAACAAATCAGCCCGGGAAGAGTTCCCGGAAATAAAAATACCAGCCCGGTCCGAAAATTTGAATTAATTTTCGGACCGGGCTGGTATTTTATTGATAATTTCTGCTATCTGGACTTCCTGAATCCCCTGAAAAAATTTTTTACAAAATCATAAAATAAATTAGATTTGTAGAAAGAACGGAAAATCGAATAGGTGATAAGCCTGTTTCGTATATTGAACTTCAGGTTCTTCATTGACAAGGTGATTCCTGAAAGTATCAGGTTATTGGTATTCCGGAGTTTTTCTTCGTACAATTTTGTTTCGTACCTGAGTCTTTCCCTGGCAATTTTTATATCATGAATTGAATTATAACCTTTCTTATTTTTCATTACTATCCGGTTCTTCAGGTTCATCATCATCACTATAAAGTATATCAGACAGTGATTTTACCACAGGCCCGGTAATAAGATGTTTTCGGCTGATTATGAATATCAGGCCTAAAATAAGATAAAAACCTGCCAGAATTAGAAATCCTATAGAAAGATCACCTGTCCTTTGTCCATACCAGAATGCAAAAGATAGTGAAATAAACAACAGACAAAATGCAACGATCAATACGATTATTACTGAACTAAGGAAAAAGGCCCCTGCCAGAGAGGTTTTTTCAAGCAGAGACAATTTCCATAATTCAATTCTTGTGATCACGTAAGAACGTGCAATTTTAATTATTTCATTTGCATTTTCTGTAAAAGATGAATTGGCCATTTAATATCTATTTAGTAGCTTTTTCTTTCACTTCTTTTATTTCCTGCCTGGTTTTCTTTTCCAGATCGGCAATCTTTTCCTTGGTCTCGTTTGCAAAGCCAGAAAGATATTTACTAAGGTCATCAACTTTACGGGAGACATTATCTGTCATCTCATCACTTAATTTGTGAGCCTGGTCTTTGATCTTTTTTCTTGTTGAGGCTCCCTTTTCTGGTGCAAATAATATTCCAATAGCAGCACCTGCTGCCGCACCGGCCATAAAACCTAAAACTGCACTTACTGATGATTTACTCATAATATTTATTTTTTTTAAGGTTAGTATTACGTTAAATTGCTTTTAAGATTAAATTTAAAAACTTGTGTTATCATAAAAATACATTTTTTTTGCTTAAGAACCAAATTAAATTTAGTATAATAAATTACAAATTAACTATATACCAAAATAATCTATCCGATAATTAATCCGATAACAGCTCTTATAAAATTTAACTCTCTGGGATTTAATTCTCTGGAATAAACGATTAATAGTATTTAACTGAAAACAATCAAATTCCGGAATAAATCATAATGGATGAAATACGGTCACCCGTTCAATTTGACCATTTTGAAAATTTTTGAAACCGGTAATGAGAAAAGGTGATTTGTTGTAGGGAATTAATGAAACCTAATCAGCATTATCAACGTAACAAACATAAATCATTGATACATTTATCAACTTAAAAACGACAATTGCAATCTGTTTTACTGATAATAATTAAAAAAGTCGCCATAACCTTCAATAGTAATGGTTTTTTCTTATTTTTGAGCGACTTGTTGTAATAAGGTACATATTTTAATACATAAAATTCTGATAGCTTGCATTCGGGTTTTTTGATCCCCGGAATTAAGGCCAGAATTAATTTAAGTTTCATACAGAATTATCTGTTGTTTATGGTGAAATTATATTTCTCGGGCATTGTTTTAAAGATATTTTTATTTGTGGTTTTTTATTTCTGGGATGTTTCTGTGACTTCATCAGGTAATAATTCCACGAATATGACAGTAAGTTCAAATAAGGTACAACCCCTGTCAAACAGGATCAGCAATGAGTTATCAGATTTTGAAAGTTTTCAGGATTTGGAAGTGCGTATAGCTTCAATTTTAAAAAGGTACGACATGAAAGGGGCCTCAATTGCCGTGGCCAGGGACGGGAAGCTGGTTTTTGCCAAGGGATTGGGGCATGCTGATATTGAAAAGGAAGAGAGGGTAGAACCCGGACATATGTTCAGGATTGCCAGCATATCAAAACTTATCACCGCAACTACAATAATTAAATTAAGAGAATTCGGATTACTTGATCTGGATGACAAAGTTTTTGGTAGGGAAGGAATTCTTAATGACAGCCTTTATCTTAATTATAGGGACCCAAGGGTAGAAAAAATTACTGTGAGGAATCTTCTGGAACATTCCGCTGGCTGGAGCCACCGTTTCGGGGATCATCTGTTTATGTCCCATATTATCTCCAGGGAGATGAAAGTTGACTTACCTGTCCGGTCAACCGATATTATCAGATTTGCACTAAGTAAGCGGCTTCATTATAATCCCGGTTCCGGAACCAGTTATTCAAACCTTGGCTATGTGATTCTGGGTGAAGTAATTGAAAAGATTTCCGGGCTCCCATATGAAGATTATGTAAGGGAAGCAATACTTTTTCCCCTTGGAATAAAGGATATGCGAATTGGAAAAAACCTCGAAGCAGACCGTTTTAATAATGAAGTTAAATATTATGAACAGTACAACGCCTTTAAGGTTAACTCAATATATGATATAGGAGAATTAGTGCCTAAATCATATGGAGGCAATGATATTGAAGTGCTTGGTGCTGCAGGAGGATGGATCGCCTCACCTTCAGAGCTTCTTAGGCTGATAGTTGCAATTGATGATAAAAACGATGTTCCGAATATTATTTCGGATGAAAGTATCGCATTGATGTCCAATACGGGATCCTCCCTGAACAGAACCATAGGCTGGTCCCGATCTGACAGAGCGGGTAACTATTGGCGTACCGGTACATTCGCCGGAACCTCGGCTCTGGTGATCCGACAGAATAATGGTATAACATGGTCTGTCTTATTTAACTCCAGTACATATAAGGGAAGTGCCCTTTCAAGGGAAATAAACCGTGAGGTGCAGTCCGCGTTGAATAAAATTGAAAAATGGCCGGATCATGACCTTTTTCATTTTTTTGAAAATCAACCTTTTATCTATCCTGAAATTGCGGAATTGAAATAATCAAAGCCGTAATATATCATAAAGGTATATTTCCATGCTTTCTGGGAGGCCTGGAAACACTTTTATTCTGGCTCATTTCCAATGCAAGAATTAGTTTCTTCCTTGTTTCACGGGGGTAAATAACCTCATCAATATATCCCAGTTCGGCTGCTTTGTAGGGATTGGCAAATTTTTCCCGATAATCTTCAATAGCAGTGGCTTTATCTTCATCAGATATTTTATTTCTAAAAATAATGTTTACTGCTCCCTCCGGGCCCATAACTGCAATTTCGGCTGTAGGATATGCAAGATTAACATCTGCTCCTATATGCTTGCTGGCCATAACACAATAGGCTCCTCCATAGGCTTTTCTTGTAATCAGTGTGACTTTGGGGACAGTTGCTTCGGAAAATGCATATAAAAGTTTGGCCCCGTGTTTTATTATACCTCCAAATTCCTGGTTAGTTCCAGGTAAAAATCCAGGAACATCCAGCAATGTTATCAGTGGTATATTGAAGGCATCACAAAAACGAACAAATCTTGCAGCTTTTACTGATGAATTAATATCCAGCACACCAGCCAGAAAGGCAGGTTGATTTGCAACAATACCAACTGATTTTCCATCCATCCTGGCAAATCCGGTAATCATGTTCTTAGCATAATGGGGCATAATCTCATAGAAATTATGATCATCAACCACAGATTCTATGATTGTCATAATATCGTAAGGCTTATTAGGGTCGGCCGGAACCAGGCTCTGGAGATTTTCATCTTCACGGTTTATATCATCAGTGGCATGTCTTACCGGCGGGTCTTCCATATTGTTTGACGGAAGAAATCCGATAAGTTCCCTGACCATCATCATACTGTGTTCATCATCATCTCCAATAAGATGGGCAACCCCTGATTTGGAGTTATGAGTCATAGCTCCGCCAAGTTCTTCTTTGGTAACGTTTTCATGTGTTACTGTTTTAATAACTTCGGGCCCGGTGACAAACATGTAACTGCTTTGCTTTGTCATTATAATGAAATCTGTAAGTGCCGGAGAATACACAGCACCTCCTGCACATGGGCCGAGTATAGATGAAATTTGCGGAATAACTCCGGAAGCTTTTACATTGAGATGAAAAATATCAGCGTATCCGGCCAGGCTTTGAACACCTTCCTGTATCCGTGCACCGCCGGAATCATTAAGGCCTATAAGTGGTGCCCCCATTTTTATTGCCATTTCCATGACTTTAACTATTTTATCGGCATTAGCCCTGCTAAGTGTGCCGCCAAATACAGTAAAGTCCTGAGCAAAAACAAAAACCAGCCTTCCGTCTATTTTCCCATAACCCGATACAACTCCATCACCTGATATTTTGTTTTTTTCCATTCCAAAATCAGTGCAACGGTGTTTCATCATTTTATCGGTCTCCATGAAACTTCCTTCATCTAACAATAACTCCAAGCGTTCTCTTGCGGTGAGTTTTCCACCGTTGTGTTGTTTTTCAATTTTTTCTTTTCCGCCTCCAAGAGAAGCTTCTCTATTTCTTTCATCCAGTTCCTGGAATTTATCTTTTAAAGTAGACATATTATTTAAAGTTACTGTTTAGGTTAAAATATTTATTCCAAAACTATTAAGGGCATATTTGCTTCGATAACATCACCTTCGCTAACCATAACTTCCTTAATCCTGCCGGTTTTACCTGTTTTATATTCACTTTCCATTTTCATTGCAGAGACAATAATGACTACCTGTCCGACTTCTACATTGTCTCCTGTTTTAACCATTATTCTGGCAATTTTACCTGGCATCGGACAGGATATAATATTTTCTTCACTTTCTCCGGCAGCCTTCATCCTGTTTTTCAAATAGCGCATTTCAGCATCTACAATTTTCACATTATAGGAATGACAAATATATCTTACTGAAAAGTTATTTTTCTTGCCTGAGCTAACTATCTCGATATCATAGGATTTGTTTCCCAGCAGGACAGAGTAAATGTTCTTTTCCACTTTAATGATATCAAGATTATACTCTTTATTTCCCAACATGATTTTGAGATTGCTACCATTTTGGTCGAGTATTTCAACAGGTTCTGATCTGTTCCCGGTTTTCAATTCGATTGCTGACATAATCTTAAAATAAATCTTTTGTGAAATTATTATTGTTGGGAGAGATTTTTCCTTCTGTTCTGTAATTTCCAGTTTGAAAAATTTGGATAGAGCGATAAGTCCTGTCCGCTTGTAATGTTTTCCATATGTTCCATAAAAGCTACTATCATAGCCAAATCTTCAATTTCTTTTACATTATCACACGGGGAAAAGAGTTGCTCCTTATGGGTGTCAATAAAATGCGTGTCATAAACGCCCTGAACGAATTCAGGATTTTCCATGATTCTTTTAAGAAAATCTATTGAAGTCTTTATTCCCATAATATAATATTCCCCAAGTGATCTGCTCATTCGTGTAATAGCTTCACTTCGTATTTTCCCCCAGGTAATAAGTTTTGATATCATGGGATCATAGTAAATCGGAATTTCATATCCTTCATAGACATAGCCATCAGTTCTTACTCCAAATCCCATGGGTTCAGAAATTTTCCTTATCAATCCGGGACTGGGCATGAAATTATTATCGGGATCTTCAGCATATATTCTGCATTCAATAGCGTGGCCATCCTGAAATATATCAGACTGTTCATATGAAAGTTTTTCTCCTGCGGCAACTCTTATCTGTTCTTTCACCAAATCAACACCTGTAACACGTTCGGTTATGGGGTGTTCGACCTGAAGGCGGGTATTCATTTCAAGGAAATAGTAATTCAGTTTATCATCCACCAGGAATTCAATGGTCCCGGCACCTTCATAATTTACAGATCTTGCAGCAGCTATAGCTTTTTCTCCCATTTCTTTTCTTAATTCCTCAGTCATAATAGGAGAGGGGGTTTCTTCAATTATTTTCTGATGCCTCCTTTGAATGGAACATTCCCGTTCACAAAGATGAATAATATTGCCGAACTTGTCAGCAATAACCTGAAACTCAATGTGGTGTGGCGAAGATATATATTTTTCTATATATACTGAATCATCGTTAAAAGCAGCTTTTGCCTCAGATTTGGCAGAATTAATAGCCTGAAGTGATTCTGATTCTTTAAGAACCAGCCTCATCCCTTTACCGCCCCCGCCAGCTGAAGCCTTTATGATGATGGGAAAACCTATTGTTTTTATAATTTCCAGCGCTTTTTCAGTATCCCTGATTTTTTCTGTTGTTCCCGGAACAACAGGTACACCGGCTTTTTCCATTATGCTTCTTGCTGATATTTTATCACCCATCAGGCGAATACTTTCAGCCGAAGGGCCTATAAAAATAATGCCCTCATTTCTTGTTAGTTCGGCGAAATCTGCATTTTCAGATAAAAATCCATAGCCCGGATGGATCGCATCAGCACCTGATATTTTTGCAGCGTTAAGAATTTTTTCTTTTACCAGGTAACTTTCCGTTGAGGGAGAGTTACCAATATGGATTGCTTCATCAGCATATCTTACATGCAATGATTTCCTGTCAGCATCGGAAAAAACAGCTACAGTTTCAATTCCCATTTCCCTGCAAGTCCGGATTATCCTTACAGCTATTTCGCCACGATTGGCAATAAGTACTTTTTTTATCATATCTGAAAAATATGTTATAAAGCATGCAAACATATAAAAAAAAAAAATAATTAAAGGAATCCCGGTCAGTTTTAAATCACGTTGTTTCTTATAACTCTTCTATCTGTTATAAAATATGAAATTTTGATTTTTTTTTTAATGATAACTATTCTTATATTTAGCCCTCAGTAGGTGCTAGTTTTATCTTTAATATGGAATTGATTTTTGCACATCAGGTTGGGTTTGATCAATTAAGAGATAACCAATTTGACTATTTTATTGCTGCATCGGGCTATGAAAACCGTTGCACTTATTTAATAGACTCGATTCCTGTAAATGCTGTGCATAAAATCGCCATTGCATTCAACGACAGAAAGAATTTCCTGTACCGTAATAAAAATGATAAGCGATTTTCTGAGGAAGGATTTGTTTTTATAGAAGAATCTGCCGATAAGAACAATAATATTATTGAGTTTCTTGATAATGCAATTAATGATAATAAAGGATTTAAAAAAATCAAAATCCTGATAGATTATTCCTGCATGAGCAAGATATGGTACGCAGGGTTTTTAAAATATTTCATATTAAGTGAAACAAATACCACTGATGATTTGGAAATTTATTTTTCATATTCATCAGCAGTATTTTCCGAACCGATCAATCCAGGGAATAAAAACTTACCTAAAGATCCCATTGGATTGCTAAAAGCAAATCATATTCCAAACAAACCTCTGGCTCTGATAATTGGTCTTGGTTATGAGAAATACCTTACCCAGAAACTAATTCAAAAATTTGAATATGAAGCAGTATTCGCTTTCTATTCAGATCCTGCATTTGATAGCCGTTACGCTGACAGGGTATTAAAAAACAATAAAAAAATCTTAAATATGCTTCCCCGGGAACATATAATTAAATATCCGATTGGAGATTACAAACAAACTGACACTCTGCTTACTTCTCTGACAATCAGTCTGAGACTTAATTATCAGGTCGCAATACTACCTATTGGCCCAAAACCCTTTACTCTTTCTTCATTATTGCTTGCAGCACGATATCCCGATATTGAGGTTTGGAGTATAGATTCAGGACATTCTCCGGCTGCCTATAATCGTAACCCGGCAGGTGAGCCGGTAGTTTGCAAGGTAGTATTCAGTAATGATGAAGATTCATTCCTTTAAGGTGCACTCTTATTGCTGTTTATTGGACCACCACAATTATTAACAAATATCGTTTTGCTTATCCAACAACGACCTCTTTGTCAGATTCACCAATAAGTTTAAAAAAGATAAGGAAAACTGCAACAATAAAGGGCTTGCAGGCGTAAAAGATATCTGAAAAGGTCATCAATAAGTCTGGTAATGGATAACAAAGAACGTATTTGTTCAAGATGCAGAAAAAATATAGCTACTGAGGAGATATGCCCCACTTGCATAAGTGAATTACTGGAATTACATAACTACCGCATTGGATGGGCAATGGCACTTGAAATCGAAAGAGAAGAGAGAGAAGGAGAAAATATATCTATTGAAATTCAATGAAGTTGAACTTAGTATTTAGAATGGATTCATAATACTCACCCCGCTCCAGAAGATCGTCGTCTCCATCCTCATAGTACCAGTTAATAATCAGGTTTTTATTTGCATTATCTTCCATTAATAGTCTGAGTATATCTAATATGTATCGCGAAGACCCGCTATTGAAATATTCTAGTTCAATATCAAATATAGTAGTTTTATGGTCATTATTAATATAGGATTTAACCCACTCCACAATTGGATCAAAGAACTTCGAGGGGTTTTCATGAATAGACCTGCCAGAGATTTTAAATTTACCAGAGGGGTCCATGTTTACAAAAGGAGTTCTGTTGGTGCCCTTAATATAAATTGGATCCATTGTTGCCTTTATTGGTTAGATATCTAAATATAATAATAATTCATTCAACATTGCAATATTAAAGGAAATATATACTTCTAATCATTACCGGGAACAAATGGATTTGAAAAAATTAATCATCCATATCGTCCATATCTGCAATTTCTCCGGGATCTCCCCCTGCAATGGATTTATCTTCAGAATCTAACGGAATATCTTCATCATCATCATTATCTTCATCATCATCATCATTGTTTGCCAGGGAATCAATTTTAACATTTACCTTAACCAGGTAGCTCGCATTTTCCATATCAACTGTAATCGCATAAAAAAAATCATTATCTCCTTTTGGGACTTTAATAACAAAGTTTTGGTATCCGCCCGGATACTTATCTTTAATAGCTTCGTTAACTCCCTCTGGTAAGTTGTTCATGCTGACTATCAGGCGTTTCTTGTTCATATGCAATAATTATCAGATCAAAATATAATGCTTCCTGGATAAAATTGTTTGAAACTTATTCAAACATTACATACAATTTAAATATTGTACAAAATAAATAAAATTTAATTCTTAATAATGCTAATTACAATCATTATTTTATTGATTTTGAAAATAAAAAGTAATTGTACCACTCTGAACCTCAGATGATCCGTGATTAGAACTAAACCGGCTTCCTAAAGCTGCCTCAAGGGCCATTTTATTTATACATTCCTCATTAAAATTAGCCGGATCTGAATCAACACCGGCCTTAATTACAATCCCGTCCCGGTTGACTAAAATACTGACCTCAACAATTCCTCCATCAGGACATTTGTAAACGGGTACAGGCATCCTTAAATGGGTGCGGCCGGGGAGATCATAGGTTATGGTGGTAGGGCCCTTGTAGGGCTCGGATTCCCCGCTTTCCTGGCGGACAATTTCGGTTGGTGGTTCGAATTTTATTTCCGGTTGTTCTAATTCTGGCATAACCCCGTTAGCAGCATTTTCAAGTATTTCATTGACCCTATGATCCAATTCTGATAAATCCTGTTGCGACATTCTTTTAAAGTCATCGGGTACCGGCCTGTCTTCAGAAACGTTAACAGCTATATTCCTTCGTAAGTTTCCCTGATTGTCTTCACGCAAATCTGACTGATCGGAATCGGTTTCAGTAATATCACTTAATGACTGTTCAATGATTTCAGATTCAAATTCAATAATCATTCTTTGTTCATATTGTTGTTGCACTGAAGAAAGTCTTGCGGCCATAATAATGACCACTAATACAAGATGAAAAACTACTGTACCCAGTATACCGTTAATGTTTTTTTTTATGGTTCTTTGCATTTAAAAGATTTTTTCGCCGGACCGATTATTCCACAAATATAAAACAAGCATATTGTCAGGAAATACTTTTATAAAATTAATTTATTAGTAACAACTACTAATGAATACCACGTTTACAATGAATACAAGTATAAACAATCCTGATCATTAATTCTATCTGCATCTGGTATAAAGTTTAACATTGAAAAATCTTTTTTATTGTACATATTCCTACTGCGAAGGGATACCAATTTTAATAAAACAATGATCCTGGATAATTAATTCATAAGTAAATATTAATATTAAATTATTGGTCTTATGGATCTTACCATGACAATATTTTCATTGTATTTTGTGAAGATATTGAAAATATCGTCATGGACGATTCATACGAATAAACTATTGTTATCAAATTTAAATTCAGTTATTTACTAAGGCATGTTATTCATATCCGGTATTTCACTCGTATGGAACCCGCATGTTTATTGATGGCTTTTTAAAATTATATGTTAGTTATATTTTATACTTTTGTGAGTTAAAAACATAAGTGTGCAGTCCGAGATAATTTTAAACCAGATAATAATTCTTGGAGTAATTGTTTGTATTGGAGTAATCGCTACAAAAGCAGGCATAATTACCGAAACCTTAAAAGAAGGC
This sequence comes from Bacteroidales bacterium, assembly GCA_007132225.1. Lineage (GTDB taxonomy): Bacteria > Bacteroidota > Bacteroidia > Bacteroidales > PUMT01 > PXAP01. The sequence continues at coordinate 9,942 of SLPB01000089.1, read as the reverse complement.
ATTGCTTCTCTGGTGGTAAATGTTACACTGCCATCATTAATCTTAAGTTCCTTTTCAAATCTTGACATTACGCTTGAACTGCTCAGAAATGGTTTTTTGGTTCTGGTCATGTCATTATTTTCTCTGTTTTTTCTTCTAAGCGCAGGGCGATTATCTTCCAGAATTCTTGGAATGAAAAAGGAAACTTCCTCAATTCACATACTCCATACAGCTTTTGGAAACGTCGTATTTCTCGGCTTTCCGCTTATGAACGCACTGTTTCCCGGTGGTGAGGCATTATTTTATGCCACTTTATTCTACCTTGCCTCAAATTCAGTTATGTGGACCGTAGGAGTCAATATTTTAAGCCAATCATCTGCATTAACAATTAAACAGAAATTTATAAACCTTATTAATCCGAATTCAATTGCTTTTCTTTCCGGCATTTTATTAATGCTTTCCGGTATTAAATTGCCTGAAATTATTGATACTCCGGTAAGTGGGCTTGGCCAGACAACCAGTTACCTGGCAATGCTCTATATTGGAGGCATGCTTGCGCATACTAATATCAAAGGTATATTCAGGCAAAAAAAGGGTTATATACTTTCCTTAAATAAATTGATAATAGCTCCCCTGGCACTTATCATGATATTCAGGCTTACTTTGTCATTATTAACATTAAAAATAGATCCTGTAGCTTTTTACGTTGTAATACTCCAGTCTGGTACTCCCTGTATGGCGATAATCGTAGTACTTGCAAAAAGGTTTAAGGCTGATGATATACATGCCACTGAAAATGTATTCATCTCGACTTTACTGAGTTTATTCACTCTTCCTTTTCTATACTGGTTAATAGAAAATATTATTAAATAGAATAAACCCTGATCTGATTATTTAAAAATATTAATTATGACCGATCTTACTCTCACAACACCAGCTCTCTTGTTTTCTGCAATATCATTGCTTTTGCTGGCATATACAAACCGTTTTCTCGCTCTTGCTGTTCTGGTGCGGAGTCTGCATGCCAAATACAAAGAAAGTCCGGATAAGCGGTTATTTGGACAGATAAAAAACCTGAGGCTGCGTTTATCTTTGATAAGACATATGCAGATCTACGGCCTGGCCAGCCTGCTACTTTGCGTTGTCTGTATGTTTCTGATTTACATAGGGTACATGACAATAGCAATTTATGTTTTTGGTATTGCTCTTCTTTTGTTAATTAGTTCATTAGGTATTTCAATATGGGAAATACAAATATCAGTCAGGGCGCTTAATCTTCAACTGAGCGATATTGCAAATCAGGACTTTCCTTTGCACCGTTGATTGTAATCATTCTTTTAAAAATGAGGAATATTAGTTCCCTGTTATTTGTATTTAATTCAAATCCGCATCCATATTAAATACTCAAACATTTTAAACTGTGTTATCTTTATCACAGGGTTTTTTAACATATTTGCATAGAATCAATTAAATATTTTTAACAGCTTATGTTTTAATATATAGTCACCGACCCAGTTTTAACTGAATAACGGTGATAAAATTCATATAGTTCATTACTTATTATATACAATTTGCAATATCATTAAAATAGTATGTTACTCAAGATTATCATATTCATAGTGCTTACATCAATCCTGACTTTATCGGAGTCATATTCAGTTGTATTGCAGATAGATATATGGTCTAATCTAAAGCAACTTAATCTTGAGTTTTCAGACGATGACAAAAAGTTAATCCACACCATTGAGCAAAAGAAGGAAAATGCAAAAGAACTCATTATACAGGCAGGTGAATCTGGAAACAGGGCCGATCTGGAAAATGCTTTCGATGAGCTTTTTTCGGCCAGCAGGAATTTATTCGGCATTTATGCCCGGTATTGTAAAATAATACGGGATGAACTTCCGGAAAATCTTCCACCTGAACTTGACAGGCCGGTAAATCTGGAACGAAGGGCCCGGGAAAAACTCAGTAAATCAGAAATATTGAGAAATCAAGCCGATGATACCGATGAGTTCACCAGGGCAGAGCGTATTTATATGATGACCTTCGATCTTGAGCAACTGGCACTGTTGCACATGGGCAGAGCGCTTCGTTTGTACCAGGATTTACCAGTAATATATGCATACCAGTGGTATGATGATTATACAATAATGACCGGCATACCCCAAAAGATAATTACCACTGTTAATGAAGAATTGAAGGAGATAAAGGAGGGCCCTGTTAAAGAAGATCTTGCCGGAGAACAGATTCGCCATCAGCAGCCGGGCAATGGAATAACCTATATAGTGCAGATTGCTGCCCACAGCAGTGAAATCCCAGAAAAAGATATCAGGAATATTTACGGGGGCAGCAGGCAGATAAAAGTGATGATTGAAGAAAACTGGTATAAATATTATTTTGGTCCATATAATACATTTGAGGAAGCTGCAAAGGTTATGAAGTCATTGGATATGGATAACACATTTTTGGCAGCATATTTTAATGGAAAGCGAATAGGCATCGGGGAAGCCAGGAAAAAACAAGCAGAAGAAAAGTAGTTTTTTTTAAATGCAAATTGTTTGTATTTTTAAAAAATGTTTAATGCTGAAATGCCGTGATGGACCTTTATAATGAGATATCTTTTAAAACCAGTAAACTTATTACCCATAAGTACAGCACGTCATTTTCTACCGCAGTAAGTTTTCTTCCGGCCGAAATGAGGCGGGCAGTTTACAGCATATATGGATTTGTCAGGATTGCAGATGAGATCGTAGATACTTTTAATACCATAAACCAGGAATTGGTATTAAAAAATTTTGAACGTGACTATAATGAAGCACTGGCGAACAGAATTAGTGTAAACCCGGTATTGAACTCTTTTGCATTAACGGTGAAAAAATACAACATCCCGCCGCACCTGGTAGAATCTTTTTTTAAAAGCATGAAGGCCGATTTGTGTAAAAACAGTTATTCAGATTCAAAGGAACTCGACGAATACATTTATGGCTCTGCAAATGTCGTTGGACTAATGTGTCTGAAAGTTTTCGTAAATGGTAATGACCAACTTTACCATGAGCTGGAAAAATCTGCCATGAAACTGGGTTCAGCATTTCAGAAAGTAAATTTCCTGCGTGACCTGAAGGCAGATATTAAACAATTGGACCGCAGCTACTTTCCGGATTTTGACCAAGACACTTTTAATGAATCAATAAAATATAAGTTAATTGAAAATATTGAAAAGGATTTTGAGGAATCAAAAGAAGGTATAAGAAGGTTACCGGGAAAATCAAAGTTAGCCGTGTTAATCGCCTTTATTTATTACAGGCATTTACTCGGAAAATTATCAAAAACACCGTCAAAGGTGATAATGAACAAAAGAATGCGTGTTACTGATGCTTTTAAGATATTTTTACTTTTTAAAGCATTATTGAAGTACCGGATAAACAAAATTTAAAATTCCATTCTGAAATGGGAAAACCTTGTCAATGCAGAACCACTTAAACAAAATTAAATATCTAATACCAGGCTATAAAAAATTCAAGGTATTCTTCATTATTTTCTATGCAGTAGGAGTTGCCGGAATAGCAGTGCCATATACAAATCCATTATTTATACAATTAATCCCCGCGACACTTATATTAAATTTGTTAATTCTTACCTTATTTCATCGTGGCAGATATGATTCCAATATAGTTATTGTTTCATTTTTAATCTACTTAATAGGCTATGCAATTGAAGTTTTTGGCGTAAGTACCGGGCTTATTTTCGGTGAATATGAATATGGAAATGGCCTGGGTTTCAAGGTTTTTGATACTCCCCTGATTATCGGGGTTAATTGGCTGATACTGGTTTACATGACTTCTTCTGTTACCCGGAAATATAACATAAGGGGTTTCCCGGGAATAATTGCAGCCTCTTTGATCATGTTGCTTTACGATCTTGTTCTTGAGCAGGTTGCACCAAAAATGGACATGTGGTACTGGAGCAATAATCAGGTGCCACTGCAGAACTATGTTGTATGGTTTATTTTAGCACTTGGTTTTCATTCTTTATTTAAAGTTTTTAATATTCAAACTAAAAACAGTTTGGCAGAGATAATTTTGGTTTGCCAGTTTTGTTTTTTTCTCAGTTTATTTATTTTTTTTGATATCATAAAATGATATTTAAATCAAATCATAATTTTTTCCTGTATAATTTCTTTAAAGGATATGCTAAATGGAAAATCAAAAGGAATTTTGACTCTGTTTATATCATCGGAGATATTAAGAAATCCCAACTACCTGTTTTGATTCTGTCAAATCATATAAGCTGGTGGGATGGTTTTTGGGCAATGTATTTGAATATGAAGATTTTAAAAAGAAAATTTCATTTCATGATGCTGGAAGAACAGCTGCGAAAGTACTGGTTTTTCAGATACACCGGAGGTTTTTCTGTTAATAAAAAGTCAAGAAGCATACTTGAATCCCTGAACTATACTGAAGAAATACTTAGCTGCAGCAGGAACCTTGTTTTATTCTATCCGCAGGGTGAAATACAATCAATGCATCAGCAAGATTTTCATTTTGAAAAAGGAATTGAGCGGGTTGTAAATAATAAGGAAGGAAAGATTCAAATCATTTTAATGGCAAACCTGGTCGATTATTTTTCAAATCCTAAACCCTCAATATATATGTACATAAAAGATTTTCCGGAAACAGATTTTACAATAAAAAATATTCAGCACTATTACAATCACTTTTACAGGCAATGCGTTGAAAATCAAAAACAATTAATGATCAAAATGTGATTTACCTGGCATATATAAGTTTCATGTTTTCTGTGATTCAATTATTGATTGCTTTTGTGAATATTTTATTCAGGCAATCATTTCCAGGGCAAAACTCAGCTTTTAAAGGATTGGTTTCCGTTTTAATTCCGGCACGAAATGAAGAGAAAAACATTGCAAATATTTTGCGTGATTTATATGAGCAGGATTATCAGAATATTGAAATAATTGTTTTTGATGATCTCTCAGTTGATAAAACTGCTGAAATCGTTAATAAACATTCAAAACTTGACAATCGGATCCGGTTTATCAAATCCGGCGGATTGCCCGATGGTTGGTTAGGTAAAAATTACGCTTGTTATATATTGTCAAAATTTGCCAATGGAGAATACCTTCTCTATTTAGATGCTGATGTGAGGTTAAAGAAAGATGTCATTATAAAGGCAGTTACTTTATCTGAAAAGTTTAAACTGGGACTTCTTTCAATATTCCCCGTTCAGAAAATGATTACAATCGGTGAGCGAATTGCCGTACCTGCTATGAACTATATATTGTTATCACTTTTACCGCTTGTTCTAGTCCGTAAATCCAATTACCAATCGCTGGCATCTGCAAATGGCCAGTTCATGCTTTTTAATTCAGCAAGATACCGCGAACTATCCCCTCACAAAAAAGTTAAAGATAATAAGGTTGAAGACATAAAAATCGCCCGGTATTTTAAACAAAAAGGTGTGAAAACTGCTTGTATAGCTGGTAATGATAATATAAAATGCAGAATGTATGAAAGTTTTAACGAAGCGGTAGATGGCTTTTCAAGAAACATCTTCGCCTTTTTTAGTAATTCCATCATAGCTGCATTGCTTTTCTGGATAATTACAACATTTGGTATCCTTGCTGTATTATTAACCCTGGATATTATTATGGTTATCCTGTTTGTTCTGATTATAACAATTACAAGGATTATTATTTCAATTATCAGCAACCAAAATATACTTATGAACCTGGTTTTATTTATACCACAGCAATTAGCAATTGGTTGTTTTATTTACAGGGCATTGATAAATAAGTACAAAAAGCAACATCAGTGGAAAGGACGAAAAATAGTATAGTTTAATTTATCATGATTTTTTAATTGTTAAAAACCTGTTGCCGCTGGAAAATGATAATTGTTTTTTATGGGTTAAAGAGCTATTGTAAACTACATTATAAATTAATGCTATGAATAAGAAGGTTTTAGTTGTTGGTGCCGGACTTGGTGGTTTGGCAACTGCATTGCGCCTGGCAAAAAAGGGTTTTAAGGTGGAGGTTATTGAAAAAAATTCCCGGGCTGGTGGAAGATTGAACCAGATAAAAAAAGATGGCTTTACATTTGATACAGGCCCCAGTTTTTTCAGTATGTCATATGAATTTCAGGAATTTGCAAAAGATTGCAATATAGATATCCCTTTCAAATTTTTTGAACTTGATCCCTTATATGCAGTTAACTTCAGCAACAGTCCGCAGATATTCCATATGCATAAGGACATAAAAAAACTTGCCGAACAATTTAAGGATATTGAACCTGAATTTGAAGCGAATATGGTGAGGTATCTCAGGAAATCAGGCAAATTATTTCATGATACGGTAGATTTGGTTATAAAGAATAATTTTGATTCCCGCTTTTCATATTTCACCACTTTGATGAGAGTTAATCCCATGCATATTCCTGTTCTTTTCAGGAGCTTCTGGCAGGAGGTCATGCAAAACTTCTCATCTAAAGAAGCGCAGCAAATAGTTTCTCTGGTAGCTTTTTTCCTTGGCCGGACACCCTTCGACACAATGGCTATCTATACCTTGCTATCCTACACCGAATTTCAGCATGATGGTTATTTCAATGTAGAAGGGGGAATGTATAAAATAGTTGAAGGAATAGTTGATGAATTGAAAAAGGAGGATGTGAAAATCACTTATAATACTGAAATTGTAAGTTATATTGAGAATAATAAAAAACTTGATCACCTGGTTGATAGCGCAGGTAAAAAATGGACTGCAGATGTTGTACTGGTCAATGCGGATGCTGCAGTTTTTAGAAGCAGAATTTTTCAACGAAAGGCCTATTCGGCAACAAAGCTTGATAAAATGAAATGGACAATGGGATACCTTACATTTTACCTGGGTATAAAATGCAAGCTGCCGCAAGTTAATCATCACAATTATTACCTGGGAACCAACTTTGAGGAGTATGCAAACAATGTTCAACAAAATCCCGGTTCATTGCAAAAGCCCTATTATTACGTAAATGTGCTTTCAAAGCATAACCTGGAATGTGCCCCCGAAGGTTGCGAAAGCCTTCTATTTGTCTGTCCTGTACCGAATTTACATTATAAACCGGATTGGGGTGATAAGGATAGCATAGTGAATAGTATAATAACCGATTTTTCCAAACGTATAAAAAAAGATATTGAACCTGAAGTCATTTCAAAAACAATTTACACACCCCTGGAATGGCAAAACCAGTTCAATCTTCATAGGGGAAGCGGATTGGGCCTGGCGCACAACATGTATCAGATTGGTGCATTCCGGCCTGCCAATTTTGATGAAAAATTTAAAAATGTCTTTTATGTCGGTGCTTCAACTGTTCCCGGAGCTGGCCTTCCCATGTCGATAATTAGTTCAAAACTGGCCTGCAGGAGAATTGAAAAATTTTCAAACAGTTAATGGGCCTTACAATAAATGTTTGTTTATTCTTTATTCGGTGTTTAAACTTTTTTTCCGGCTTCTCCATTTATATTTTGCGTTATTCAGTATTGGGCTGTTTTGACTGATATAACTTCCACCATGGTATACCCGGATTTTCATGATGTTCAAAGTGATAACCAAAAAAGTAGCAACTCAGCATGGCCCATAAGTGGTTTTTACTTTGCGATCGTGCCCGGTGCGGCATCATATTTTCCTGGTGGGGCAAGCGATGAGGCCGGTAAACCCCGAAATAAAACAGCTGCAAGGTACCCAGTATGGCAGGTAAGGCCCAGTAGGTTAGTACTTTAAATTCGCCCATCCTAAAGATGTGTACAAAAACATTGAAGGCTGCTGCCATAATGATCAATTGCCCGAGGGTAAGATATCTCCACATAAATGTTCCCCACCAAACCCAGAAATTTTGTGATCCCGTATAAAAGTCCGGATCTTCCTTTGCTGCAGGAAAGCGGTGATGCATTTTATGGTTTTTCTTAAGCCGCCAGTATGACATGCCGGCAAAAAGAAATGTTGCTGATGCACCTAACACATTGTTCAGTTGTTTGCTCCGGGCGACACCGCCATGCATGGCGTCATGTCCGGTTATAAATAAGCCCGTATACAGATAAGCCTGAATAACTATGTGTAAATACATCCATGGGTTACCTGTAGAAAATGCCACATATGACAGCATATAGGCAAGATGAAATCCCCACAGGGCTATGATGATTAATGCAAGAATTATGCCCATATTGCAATATTTAATTTATAATTCCCTGTACGGTTTTTTCAATTAATCAGTATTTAGTTACTACCTTAAAGTTAAGTATAAACAAATAAACAACTTCCAATTTAAGAGAGAAAACAAAAAGTCTGGTGAAATGTTATCTTAAAAACTACTGGGAAATTTTATACTATGGATAATTGGACATATACGTTTTTGTTATCAGCAAGTTTCATTATTCCCTTTATCAGAAGTTTTGAAAACAGGGTTGCATATTACAAAAAATGGCCGGAACTTTTTAGCGGTATACTGGTAATGATGATGCTTTTTATTCCCTGGGACATAGCATTTACCCGGATGGGGGTATGGTCGTTCAATTATCAGTATATCACAGGCATTTATCTGCTGGACCTGCCCCTGGAAGAATGGATGTTTTTTATAATTATCACCTATTGTTGTGTTTTCATATATGAAGTTCTAAAATATTTTTTTCCAGGTTTCTGTTTTCCAAAACTTGCCTTTGTGCTGACTGTGTTGCTGGCTATTTTAACATTGATAACCGCCCTGGGTAATATAGAAAAAATATACACATTTATTGTGATGTCTTTGAGCTGCGTACTTTTATCCTGGCAGCTGGTTATTAAATCTTATAAAGGCTGGTTAAGTCACTTCTACTTTATGTATTTTGTTGGCCTTCTTCCTTTTTATATTATAAACGGCCTTTTGACCGCCCTGCCGGTAGTAACTTATGATAACAGCGAAAATCTCTCCCTCCGCATTGGCAGCATTCCGGTTGAGGATGCATTTTATTTTTTAAGTATGATGCTGGTTACCCTTATGGTTTATGAGTATAAGGTCAGAACAAATAAAAAGAAATAGTCCTGTTATTTTCCCGGTCATCAGCAAGTAAAAGAATCTTCCACATGAAAGCATCTACCATATTTTATTAATCACCCCTGATAATTTTGCTGCCTGATTATTTCAGTGATTTATACGATATCAGGACAACAAAAGCATTTCATGCATCGATTTTATCATTTCACGAAAAAATCTTCTGCAAATCTCCTCCTGCCCTTATAATTTTACTTTTATGTAACTTCCTTTTTGTAGTTATTATTTAATGGGCTGTATTGCCAATTACTTTAGAACTTTTATACAACCCCGAAATGACATTCTAAAACCTGTTTCATATGAGAACAAATGTAAATTCAGTCATTATTTTTTTTATAAGCCTGCTTTGCTGGGGCTGTAAAGGTAATGATGAGGTTGTCAGGATAACCAGGAAAGTAAAAATTGAGACCGCACAGCTGGCAGATACTCTTGAGGTTAAAATCTTTCCTGGCCGGGTGAAGGAGACAGCCGAGCTGAACCTGGCCTTCAGGGTTGCCGGTCCGGTATCACAAATTGCGGTGAGGGAGGGTGACTACGTGCAGGCTGGTCAACTGGTGGCACAAATGGATCAGCGCGATTATGAGATTCAGCTGAATGTGGCCCAGGCCCGGTACGAGAGGGTTAAAGCCGAAGCCGGACGGGTGATAGAACTGTACAATCGTAAAAGTATTGCTGCCAATGATTACGACAAGGCAGTGGCAGGTCTGCAGATGGCTGAATCGCAGCTTAAGCAGGCCCGTGATCAGCTCAATGACACACGCCTGGTTACACCTGTTCCCGGTTATATTCAGAAGTTAAACTTCAGCCCTAACGAACTGGTTGATGCAGGAATGCCCGTAGCTACACTTCTGGATGTTAGGCAGCACAAGGTGGAGGTTGATATACCAGT
>SLPB01000110.1 GCA_007132225.1 Bacteroidales bacterium | reverse complement strand
TATGGTCACCCGGTGGTGAAGTGCTGACCCGGATACAGCCGCCTGATCACTATCATCACTATGGCATCTGGGGGCCATGGACAAAGACGCATATTGATGAACGTGAAGTTGATTTCTGGAATTTGGCCAAAGGGCAGGGAACGGTGAGATTTGCGGACTTTCTGTCAAAGTATGAAGGAGAGGTTTTTTCCGGATTTCAGGCCCTGCAGCAACATATTGACTTTGGCGGAGAAGGCAGTGATAGGATAGCCATGAATGAGGTGCTGGATGTAAGGGTCTGGAATACAGGGAAAGATTACTGGATAATTGATTATACCACTTTACTTACCAGTCCACTCGAAAACGGAATTATGCTCAATACCAATCGCTATGGCGGCGGCATTGGTTTTCGTGCCACTGAGAAATGGCATGAAGATAACTGTACAGTCCTGACCTCTGAAGGAAAAACAAGAGACGATGCTGATGGAACCTTTGCACGCTGGAGCATCGTTGAAGGTGAATCCGACACTGATCAAAAAAGATCGGGAATTCTCTTTTTAAGCCATCCAGCAAACAATGTTCATCCTGAACCCATGCATGTCTGGGGCAACATGTTTTTTCAGTTTACTCCCATAAGACACCAGGACTGGAAAATTGAACAATATAAATCTTATGCCTTAAAGTACCGGATGATTGTTTTTGATGGTGAATTGGATGCCATAACTGCAGAAAAATACTGGAGCAGTTTTGCCTCTATGCCGGTGGTAGAGTTTGTAAACGAAAAAAGTTATTAAAAATATCATGCAAGTTGTAAGGAGTATTTTTATATTACCATTATTATTATGTTTAGTTGTCTCCACGAATGGTTGCAGAGATAAAGATAGATCAACCCAAAATCAAATAGTACTTCCCGAGAGGGGATTATGTGCGCATCGCGGCGCTATGGCAACCCATCCTGAAAACACAATTTCTGCCTTTAGAGCTGCCATAGAGGCAGGTGCTCATATGATTGAATTTGACGTGCAACTCACCAGTGATAATCAGCTTGTCGTAATTCATGATGCAACAGTGGACCGAACTACTAATGGGACAGGAAAGGTGGCGGAATTAACTTTTCCGGAGATCCGGGAACTTGATGCCGGAAGCTGGAAATCTCCTGAATTTAAAGGAGAGCTAATACCTTCTCTGAATGAGGCACTTGAAATAATGCCTGATAATATATGGCTGAATATTCATCTTAAAGGTGATGATATACTTGGACAACTTGTTGCTAAGGTTGTTGAGCAGGAAAATCGCCTTCACCAGGCCTTCCTGGCTTGTGGAGCCGATGCTGCAGGAAAAGCCCGCTCAGTAGTTCCTGACATTATGATATGCAATATGGACAGGAAAGAGGAAAATTGGGATTATGTGAATGGCACGATTGACATGGAGGCGGACTTTATTCAGCTACGGCGTACTATTTATCCTGAATTTTCTGAATATATCCGCTTATTGCATGAGAATGGAGTAAGGGTAAATTATTTTGGCACCGATGATCCTGATGAAATAAGGATGCTTTTTGATTATGGAGTGGACTTCCCGCTTGTTGATGATATCGTTGGTTCTATTGATGTAGCGACAGAGCTTGGCATTAAACCCGTTAAGCCAAATTAGGTTGTAAATAGTATTATTTCAGGATCCACAATGCCAATAATATTAAGTTGTAAATAGTAGTGTTTCAGGATTCACAATGCCAATAATATTAAGTTGTAAATAGTAGTGTTTCAGGATTCACAATGCCAATGATTTAATTTAAATAATTAATTATGACAAAAAGATTTTTTGGGTTTTTTCTAACGTGTATTGTTTCTCTTTCTTCCTTTGGGCAAAGTAAAGGTGATGCTGGATACTTGCTGAAATATGTTGGAGAAGACAAGGTTGCAAATAGTGAATATCATGACGGGCAGATGAGGCCGGCTATAGGAACCCAGAATTATCAGATATTCAGAGCGAATCGTTCACATCCTGAATTGTCCGACGGATTGGGGTGGACCTACAACCACGCTCCAAACCTGGCATACTGGAATGGATATTTTATTTGTCACTATTTGTCTAATTACATGGGTGAATATATTCCACCCGTTGTCACTTCAATTACAAAGTCTAAAGACGGAATGAACTGGGAATTGCCACAAGTAGTCTTTCCGGTATATTTTACCGCAGAAATAAATCAAAGATCTCCTGAAGATTTGCCTGAAAATTTAACCACGGCTGAAAGAATGGATCCTGAATTTGATTTATCACCTTTCACTATAGTTAGCCGTTTTATGCACCAGCGAATGGGTTTTCATGTTGCGCCAAACGGAAGATTACTGGTGATGGGATTTTACGGATTGAATGATGGGAATGGGATAGGCCGGGTGGTACGAGAGATATATGAAGATTTTTCCCTTGGACCAATTTATTTTATCAGGGTAAATGATAACTGGGAGGGTGAAGTTAAATTTCCTTTATATTATGAATCCCCGGACGAACAGTTTGTTGAGGCTTGTGAGTCATTTCTTACAGACAGGATCAGACGCATACAATGGTGGGAAGAAGATTTTAAGGCGGCCGATGCCGATACCTTTTACATGCCTTACGATATGCAAAAGGCATTTTCTTTTTATACTATATCCGATTCATTGACTATAGGTCTGTTTAAATCGCGGATGACTACTTTCACCACAGATGGGGGTAAAACATGGGAGAAGCCTTTCAGGTCTGAGACCCTGACGCATGAGGGCGCAAAGATATGGGGACAGAGATTAGATAACGGCCAGTATGCCCTGGTTTATAATCCAACCGATAATCTTGACAGGCAACCTTTAAGCGTAGCTGTTAGTGATGACGGTTTGAATTTTGATAAACTTGCAGTAGTACATGGTGAAGTTCCTGAAAAACGCTACTGGGGTCCGGCAAAACGTCCGGGAGCTCAATATGTAAGAGGGATTGTAGAAGGAAATGGCAATCCGCCCGGAGACGATTTATGGGTCGTATATTCCGTAAATAAGGAAGATATGTGGATATCCAGAATACCGGTTCCCATAAGCAGGAGAGTTGAAGGGCCGGTAAAAGATGATTTTAATAATATGGAAACGGGGGGAGTAGTTAATAACTGGAATATTTATTCCCCGGTGTGGTGTCCGGTTAAGATTGTTGATTTTCCTGATAAAATCAATAAAAGTCTAATGCTTAAGGATACTGATCCTTATGATTATGCCAGAGCAACCCGCGTATTTGGCAATTCAGATAATCAGCAACTTTCTTTCGACTTGTTTGTGAAGTCAAACCCAAGGGGTTTTTATATTGATATTTGCGACAAGAAAGGTGAAAGACTGATTCAGACTGTAATTGATAAAGATAATGTAATCAATGTGATCGGTGGATCAGGAAGTAAAAAAGTAAAGGATATTTCGCCCGGAAATTGGATTAATATAAGATTTGACATTAACTCAGATGATTCAAAATATGATTTATATATTGATGGCAATCTTTATGCCGGTGAGCAAGAGTTTGTTGGTGAAGGCAGTGTTGAGCGCATAATATTCAGAACCGGAGCATACCGGTTGAATACAAAGGTAGGTAAATATAAAAGCGGGCATGCATCCATCCCGGGATATGATGAACCTGATGCAGATCAGCCTGTAGACGAAGCTGTTTATTATGTCCGCAACTTTAGTACAGAAATTCTTTAGAAGTTCAGGTGAAAATATTATCATTTACAGTTTCCGCTTACAAAAATGGCTAATAACCAATAGAAAGTGAATAATATTTTTGAATTCAATGCATATGAAATATTTCAAACTCAATGATCATTAAATATTTAATAAAATGATTTTATTAATAAACTGCAAAAAGTTTGTCTGGGTTGTATTAACAGTTTTATTGTGTTTATTAATGACCTGTGAAATAGCGATTGCACAATCGGAGAATCGTTTCCAGACTTTTGACTGGAACCTTGATCTGCCGGATAACCCTGTTCCCCATCGCTTCAGCCGTCGCTTCAGTTTCAACGGGCCGGAGCCTTTTGTTCTGGCTGACATTGAAGGGCCGGGATGCATACGTCGTTTCTGGATAACGGGAGAAAACATAAGCAGAGATGTTATACTTCGGATTTATTTTGATGATGAGCCTGTACCTTACGTGGAGGCACCTTTAAACGATTTTTTTGGTGCAATGCATAACCTTATGACGGACCGGTTTCCGCCTGATCACACCCGAACAGAGTTACCCGACAGTTTTTATGTTGTAAATACTCCCTTTCTGGCCATAAAACCGAAGAACAGCTTCACATCCTATTTTGCCATGCCTTTTGCCTCCAGGGCGCGTCTGGAGGTAACCGGCAGCGAGAAGCCCACCACCATGTATTACATTCTTGACTGGCACGAATATCCGGGACAGGAAATGAGGGAGCCGATGCGTTTTGCCGCCCGCTGGCG
>SLPB01000096.1 GCA_007132225.1 Bacteroidales bacterium | reverse complement strand
TCGATATACAGGGATACTATCTCAGTGAGCCCGAAAATTGCAAATGCGCTTTTCAGGGCAAGTGCAATCCATCCAAATATACCGGCAAGGGTACCAAGGAGCGGTCCGAAGGTCTTGTTTACAAAAAAAAAGTCGCCCCCGGCCTTGGGCATTGCGGTAGCCAGTTCAATAAGGCTAAAAATACCCAGTAAGGCAAGGACTCCCGCCACAAAATATGAAAGAAATACTGCCGGTCCGGCGATTTCAAATGCAAGCCCCGGCAGGATAAATATTCCTGAGCTTATCATGGCACCGGCAGCGATACTGAAAACACCATAAAAAGTAATCCCCTTTTTTAACATTCTGACAATTATATCAGATCATACTATTGATAAGGACCAGTATCCAGGCCCCTTCCATTGTCTGATGATTTGGTCCGAAATCATGCATAATAAAACCTCCCGTGCAGAAAAACATCCAACTATAAATTTTTACAACGCAATATCCGTACCTAAGATTTAAGAATGTTACAGCAATAAAGCCGTTCATATTTACTTTAACCGGAATTATTGTAATGAGAGCATTCCGCACATTCTAATCAATCACTTCATCCGGTGTTTTGATGGCGCAGCCTTGTAGAATTGATTTCTTATGTGAAATGTAATCCCCAATTTTCCAATAAAAAATTAGATACGTAAAATAAGGTTTTCACTTCTTTCCCGGGGATAATCAGCGCAGTGGTTAATACGGGTTCCCGCCATAATGTTAAGTGACCTGGCCTGATTCTGAGTATCAGTCAGCAAAGGACTATTAAAATGTTTCATTTTTACAGGTGATTCTAATCATCTCGACTGGTAAGCCAAATCAAATAATTTCCTGGCTTTGCCAGGTTTATGACATCTATCTTTGAAACAAAGGAAATTGCTTATTCAACAAGCATAAGATTCAAGCGCTTTAGAAGCACTGCCTAAACAAGTAAATTTTGTTCAATAAATATAAATTTATTATGAAAAAAAGATTACCAATTTCACGGAGCTTAATAAAATTAGCTGCTTTCGTTGTTATTCTGATGACCAGTATTAATTCTTATGCCCAAAAAGCAAAATTACAAACAGCATTCATTTATCAAATAACCCAGCTGATTGAATGGTGTCCTGATGGAAAAGAGGGAAACTTTACAATTGGCGTTCTGGGCAATGAAGGTGAACTCATGTCGGAACTCAATGCTTTAAATAACAGACGGGTTGGCACACAGCAGGTTGAAGTAATAAATATTGCTGATTTATCCGGTCTATCCAAAACAAATATTCTTTTTGTTCCACAATCTCAATTTAATAATATAGATCAGGTTACCTCCCGGGTATCAGGATTCTGTACGCTTATTATATCTGACCGCCCGGATTCAGTTACCAGGGGAGCCGGTATTAGTATCGTTTATGATGAAAGACACGGGAGACTGGTGCTTGAAATCAACACAAGATATATGAGGGCAAACTCCCTTAATGTTAATCGGAGACTTATAGACCTTGCCAGTAATGTTCATTATTAAACAATAAAAAATAATGGAGCTAAAATTCTCGATATCAAAAAAATTACTTACTGGCTTTGGAACGGTTATAGGCCTTTTCGTAATATTATCAGTTATAACCTACGTTATCATGGGCAGGAACGATAATATAAACAGGAATCTTTCCGAGCAGAATACCCCTTCTGTAAACAGACTGATCGAACTTCAGAACCTGATTACAGAAACAAAACACCTTATCAAAAACTGGGTTCATATTGACAAGCATAGCGGTACTCCCGACAAGAACAGGCTGACAGAGATACACACCATGCTCTACCCGGCACTAACAGAATCTGTTTACCCTCTTGTCCAAAACTGGAATCCAAACGACAGGGAACTTTTTCAGGAAATAAACAGGGTCATTACAAATGATCTCTTCGAAGAACATCAGCATGTGATGTCGTTACTGAATTCCTTTGAAAGCTACAATGACTTTGTTGTTTTAATGAATGTAGAAGAGATGGTTGATACTGACGGCTCTATCATTGTTACAACTGACAATATTATTGAACAACTTGGCAGCCTGATAGAAAACCAGCAAAACGAAGCTGCAGCAGCTTATGCCGAAATTGAAACTTCAACATCTTTCTTCAGGATTTTTATCATAATAGGAGGGTTGCTGGTAATGGCAATTGGACTGATCATATCATTCTACATTACCTCAACCATAAAACGATCTATCGGTATCGCGTCAGAAGCAATATCAAAACTATCAAATGGAGATCTGAAAACGGATTATGAAATAACCGGAAATGATGAAGTTGCCAAACTGCTGTATGATCTCCGGGAAATGATCAGCAGGCTCCGGGAAATTGTTTATTCTATTATAAATGGTACAAACGAAATTTCTAATGCCAGCGTAGACCTTAACCGCATTGCACAGGAAATGTCAAATGGTGCATCCACTCAGGCCAGCAGTACGGAAGAGGTATCATCGTCAATGGAAGAGATGAATGCCAACATAAAACAAAACACCGAGAATTCGGACAATACCAGCAAAATTTCCAACAAGCTGGCACTGGACATTGAGAAAATAGGTGAGGAGTCAGAAAAAAGTATGAAATCAATTCGGAAAATTTCGGAAAAAATCAATGTAGTTAATGACATTGCATTTCAAACCAACCTCCTTGCCCTTAACGCTGCAGTGGAGGCAGCCCGCGCTGGTGAACACGGCAAAGGTTTTGCAGTGGTCGCTTCCGAAGTTAGCAAGCTTGCAGAAAACAGCAAGATAGCCGCCAGTGAAATTCTTAACCTTTCCAGGGAGAGCGTTATCAATACCGAATCATCAGTGGAGCTTATACGGGTAATAATACCCGAAATAAAAAGGACATCCCAACTTATACAGGAAATTACTTCCGGAAGTATTGAACAGACAAACGGCGCTGATCAGATTAATAATGCTGTTCAGCAGCTTAATAATGTAACCCAGCAAAATGCAGCCAGTTCAGATGATTTGGTTTCAAGTTCTCAACGTTTAAACAACCAGGCTCAGAATCTCAAAGACAACATCAGCTTCTTTAAAATTGAAAATTAAGAGCCAATATCCATTTCTCTATAAATACACCGCCATCATCTTTCTACGCTTTCCTTTTTTTGCTGTTATTCAGAATATTATCAAAGTAAAAAACTTTAGTTACATATAAAATAATTTCACTAAATTTGTTATTATCAAACACCTTTGGCAATTATTCACATGTTATGTGAATAATTGCCAACACCGCTAATTTATTTAAAAATAAAAATCCCTGTCTGATGCAGAACCCAAATAAAGTATTGATAACCGGAGGAACAGGATTAATCGGGCAGGAACTAAGCAAAAAACTCTTGCAGAAAGGTTATGAAGTAGCTGTTTTAAGCCGGAACAAGAAAAAGGATGCTGACATAAAAGCATATGAATGGGATCCTGCAAATAATAAAATTGAAAAGGAAGCAATTGAAACCGCAGATTATATAATTCATCTGGCAGGGGCGAATCTTTCGGATAAAAGATGGACCGAAAAAAGAAAACAAGTCATAGTTGACAGCAGGGTTAAAACTGCAGAATTGCTGTTCAATAAGGTAACGGAGTCCAAAAATTCTATTAAAGCCTTTATATCTGCATCGGCAATAAATTATTATGGGACTGTGACATCGGACAGGATTTATAGTGAAAACGACCCTCCTGCCAATGATTTTCTTGGAGAAACCTGCCGTAAATGGGAACAGTCCGCAAACAGGTTCAGTGAAGCAGGAATCAGAACCATAATTGTGAGGACAGGGGTTGTACTTTCTGATAAAGGCGGAGCACTGGCAAAAATGAAGACGCCGGTTAAACTGGGGGTCGGATCACCTATAGGCAGCGGCAGGCAATATATGCCATGGATACACCTTGAGGATATTTGCAATATTTACATTAAGGCGATAGAGGATGGGAATATGCATGGGGCCTATAATGCAGTAGCTCCTGAAAACCCCTCCAACAAGGAATTTATGATAATGCTTGCACGGGCTTACAGGAGACCGTTTTGGGCTCCTGCAGTTCCGGCACCTGTTATGAAATTACTGTTCGGGGAAATGTCATCAGTATTACTGGAGGGAAGCAGGGTCTCACCTGAAAAAATAATCACCGCAGGCTATGAGTTCCGGTTCCCTGAGCTGGAAAATGCGCTGGCCGATCTTACCGGTAAATCATAAACCTGGTATGATGATACCATGGCCTGCAAGAAGTCAATTTTTTGACTAAAGGAGGAAAAGAATCGCCTTACCATGATTTTTTTATTCGTATAATAGTTACTAATCGATTTCACAAAAGGTTACAGATTTGTCTGCCAAAGACCGATGTGGGTTTTATACATTTTTGTGTTTCCCGGTATAATTGAGATTCACTAGCATGTATTTAATCTCAGATAATAATAATTGACTTCGTCATAATTGAATATTAATGAAAGTGTATTTTACAGTTTTATTAATATGCAAAATTCTCTTAAATTTGAATTGTAATTGATTAATCAGAATAAAAACATTATATGCATATATTAACCGGTTTGATATTATCAAGGCTCCTGGCTGGGGACAAAAAAAAGAAAGCTTTCAGGGGATTCCGGAATATTGTTGAGATAAGACACCACATTCCAGGCAGGGTGAGATTTTACATACCCTCTTTAATAAATAACACCGGGGCAGGACATAACCTTGAGAAACAATTAATTAAGGCAGATCCGGTAAAGCAAATCAAGATCAACCCTGTAACCGGTACTCTGCTGATTATCTTTGAGCAGGAACAAATAGAGGTAGCAACTCTTACAGGAGTGATCGTTAAACTGCTCGGGCTTGAGCAGGAAATAGAAAAAACCCGGCCCTCAATAGTTGGTAAAGAGCTCTATGATATATTAAAATCTGCAAACTCATCCTTATATGAAAGTTCCAATGGTTTCGTTGACCTGAACAGTCTTATAACGATTTCATTTCTTTCTCTTGGTGTTTATTCCCTGTTGAGAAGCCCAAAAATATTACCTGCCGGACTAAGCCTGATGTATTGGGCTTATAACAATTCAATGAGAAACATGGGCCAGCCCTGTAGCTGAAGGATATAGAAGAATATTTTAACAATGAAAAACTATTTTATAAAACGTATACTGCTTGGCCTTTCCCGGGTTCATGTGATACACAGTATTCCCGGGAGGTTAAGGTTGAAAATTGACGGCCTTGAGAAAGCAAGATACTTTTTTGATAAAAATGAGAATATTCCGCTGAATTTTAACTTTTACAGGCTTTACGGGGTCAGGAATATTGAATTCAGTCCGCATTCATCAAACGTATTAATTGAATACGATCCTGCAATACTAAGGGAAAATCAAATCTTAACCTGGATAACCCGTTTAAAGGAGATCATCATACAAAAATTCACCTCAGGTAAGCAGAAGATCAGTCAGCAGATCATAAACGAAATAAGATCAGAATTAATGAAAGAAGGATATGATATGGAGGAGTACAGACAAGGCCCCCCTGCTTAAATGCAAGGTGTTGCATCAGCTTCCGGGACGGATAAGGATACATTGCAGGGCGCTTAACTACCTCAGGAGGTACGAGGGGGATATACTGAACAAAGTGGAAGAACTGGATTTTGTCCGGCAGGCAAAAATATCGGCAATAACAGCCAATATACTTATTCTTTACAATCCCGGGGAGACCAACCCGGACCTGATTCCGGGAAGTATCGAAGAAATTGTTTCAATGTTTTCCATACCCGCCTATCAGCAGGAGCGTAAGGAAGAATCAAGAATTACTGTAAACGAACGCCGCCTGCAGGAGGAACCGGTAAAGAAATTAATGCTTAATGTCATCGCAGGAGCAGGCTCCCTTATCTATGCCCTGTTGACCACCAGGGGAAAATCACAAAGCACCGGAATTTATGAACGGTTGTTTGGCTTCACTGCATTAAGCAGTATTTCTTTATCTCTTCCCATTCTGAAAAGCGGCTTTGAATCCGTGCGGGATCACGGCAAACCCAATGCAGACACCCTTAGCAGTGTAGCAATTCTGGCCAGTCTTATTTCAGGTAACGGCATTTCAGCCCTCACCATCATACTCCTGGCTGATAGCGCCGAACTTCTCACTGCATACAGTATGAGTAAGACCCGCAAGGCAATTAGGGAGATGCTGTCAACCGGTGAGAAATTTGTCTGGAAAGTGCAAAATGATAAAAGCCTCCTGAAAATTCCAGTGGATGAACTAAGAAAAGGAGACAGGATAGTGGTACATACAGGAGAAATCATAAGCGTGGACGGGAAAGTGAAAAAGGGAACCTCCCTGGTAGACGAGTCTTCCATTACCGGGGAATACATGCCAAAAGAAAAAAAAATAAATGATAAGGTTTTTGCAGGCAGTGTAGTAAAAAGTGGCAACATAACCGTTTCTGCTGAGAAAATAAAGGAGGAAACAGCTGCTGCGAAAATTATACATATGGTGGAGGAGGCATCCCATTATAAGGCACAGGTTCAGAATATAGCAGACAGGTTTTCTTCGCAGCTGATACCGCTGAATTTTGCCCTGGGCGCCCTGGTTTATATAATTACCGGAAATACTTCCAGGGCACTTAACATGCTGGTAATCGACTATTCCTGCGGCATAAGGCTTTCTACAGCCACAGCACTGACTGCAGCCATTTCTACCGGTGCCCGCAACGGCATTCTAATCAAAGGAAGCAATTACCTTGAAATGCTGGCAGAAACAGAAACCCTTATTTTTGATAAAACCGGCACTCTCACCGAGGGTAACCCGGAAGTAAAATCAATAATTCCCCTGGTTAAAGGAGTGTCAGAAAAAGAATTGCTTTCATTAGCTGCAGCTGCAGAAGAAACTTCCAACCATCCCATTGCGCATGCAATTCTGGAAAAGATGAAAGCCAAAGGCTACAAAATCCCACTGCATAATGAGATAGATGTTCATGTAGCCAAAGGTGTTCAAACCAGAGTAAACAACCACATTATAAGAGTGGGTAATGCCAAGTTCATGAAAGAAAACAATATCTCTCTTGATGCCTCTTCCGGTGCAGTTTCCAGGCTTATGCTCAGGGGGGAGAATTTTGTTTATGTGGCCAGGGGAGATATGGTTGCAGGAATGATTGGCATCATGGATCCCCTGCGGGAGAATATGAAAAAATCCATTAACAGGCTAAGAAACCTCAATATAGATGATATTATACTGTTAACAGGTGATGTTGAACAACAGGCAGAAATGGTAGCCTCAAGAATGATGTTCGACCGCTTTGAATCGGAATTTCTTCCCGAAGATAAAGCGAAATTTGCCCTGCAGCTACAGTCCAAGGGATACAGGGTAGCCATGATTGGTGACGGGATAAATGACGCACCTGCCCTTGCCTATGCAGATGTGGGCATTGCTCTGGGCAGCAAGCGCACCGACCTTGCCATGGAAGCCGCAGATATAACAATACAAAGTGACGACCCCCTTACTATTCCTTCGGTAATAAGATTATCCCGAAACACCATGAGCATTGTAAAACAAAATTTTGCCACATCCATTGGTGTAAACAGCATCGGACTTGTTCTGGGTGCAATGGGTGTTCTCCCTGTATTCTGGGGAGCCTTTCTGCACAATATGACCACAGTCGCCGTGGTCTCCAACTCATTGAGGTTGTTCTTTTTCGATATGAACAAAACAAAACTGAAATAGCTATGGAATTATCAATCCACGTCTTACATAATCTACCCGCAAGATTCCGGATCAGGTTCTCCCGGCCATTAGTATCACCGGAAAAACTAAGGGAGCATGTTATGGAACATGAAGGTATTGAAAGCATGAACTATTCTCCTGTTACCCTTACAATGCTTGTAAAATATGACAACCAGACAGTAGATTTGCAGGAGATATTGATACGGGCCGCTGTAGCCTTTTCCATTGAAAATAAAATGGCCTCTGTAAAACTTACACAAAAAGCGGATCGTAATTTTATTACATTCAAAGGAATTGTTTCGGGATTAGTTATAATCTCCTCTGCACTGGCAAAATTGATTATTTCATCTGCCAGGTCAGGAAAGATTATGGACTGGCTGAGTGTAATAACTACTTCCGCCGCGGTATTTGAACATGCCGGATACGATTACCGGAAAAAAGGCAGCGTTGACCCTGAAGTACTCTCATTGGTGTTTCTTGCCCACTGGGCTATATCGGGAAGGAATATGCTGCTGCCATCAGCACTCACCTGGCTCACCACTTTCGGCCGCCACTTTTCACCGCAGGAAGGAGAAGGTATATTACTGGAAATAAGTAAAACAAAACAGGAAGAAAACCAGGCCTATTATGAGATTAATGTGGCCAAGATCGACACAAAAGATAGCTACATGAATGTACTGAATATATTTGCCGAAAAATTCTTATCTTCGGAAACAGGTTTTGATAATACTATTTTTGAACAGTCCAAAAACCTTCTGAAAAAACATCATAAATCACTGGAAGGTATTAGTGAGAAGGCAGATGGGATTGTTTTGAATTTTAATCAGTGATCCTTATGAAAAAGGGCCCCTAACATTATAAAAACAGGGCCGGGGATGTAAGCATAAATGATTTAGTAATTTATTTAAAATTAATTTATAACAAAAACCTTATATAAATGAAATCAAGTGGAAACTTAACGACCGGAATACTTATAGGTATAGGAATCTCTGCAGCAGCCTATTATTATTATATCAACAATAAAAACAAGGTTGATGATTTCCTTCGCAGCCAGGGTATCACCCTGCCCGAAGCTCCTGCATCGAAGGACTATACCAATATGAGCCTGGAAGATCTGGTAAGCACAAAAGAGCATATTGAAGACCTTATTGCTGAAACTGAGCACAAGATGAAAAAATCCGGAGCCACCAAATAGAAAAGCCTGGAACCGGGAGATTAATTCCGGCATCATCATAATTAATCTCCCAAATTATGATGATGCCACAATGCACTGTTGAAATTTGCATTTTTCTGGAATATTTCCTTAATATCATTTATCATAACAATAAAAATATTTTTTTACCAGCCATCCTGACCCTTAGTAAGTCATCCCCCCAATAAACAGAAAACTACCATCCTGTTTAGTTTTCTTTTACTATCAAAAATAAATTATACACACAGGCCTCAACCACCCTGGCAATTAAGGTCAGCTTTTATAATTATGGATGAATGCAACTTTTGGATTTAGCATCTGATAAATGCTGAAATTGCTTAGATATTTTATACATGAATGAAGGTTTATTGGAAATTACCGCGGAATGATTTTTGCTGAATCTAGAATATCATCAATCTGTTGCCTATATCAGGCTAATCATTAAACTGTATAAAAGCGACCAACGAGGAATTTAGTTTTTCGCTTTTTAGGATGAATTGTTTGTTTAATATGTTTTTAACTATAATTTTTTATGGGCAAACAAACACATAAGAGTATTGAAATCGCCCATAACCTGATGGATGATTTTTTAAAACGGACAGGGATAATGGATTCTGGAGGAGATCCCGACCAGAGATATTTGTGGACAGATGCATTTGCGGTACATTCCTGCTTTGCCCTGTCACATGAACAGGATGGAGAAAAATACAGATATTATGCCTTAAAGCTGATAGAACTGGTTCACCATACTCTGGGTAAATACAGGGATGACGACCCCAGGGAGGGATGGATCAGCGGTATGCCGCCTGATGAAGGAGAAAAGCATCCAACTGCAGGGGGCTTACGTATCGGGAAAAAATTACCTGAACGTACTACGGGGGAGCCTTTTAACCAGGCTATGGAATGGGAAAGTGATGGACAGTATTTTCATTACCTTACCCGCTGGTTTAATGCTCTTCTGCAAGCCTTCACGGAAACAGGCGAAGACAGATATGCACAGTGGGCAGCTGAGCTTATAATGGCAAGTGAAAAGTTTATTAACAAGAACCGGGGAATGCTCACCATGCACTGGAAAATGAATACCAACCTTACTAAACCGGTTGTAATGAGCAGGGGTGCTCATGATCCACTGGAGGGAATGGTTTGCGTTCTTAGCGCCATGGATATTTCCCCCCAGTCCCGAATCTTCCTTGAACCTTTAAAGCAGGACTTCCAGTACCTTTGTCATGATAATAACTGGTTTACAACCGATGCCCTGGGATTAGGATGTTTATTATTGAACACCGCACGAACAGTTGCATTAACCCTTACTGAAAAAACCCTGCCTCCAAGCATACGGCCTGAATACCTGTTTGCTGAAAGCTTAGCCGGACTGGATGCTTTTTCAAAACAGGTATATAATAAACTGAAGCCTTCAGAAACAAGGCTTGCTTTCAGGGAATGCGGCCTTTCTCTTGGCATCCGGGTTTTATACGGGTTCAGGGAAATACAGAATACCCCGCTCATAGACTTAGGTGAACTGGAAAAATTCATTGACCTGGCAGAAGATATCGAGGATTTTTGGAGTAACCCGTCAAATCAACAAGCATGGCGTAACTCCAGGGACATTAATACGGTCACCCTTGCCTCAAGCCTCCTTGCCCGTTTTAATCCCGGGGTGTATTGCTCTGCAAACAATATACATTAGAGTCCCCATGGATATGTTTCGGGAGTCTTATAACCTGCAGCTCCGATATTCAGAGGATGCAGAGCGGTGCTTTTATCCAGGAATATGAAAGCATCATAGCGGTCCGCGATCAGACTGGGTACGTAATTACCAAAACGCTCCATATCAGGATCATAGACCACACCTATTGCCCGGTGATCCAAATGAC
The DNA here is from genome assembly GCA_007132225.1 of Bacteroidales bacterium. Lineage (GTDB taxonomy): Bacteria > Bacteroidota > Bacteroidia > Bacteroidales > PUMT01 > PXAP01. Next base: position 5,425 of record SLPB01000096.1, on the reverse strand, counting down.
CTGACATCATCAAAGGACCTTTAATATCTTCTGTGAAAATAATCTTATCCCGGGGAAGTGATTTATGTAATATGTCTTCCCAGCTATTTTCCCGGGCTCCGGGAACTTTCATTTCCTGCATTCTTCCCCCCCAGTTTTTCCCGGCAATGACTGATCCTTTGTATGAGCCAAAACCAACAAGAAATACAGATGATTCTCCCCATCTTTCCCTGACCAGCTGTCCCACATTCACCATTCCACTGCGCCGCATAGTGGTAGCACGGGCATCTCCTACATGAGTATTATGTTCCCATACAATGGCCCTGGATTCAGCCCCATGAAAATCCAGCAACCTCTCCAGGGTATCTGTCATATGAATGTCACGAATATTCCATGAACCAGGACCACCCTTAACCATTTCCCGGTAATAACGCTCAGCATTAACAGCAGTCAGCGCATTTTGCTCAGTATTAAAAGGCGCTTCCGGATCACTGTCATATAAAGGCATACTATTCCTGACCGTTTTAAGCAGGTCCACTACTTCTTTTTCGCAGGTTTCCGGTGTAAACCGTGTTGATGAGGCATATTCCGAACCTTCCCTGTTGTAAGGCTCAAAACATTGCATGGCCTTTTCTGCAGCAGCCACAGCATCGGGATCATTTTTCCGGAGATAACTTTTAATGGCTTCCAGTGATTCCCACAAACTATAGACATCCAAACCATAGAACCCGGCTTGCTCACGATAAGCTTTGTCCTTATTATACTCTTTCAGCCATTCCATAAGTTCGGAAATTTCCCAGTTAGCTAACATCCACGTCGGCCATCTGTGGAATTTTTCCAACACTTGAAGGGAATTATCCTCAACATTTTCATAACCCCTGATGTAACGGTTAATACTATAGCAATCAGGCCAGTCACCTTCTACACCAATAATATTAAACCCCTTTTCCCTGATTAACTGCCGGCTGATTCTCGATCTCCATATGTAATATTCATGAGTGCCGTGTGAAGCCTCCCCCAGTAAAACTATTCTCGCATCTCCGATCCTGTCAAGCAAAGAAGACATTCCCGAATTAAGGTCATGAGAGTTACTTTGAATCATGGTTGTAATGTCATCCTGATCACTGACCTTACCAGTATTTTTATCAAATAAACCCATAATGACTATATTTTTTATTTATTAAAAATCAAATATATAACCGATTATTCCACTGGAAGATTCACTTGAATAAGGTATAGTTATCAATCTATTCAATAATATGCTGCAGATTCATATTACGTTTAATATTCTGTTCAATCAAGGGATCCATCCTGGCTTACTCAACTCATTCCCTGTCCCTTTAATAACATTTTGAGCCTTAATTTTAAAAGCTCCATGCGCCCAGAGGCCAGACCAAGCATGTAAGCAGCAACTGGTCTCTTCAAATTTAGCTTTCTTGCTCTGATGATTAAATGACGTAATACAAAAAATGAGGGAATAATAAAAAGTGAATAAAGCAATCTTCTATCGTATAGTTTTCGTAATACAATACCGGTTAAGAGATATTTTTTTAACATAACTAAAAGATTTTACAAATTTTGATTTCTTTCAATTAATACAGCAACTTCTTTGCCAAATTCCAATATGATATGCTCCCGACAGGAGCCATTTATCCCTGTCATTACAAAAACACAGGAAAGCACTCCGGTACAGTACATTGCAGGTGGTAAAGCAGGTTAACCATTCAAAAGCTGAACTTAATTCCTGCATAGCCATGTCTGGGTAATCCCGGATAGTAATAGCGGGGTTCATTGTTATTAAACCCAATAGCATTTACGATCAACATGGAAGCATAGCTTGAATCAGTAAAATTATTTATACCTGCATAAATATTAAATATTCCCGCTTTATTCATATTAATCCGCGTGGTAACCCTAATGTTACCCCAAAAGTATCCCTGGTATTTCAGGGTGTTGCTGTCATTGAGGTACTGGTTGCCAACATGCCTGATATGAGTCATCACACCGGTATTATTCACCGGATTCCATAGAAACTGCAGTTGCAAAGTCTGATCAGGAATTCCAGGCAGATGTTTACCATCGTAAATATTTTCATCGTCAGTAAAATCCATGAAGCGGTTCAGGGATCGGAAATAGCTGATGTTTGATCTAAGCTTTCCGGGAAAACCGGAGAATTGGAAAATTTGGTTGTGCAGTAACAGTTCAAATCCCTGGTGGCGGGTTTTTCCGGCATTCATTCCCGTGAAAATATCTTCGGCAACACGCTTGGTCAAAAGCAGATTGTTAAGCTCAATCCAGTAAAGGACACCATCAAGGTTAACATTACCTTCAAACAGGTTCAGCCGGGTACCAATTTCATATTGAAAACCTTGCTCCGGCATGATAGAGGTATTCACGTCCCCTTCGGGCAATAAGGTCTCTTCAGGTGAGGGGAAAGAGTATCCATGGCCTGCTGAGGCATAAAAAGCTAAAATATTGCTGGGCGAATAATTGACTCCAATCCGTGGTGAAAAAATAAGTGGAAAGTTTCTTTTACCAGATTGGTCACCATGGTATTGTAATAAATCGTTGAGCCGGTAGCTGGTATTATTGATTGCACCTGCCAGCGAGAGATTAAGTTTTGGTACCGGCCTGTAATATAACATCGAAAAAACATTGAGCTGGCTGCGATTTTCCAGACTTTCATTCAACAGGATATCATCCTTATCTATTTTCCATTTGTATTGATCGACAATCCATTCCGTTCCAACCACAAGGTCAGTATTTTGGCCATGAAAGCTGAGCTTGTTTCGCAACCCGCCACTCAGTGACTGATCGTCCAGGTTATTGAATGGGCGGTTTTCATAATTGTCATTCCACTTTCCAAAAAGGGTAAGCCGGTTGGTGATACTCTCTGAGATGTTGTTTACCAGGGTTGCACCTGCAACTCCCTTGGAGTATTTCTTACCTCCTTCAATGGCTTTCCAGTTAGCTGCAGCAGCCTGCGGATTGGTCTCAAACAGGGTCTTGCCGAGTGAGCTTGGAATTCCCGCATTAATATTAATTAACAATAGCGTGGATTTTACAGACCACCGGGATTGTTTCATTTCGGCTGTTGTTATAAGGGCAGTGCGTTCATAATGATTATTCTCACGAAAACCATTCGATTGTGTATGACTAAGATTTCCCCACAGATTAGTATTTCCGCTTTGGATAGTTCCTGAAAGGTTGGCTTTACCCGTGCCAAAATTTCCATACTGAACACCGAAACTTCCTTCATTCTCAGTTTTTACCGGGGTGTACATATTTATGCTTCCACCCAGTCCGGAACCATAAAGTGCTGATGAGGGTCCCTTAATCACTTCCATCCGGCCTATGCTTTCCAGATCAATCTCTTCGGGAGTTGAAACACCATCTGAACTGGTAAAGGGTATATCATTCAGGTATGCCCGGATCCTGTTTGTGTTGTAGGGTGTCCGGCTCCCCATTCCCCTGATTACTATCCGGCTGGTGGCATATGTTCCGCTTTGCATGGTTACACCCGGCAATGTATTTATGGTTGTTGCCAGACTGATTCCATCTGAGAGATTGATCCCTTCACCCGTAAGCACAGATAAACTTCCGGGAATAGTTCGTAACTGTCCGCTTACCTGGTAAGCTTCCACTGTGACCCCATCCATTAATACAACCGAATCGTGAATCTGATAATTTATTAGAGAATCTTCAGGATTTTGTGCATAACCATTTAACAATCCAATAAAAAAAAATATTATGATTAAATAGCTTCTATAAGAAGTAACCATTTCTTTCACTTTCTTTAATCTCACTGTTATATAGTATTGCTTTGTTAACTGAATGACGGTTAAAGTATCAGGTTTTAATTATTCGACCGGGATCAACCGGACAATTTTTCCGGGATTTTCAATTGCTACATAAACCAGTCCCTCAGGGCTCATAACTACGTTGCGGACCCTGCCTATACCTTCAAGAAGTTTTTCGCGATGAATTACCGAATGGCGGTGAATAACCATACGCTCCAGGTATTGAAAACTGAGAGCACCTACCAGTATATTGTTACGCCAGTTCCCGTAACGGTCGCCTGTTACGAAAGTCATGCCGCATGGTGCTATAGAGGGTGTCCAGTAGAAAACTGGTTGCTCCATACCCTCTTTTTCCGTAAGTTCGGTCAGTATAGTCCCGTTGTAATTTATGCCATAGGAAATTACCGGCCAGCCATAATTTAAACCAGGTTCAATAAGGTTAAGCTCATCACCGCCACGGGGACCGTGTTCTGTGATCCACAGTTCACCGGTTTGCGGGTTGATTGCTGTACCCTGCGGATTACGGTGCCCGTAGCTGTAAATAGAAGGCATTGCATCGGGGGTGTTTACAAACGGGTTATCATCGGGAATGGATCCATCATCGTTAATACGGTGGATCTTACCGTTGTGGTTATCAAGTTTTTGAGGAAAATCAAAATGCTGTCCCCTGTCCCCTATCCCGAAAAAAAGATGTCCCTTATCGTCAAAGGCCAGTTTAGATCCAAAATGATGACCCCGGCCGGTATCGGGTTCACCCTTAAATATAACTTGCTGGTCAATAAGTTCGTTGCCCTGAAGCCTTGCCCGCATAATAGCAGTATTACCCTTTCGTTCAGTGCTTTCAGTATTCAGAGCTGAATAAGACATGTAAATCCACCCGTTTTTTTCAAAATCCGGGTGCAGCTTCAAATCAAGCAATCCACCCTGTCCAAATGCCATAATGGGAGGCAACCCTTCAACAGGTGGAGAGAGTACGCCATCAGAAAACCGGTGCAGGGTGCCGCTGCGCTCCGAGATCAGTAAATCACCATTGGGCAGGAATGCCATACCCCAGGGAATGTTTAGTCCCGAAACAACAGTATCAACAACAAATCTCTGTGCTTCAGACTCAACAACTCCATCAGAAGTTATGGCAGGTTTCAGCATGCTTCTGTCTTCGGGTATTCCTTTTTTTACATATTCCGCCAAAGCCTCTATTTCCTCATCAGTAAAGGTTTTTTCAAATCCAGGCATGCCTATATCTTCAATACCATATTTGATGCTTTCAAAAGCCGAAGATACATCATCTTCCTCCATCCAGGCTTTATCGGCAAACCTTTCAAGGTTGCCTCCATGGCATCCGGCACAAAAATTTTGATAATTCATGGCTGTCGTTGGATGCATAGAAGTCACCGCATCAGAAGTATCATTATTAAATGACTTAAATCCAATCAACCCAAATATTATCAGGGTGATTGTTCCTAAGGAAAAGACGGTGAGTCGTGTCATGCGGGTTATATTTTATAAAATGAAAGTATTTTATTTTACTTTACTTTATTTTACTTTACTTTATTTTACTTTACTTTATTTTACTTTACTTTATTTTACTTTACTTTATTTTACTTTACTTTATTTTACTTTACTTTATTTTACTTTACTTTATTTTA
>SLPB01000176.1 GCA_007132225.1 Bacteroidales bacterium | reverse complement strand
TGTTCAGATCCACCGCCAAATATGCAGGGAAAAATGCTGCGGGCATAATAATGACGGGTATGGGCGGAGACGGTGCCACCGGCTTGCTGGAAATGAAGGAATCGGGAGCTTACACCATAGCCCAGGATGAGAAAAGCTGCGTGGTATTTGGAATGCCTAATGAGGCTATTAAATTAAACGCAGTAACACGTGTTCTGCCTTTAGACCAGATTGCTGCACAGGTCCTGAAATTATCAAAATCCGAATAACAATTAATCTATGATAAAATCTAAATTAATCTACACTGCTCTTAAGCGCGCAAAACAAAAATTAAAATATTTTTATGGTAAGGTCAACAGGGCAAATTAATATAAGTATTTTTTCAGGAAAATATTGTTAGTGTAAGCCCGGTTATATCAGATAAATTATTTAATAACCATATATAGATGAAGTTAATCATGATTTATAAGTACCTGAAATATCATTATCCGGCCCTTGCTGCATTCTTTTTTGGAATGGCAGCCTGGATTATTTTTGTCCTGGATAAGACATTGTTCGGTGAATCACCAATGAGCGTTCCTGAAGTTCTTGTTCAAAATGCAGGGAATCCTTTATTCTGGTTATTATCTCTGTTGCCGGTTATTCTATTAATTACCTCCTGGAGATATAACAAACAAATCAAGGCCAAATTAAAAAAGCAAAAGAGAAACCTGGCCCGGTCAATTGAAAATTCCCACAAATTACTAAAATTCGTGCAGGGACTAATTTCGGGCAGGGAAGACATCAACCTTGAATCAGGCAATAAGTCCGATGAGCTGACCAATTCACTGATCAAGCTGCAGGAACATCTTATCAATACCCGCAAACAGGATGAACAGAGGAGAAAGGAAGACGAACAAAGGAGGTGGGCGGCAGAAGGGCTCGCAAATTTCGGGGAAATACTGAGGGCTAATTATGACAATCTTGAAGAGCTGTCCTTCCAGATAATTAATAACCTGGTAAAGTACACCAACAGCAACCAGGGGGCTACATATATCCTTTACAGTGAATCTGAAGAAAAAAAATATTTTGAAATGACAGCCTGTTATGCCTATGAAAGAAGAAAGTATACCGAGAAGAGAATAGAATACGGTGAGGGACTGGTGGGTGCATGCGCCCTGGAAATGGAAAAGATATATATGACTGAAATCCCCGATAACTACCTTAATATAACCTCAGGCCTTGGAACAGCTAACCCGCGGTGCCTTTTACTTATTCCATTGAACATAAATGAAACGAACCACGGGGTTATAGAGATAGCTTCATTTTATGAACTCGAGAATTATAAAATTGAATTTATTGAAAAAGTTGCCGAGAGCGTTGCCTCTACCATCTCTGCAGTCAAGACCAATATCCGCACATCCAAACTGCTTAAGGAATCCCAGCAGCAGGCACAGGCACTGGCAGAGCAGGAAGAGCAAATGAGACAAAACATGGAGGAACTGCAGGCAACGCAGGAGGAAGCAGACAGGTACAGTGAGCAGTTTGTAAGCTTTACCAATTCAGTTAATCACACACTAATACGAGCCGAATACGACACCAGCGGCACCCTTTTGTATGCCAATGCAAAGTTTCTCAATAAACTTGGTTATTCAGGGAACGAGGAAGTTGAAGGACAGCATATATCAATTTTCATTAATGAAAAAGACAGGGAGTGGTTTGACCCTATATGGGATAACCTGGTAAAAGGCGGTCGGCACTTTGAGGGCTATATGAAGCATGTTACCAAAGCAGGCCAGGACCTCTGGACAATGGCAACCTACACATGTGTCAGGAGCAACAGCGGAGAAACTGAAAAAGTACTCTGCCTGGCAATAGATACAACGGAACAAAAAAAACAAAGCCTTGATTATGAGGGACAGCTGGCTGCCCTCGACCTTTCTAACCTCAAGGCAGAATATTCCATTGACGGGGAATTGATAACAGCCAATGAACAGTTCATGGATACCATGCATTATTCGGCTGAAGAATCATCAGGAAAAACAGTTTTTGATATACTGGACAAGGACGAGGGAGAACAATTTCAGCAGGAGTGGGAGAACATCATGAATGGAAAGCCTTTTGGCGGACAGATAAAAGTGCTGACCCAGAGGGGGGAGGAAAAGTGGCTCCGGGGAACTTTTTCTGCTGTAAGGGATATGTACGGTGATATTGCTAAGATTATTCTTATCGCCTCGGAGGTCACCAAGGAGAAGAAGATGGAGATGGAAACCCTCAGGCAAACGGAACTCCTTAAGGAGCAGGAAGAAAAATTGCGTAACTCCAGGGTTGAGTTAAGGGCAAAGCTCAAAGAGGCAAAAGAGGAAATGAAGCAGCAATTCAAGGAGATAGAGAAAATAAAGCTTAGAAATGAAAGAACACTTGAGGGGGCCCTGGATGCAATTATAACAATTAACCAGGCCGGACTTATTCAGTTCTTTAACCGGGCATCGGAAGAGCTGTGGAAATATGATAAGGATGAAATAATTGGGAAATCGGTTTCAATATTGTTTTCAGATCAGCAAAAAACTGATGATGAGTTTATAAGGTCATATGTATCTCCCGGAGCACAAAAGATGATCGGACAACGAAAAGAGGTAAACATAACCGATAAGGAAGGTAACGAAAGACCGGTTTTGTTTCTGCTTTCGGAGGCAACTGTAGATAATGAACATACCTATACAGCCTTTGTACAGGATATTGAAGTGGAGCTGTTTTAACATTACTGCAAAGCTGCTTTAACTGTTACTGCAAAGCTGCTTTAACGTTGTTACCCCAAGGATGCTTTAAGTTACTACAGGGCTGCTTTAACCGTGAACTAGAGGGCTGCTTTGATTTTTCCTGCATTGGCATGAACTTTTTCTATGGCATTAAAAATGTCATCCATATCTGAATTGGTTCCAAGCAGCATCGACTGGTAGAACCAGACAGCCTCCTCATTACACAGGTGTTCATTTTCAGGGGTCCGGTTATTATCAACAAATTGATCAAAATCAAGCATCTCTTTTGAATATACCATCTGAAAATTCTTTGACTGAAAAGCCTCATTCAAATACTCCATGCTGTTAAGGTTTCCGGGGTAACCGGGTGAAGCCGGGACACCCTCAGCCAGAAGAGCTTTTATAAAATCATTCCTGTGAAGCCCACTGAACTCTTCTTTTTTATATCTGAAAGGGAAGAGATGAAAAGCTGCCCTGGTGACATTATCATATAATCTGTATGGCAGGATACCGGGAATATTTGAAACCTTTGACCTTAGGTATGCAGCATTTCTATTTCTGGTGGTAGTTTGTTCATCAAGCCGTTTGAGCTGAACCAGTCCGATTGCAGCCTGGTATTCGGTCATTCGCAGGTTACTGCCCCTCCTGACATAGCCTCCACCAACCAGATCCGCAGAGCCGTAAGGGCGGCCGTTATCACTGTATGAACCACATCTGTTCATGAAAGCATCATCGTCACTCACAATAGCTCCCCCCTCCCCTATAGCAAGGTTTTTTGAGTTCTGAAAACTAAAACATCCGGCGTTCCCGAACGTGCCGGCCTTTTGATGATTAACTTCAGCAAGCCATGCCTGGCATGCATCTTCTACTACCACCAGGTCATGTCGCCTTGCAATTTCAACAATCCGCACTATATCACATGGCAACCCAAGAATATGCACAGGCAATATCGCCCTTGTTCTGGATGTTATTTTTTCCTGAATCTTTGCGGGATCAATCTGGAAAGTTTCAGGATCAATATCGGCAAATACCGGCATGGCACCAACCTCAAGAATAGCATTGATAGTTGCTATAAAAGTATAAGGTGTAACAATTACCTCATCCCCTGCTCCCACATTCAACATATTCAGGGAAGTGATCAGTGAGTTTGTGCCGTTTACCATGGCAAGGCATCTTTTTGAACCTATTAAGCCGGCCCATTTATCTTCGAATTCTGAAACCACATGCCCACCTTCTTCCACCCGGCACCATATGCCACTTCGCAAAACATTAATGACAGCGGCTTCATCCTGCTCAATATCCCAAACAGGCCAGTCATACCAGCCCTTTGTCCTTACGGGAGATCCTCCCAGGATGGCGGGCTTACTAATGTCGCCGGAATGGCCGGCGAAAACAATGGCCGGAGAGCTCATTGCCATAAAAGCTCCAAGTCCGGTTAGAGAGTTTTGCTTTATAAACTCACGACGGGAATAATTCTTTCTCATATGGAAATATTTAAATTAAATTATTGGTTTTACTTTTAGCAATATAACAAATAATTAAAAATAAACAGGCTTACGGAATATCAATTCTAAAAATAATTAAAAATGGCCATTATTACTGATCGCACGGATCAGTAATAATGGCCATTTTATAAGTAACAATTTATATTAAATAATTTCTCCTGTGGTTACCACCATAAGAGAATAAAAACCTCTATTTCCCGGAGCCGGGTTTATCTATTACCTCAAGGTAACGTCCAAGCCAGTAGGGAAGCAACCAAATATCACCGGCGCTGTATTCCTGTGTGCCACTATCGTCCCTGTCCAGACGGAACATGTT
>SLPB01000153.1 GCA_007132225.1 Bacteroidales bacterium | reverse complement strand
GCTTTCAGTTTCAGTAAATGTTAACTGTACAATTGTCAGGTTCATGAGATTAGTTCTTAAATATTTGTTGATATTTCTTCTGTTATTGGATCCAATAAAATCTTTTAGCCAGATTAAAAGTATTGGTTTTCCCCCAATAGTAAATCACTCCCGTAGTGTTTATAATGCAGGCACTCAAAACTGGGGCATTACTCAAAGTGAAAATGGCTTCATGTATTTTGGGAACAATGATGGTATTATGGAATTTGACGGTACGGGCTGGGCAACTTATCCTGTTCCAAACAAATCAGTTGTAAGATCTGTACTGGCCGTTGGCGATACCATATATGCAGGAGCATATGAAGAATTAGGCTATCTGGTTCCGGATGCCGATGAAAAGCTCATATATCATTCACTTAATCACCTTGTCCCGGATGTTAATTCCGGGTTCGATGAGATATGGAATATTTATGAAGATCATGGTAAAATAATTTTTCAGTCCTATTACTATATTTTTATCCTGTCAGAAGAGAAAATAAAGGTAATCGAACCACTTAGCCGGTTCGGCATGCTCCATTTAACGAATGATCAGTATTATATAGTTGACGAGGACAATGGTTTGATGTTGCTGGAGGATGAGAGTTTACGGCTGGTCAGTGACCATCCGGTTTTTTTCGGGAGTGAGATTAAAGGTATTTTGACGCTCAATAACGGGGATTTGCTTATTGGCACTTCCAATAGCGGCTTATTCCGGTTCAATCAGGTAAACGGTAGTATTATACCATGGGATACAGATGTGAACACGCAGATAAATCAGTACAATCTTTTTTCCGCCCTTGAACTTTCAGATGGCTATCTTGCCTTTGGATCTGTTAGCAATGGTATCTATATAAGCAATCAGAACGGCCATATTATTCAGCATATCAATCGCTTTAAGGGCTTGCAGAATAATACCATACTTAGCCTGTACGCCGATCGTAAAAATAATCTATGGCTTGGTCTCGATAACGGAATAGATTACATAGAGATCAGCTCACCATTAACATTCCTGAATTATAATTTTGATATAGAAATTGCTTACACATCGATAGTTCACAATGGAATTTTATATGTCGGTACAAATCAGGGATTATTTGCCAGAGAATTTTACGGACTTGATAATGCGCATTCAGATATTGAAGGATTTCGGCTATTGGATGGTACTGAAGGTCAGGTCTGGTCGCTTGAGGTAATTGATGACACTCTGTTTTGCGGGCATAATTTCGGGTGTTTTGTAATTGACGGGTTTACTGCCAGGCAATTATCCGATGTCAGAGGATTCTGGTCTTTTTTGGTCCCGCCGGGTTCTGGTGACATTATCCTTGCAGGGACATATTCAGGATTGGTCAGTCTCGCAAAAAATAACGGACAATGGGATTTTGATAATGAAGTTAAAGGATTTAGCGAGTCCAGCAGGAGCATGTTCATGGACAATAGTGAGAATTTGTGGATTTCTCATGGCTACAGGGGACTGTTTAAACTTAAGCTGAATAGCTCACTGGACTCCGTTATTCATTATAAGCTGTTCAAGTCTGAGTCAGGACTCCCTGAACAGCTTCCCTACAACATTCAGGTTATCGATTCTGAGATGTATTTCTCTACTCCGGAAGGCATACTTATGTATGATAATACCAATGATACATTCAGAAAATCAGGGTATTTAGAAAATATCTTTGAGGGCAAAGGCTTTATCGACAAGATACATCAGGACCAAAATGACAATCTGTGGTATTTTGCCGACGATTATCTTGGAGTAATGCGATTGCTGGAAGATGGAAACTATATTGATATTGTATCGCCATTTTCGATTGTAAATGAGGTGCTTATGCCTGCTTTTCAGAATATTTATGTTTATGACCGGGACAATGTTTTAATAGGATCACAAAATGGTTTGATTCATTATGCACCTAATATAACCAAGGATTATAAGATTAATGAGAAAGTTTTTATTAAGGAAGCGACTTTTTATGGGAAAAATGAAGAGTTAACATCCCGGGTTGCCTGGAACATCCCGGATATTTTGAAAGCCCGGACCAGGACTATTCCTTATTCAAAAAATTCTGTCAGGCTCAGGTTTACAACCCCCGCTTTTGAACGACCGGAAAAAATTAATTTTTCTTATCGTCTCATTGGGTTTGACGATGTCTGGTCCGATTGGGAAGGAGTAAATTTCAAGGAATACACTAACCTAAGAGAGGGGGATTATATATTTCAGGTCAAGGCACTTAATGCATACAATTCAGTAAGTGAGACAGAGAGTTTTAGTTTTACCATCGCCCCCCCAATTTTACGTTCAAAGGGCGCCTATATTGCTTATTCAATTTTGCTGGTGTTAATTGTATTAGGTAATTTTTACCTGATCAGGAAACGGATTCTTAAAACAAGAATCCGTGAAAAAATAAAACACGAGAAAAGGCTTGCCCAACGAGAAAAACTTTTTAATGAGCAAACGGCACTGAGTGAAAATGAAATAATGCTGTTGCGTAATAAAGCTCTTAAAAATGAGATGAAATTTAAAAATAAAGAGCTTGCAAATGCTACTTTGCATCTCATCCAGAAAAATAAAGCACTTACATATATGAAGGATGATTTGGATAATCTTTTAAAAAGTGCTCCTGTTAACGAATCTGCCAGGGAAAAAATAAATAATCTTCTGAAGAAGATAAATAAAGATCTTCGTAATGAGAAAAACTGGGAGTTGTTTAATAACTATTTTGATGAGGTACATCAGGATTTTATTACCAGGATCAAGGATAATTACCAGGATCTCTCTCCTAAAGAATTGCGCTTATGTGCCTATCTCAGGATGAATATTTCATCAAAGGAGATCGCTCCGCTTATGAATATTTCTGTCCGTGGTGTTGAGATCAGCCGCTACCGGTTACGTAAAAAGCTTAAGCTTGATAACCGGGTCAATCTCACAGAATTTATCATGAATTATTAGTCTTTCCTGCAATAGATCCCCACTGTTTTAATGCACTCTTTTGGATATTCGGGTTGGATGATATCCCTCTCACCGAAAACATGAACTCTGTTGATGTGAAATTGCAAAATGCCTTTTTGTAGATACTAATAGCCTCTATATTAAGTATATGGTCTGTTTGTTGATGAGTTTATGATGTAGTCATTTATCTCTTTGTTGTGTCTTTGATGAATACAAATAATTGGTGTTTGCTTTGTAAGCAGATAAATTGCGCCAAATTATAGTAAACATTAATACTAACCAAAAGAAGTTATTATGAAAGCAAATATTTTTCAAATTTTTCGGCAAACATTTTTTCTTTTTGGAGCAATACTACTCATAACTTTCGTCTCTTGTGAGAAAGAAGCGGATCCGGCACCGGAACCCGTTGCTAGTTTTCAGTATGATATAAGTGAAGATAATTATTTAGAGGTCTCATTTACCAGTTTTTCACAGAATGCAGTTTCTCATAACTGGAATTTTGGAGATGGAGCAACTTCAACAGAAGAAAATCCTACCCATACCTATGAAGAGGCTGGTAGCTATGAGGTGAGGCTCGCTGCAGAAAACAGTGACGGGGTAGTTTCTACATTTTCAGAAACTATTGAAATTACTGATCCTGATGAAGCCCTAAAGTTACTGACTGGTGAAACTTCAAAAACATGGAAGCTTTACAGGGAAGGTACAAGTATGGGCGTTGGTGAAAACATGGATAATCTTCGCGGATGGTGGGCCCTGGAGAATGACGGAACACGGCCGTGTATGTATTTCCATGAATTCACATTCCACCTCGATGGTTCATATGTATTTGATGATAAAGGGTCTTTCTGGGGTGAAGGTGGCGTATTTCGTGAAGATCTAGTAGGTGAGTGCCTTGAGGCCGTTCCTGCCAATATGGTCGGTGCAGATGGTGAAGATCTAAGCGCATGGCTTGGCGGTACACATGCCTTTGAATACAATTCTTCCACCGGCATGGTTACTCTTACAGGAGAAGGTGCATGGATAGGACTTCCAAAAGTTGCTACAGATGGAGAGGTTACTGTACCGCAAAACAGTGTAACATTTGAAATAAGTATTGAAGAGCATAGTGGCTATGACGAAATGCATGTACTTTTTGTATTTCCGGATGGAGTAGTATGGGATTTCTCTTATGTATCATATTCCGATTCTTCCCTGGAACCTGATGTAGTTGAAGAACAGGAGTCTATAGAAGATCTTGAAAGCATTACTCCTGATGAACTTGGCCACACCTTTGAGAGCGAAACAAGTTTTGATTTGCTTGGATCATTTGACGGTGCATCAGTTATTACAACAGGTGTAGATGATCCTGATGATGCTACTGCAACCAAAGTGGGAAGATTTGACAGAACTGACGCTCAATATCAGGAAGCACAGTTGCGTGGATATCCAGAGCCAAAAAATATCCAGTTTGACAATTTCTCTACAGTTTCTGTTGATGTTTATCTGCCCGGCGCCAATACCTATGATCCGTTGACCAGAAAGGTGATTATTGGTTTTGGTGATGTACATACCACATCAGAGTGGTGGAACAGATTGATTCAATATGAATCAGATGAATTAGAATTGGATGAATGGGTGACCGTAACTTTTAACCTTGACACTCCATCATTTTCGTCCGCTGAAGGAGAAACTGTATTCGATCGTGATGATCTGGATATGATATTTATCCAAATAGGTGGTGGAAATCATACCTCAGAAGGCACTTTCTACATTCGTAATTTTAGGTTTGAATAGGTTAGGTTAATTTACAGAGCTATGACCTGAAAGATCATAGCTCTGTTTTTTTTTAAAAAAAATCAAAAATGCAATTTCCTGTAAACTATCTTTTTTATCTGATTATAATTTTTTTTAATATTTCCTGTGATAAAACAGATCCTGTTTTAACAGACGATCCATCTAATCTTGTTGTAGAGATTAGCCGGTCAGAAGAGAATCCGGGGGTGGTTTTGATTCAGGCTGTTGCTGATAATGCTGTAGAATACCATTTATATATAGGCTCTGATGATGAACCGGCAGATGTAAATTCATCAGGATTGTTCGAATATACATTTATACAACCAGGGTATTACCAGATTGAGGTTCGGGCATATGGTTCTTCCGGCAGATATTTAAGGGAATCGAGACAAATAATGGTTGATTTGAGCAGGGATGTTTCTATAGAGGATGGCTATATTTCACCATTAACCTATGAGGGATATGAGCTGGTTTGGAATGATGAGTTTGACGGCAGCAGTATAGATCCTGCGAACTGGGTATTTGAAACAGGCACGGGGTGTCCACACCTGTGTGGTTGGGGAAATAATGAGTTGCAATATTACCGCCGGGAAAATGCCTGGGTTGAGGACGGTGTTTTGACTATCGAAGCACGAGCAGAGAGTTATCAAGGCAGCAATTACACCTCTGCCAGGATGAAAACCCAGAATAAAAGATCCTTCAGGTACGGAAGGATTGATATAAGGGCGCTGCTTCCATGGGGACAAGGAATATGGCCGGCACTCTGGATGCTTGGTGATAATATCACAACCGTCGGATGGCCAAAGTGCGGCGAAATTGATATTATGGAGATGATTGGTGGCCAGGGAAGGGATAATCAGGTGCATGGAACACTTCACTGGGATAATAACGGGCACACATACACCGGGGGGAGGTATACACTTGAGAGCGGGATTTTTGCAGATGAATATCACGTGTTTTCCATAATTTGGGACGAAATCTCAATTAAATGGCTTGTTAATGACAAGCAGTTTCATGAAATCAACATTACCCCGGCTCATATGACTGAATTTCATGATCAGTTTTTCTTTATATTCAATGTGGCTGTTGGTGGTAACTGGCCGGGAAGTCCTGATGAAACAACTGTTTTTCCTCAGCAAATGAGGGTGGATTACATTCGTGTATTTGAAGTGAAATAATAATATTAAATTTATGAGAGCATACCTTATCAGGCTATTCTTATTATTAGTCTTTATAAACTACTCAGCTTTTCTTACAGCACAGTCCCATACGGTAGACGGAATTGTAAGAGATGCAGAAACGGGTGATGAAATACCCGGTGCTACTGTATTGGAGCAGGGAACATTAAATGGAACCGTGACCAGTCCGGATGGTAATTTTACCCTGACGGTTTCGAGTCCCGATGCTAAACTTGAAGTTTCATTTGTGGGCTATCAAACCATGACTGTATCTGTCAATAATCTTTCGTTCATAGAAGTAAATATAGGTGTTCAGTTAACTGAGCTTGATGAGATTGTGGTAATTGGTTATGGAACACAAAAGAAGAGAGTGGTTACGGGTGCAATTTCAACTGTAAATGCTGATGAGATCAGTTCTACCCCTACTCTTCGAATAGATCAGGCAATGCAGGGACGTACTGCCGGGGTACAGGTAACCAATCTTTCGGGACAGCCTGGCGAAGCGCCAACGGTTCGTATCAGGGGAGCCGGTACTACCGGCAATGCTGAACCATTGTATATAGTTGACGGGATGGCTGTGGGAGGAATTGAGTATTTGAATCCTGGTGACATAGAATCGATTGATGTTTTAAAGGATGCTGCTTCTGCAGCAATCTACGGAGCAAGAGCGGCCAATGGTGTGGTATTGATTACCACAAAGGGAGGCAGGCCGGGTGAGATGAGTGTAACATATTCAGGATATCAGGGAATTCAGAATGTTTCAAAAAGAATTGATATGCTGGATGCCGAACAATACCGCATGCTGATGAACGAAGGTGCCAGGAATGCCGGACTTTCAGAACCATTTGATTTAAACGAAATTCCAAAATACAATACCAATTGGCAGGACCATCTGTTCCAGGAAAATGCACCAATCACAAACCATGAATTGTCTGTATCAGGTGGCACTGAAACCTCCACCTATGCCTCTTCATTATCATACTTTTCACAACAGGGGATAATTGGTGGAGACAGGTCACAATTTGACCGGATTTCGGCCAGGCTTAACACCCGGCACCAGGTAAACAGCAATTTCAATTTTGGAAGCAATATTGCATATTCACACATAAAACAAAGAGGTATTGCCAGCAACCAGTCATTCAACAGTGCATACAGCAGTGCCCTGAACCTGGACCCGCTAACGCCGCTTTATGAGCAAGACGAAAACATACTTAACACTTATCCTTATTCTACTGAACCCGTTGTTACAGATAGTGATGAAAGAGTATACGGAATTTCCAACCATGTTGGTGCTGAAATTGTAAATCCTTTGGCATTACTTGAGATCCAAACCGGAGAAACAAGAACAGATAAAATTGTGGGTAATGTATTCGGGGAACTTGAAATAATTGAAGGTTTAACTTTAAACTCCAGCCTTGGAATTGACCTGGCATATGTGCTTGGTGATTCCTACACTCCATTATTCTATCTTAATGGAGCACAGCTGAATGTTAATAAAACTTCGGTTTCCAAGAATATCAACAGATATTTTACCTGGCAATTTGAAAACACCCTGAATTATTCCACACAGATAGATGACCATAATTTTTCTGTCCTCGTTGGGACGACAGCCAGAAAGTTTAACTATGAAGACCTGTCAGGGTTCAATGCCGATGTTCCGATTACCGATCCGAACCATGTATATCTAAATATGGCAACCGATACAGTATGGACAGCATATGGCGGTGCCTCTCATTCTTCGCTGTTATCAACCTTTGGCCGTATAACATATGACTATAAAAGCAAGTACTCTTTTACGGGGATCATAAGAAGAGACGGATCTTCAAGGTTCGGCCCTAACAGAAGGTTTGGTATATTCCCTTCATTGGGTGTTGCATGGGTACTTAGCGACGAAGATTTTATGCCGGACCTGGGCCAGGTAAATTTCCTCAAACTGAGAGCTTCATGGGGATTGAATGGTAACCAGGAAATTGGCAACTACCAGTTCCTTTCACTCATGGATAAGAGCCGTGGTTACATTTTTGGCGGTGGCCGAATGTTTGGAGCTTCCCCGGCTTATATTGAGAATGCCGATATTGGCTGGGAGGAATCAGAGCAGTTTAATATTGCCGTTGATGCAGGTGCTTTCAATAACCGGTTGATCGGTTCGATTGACTATTACATCAAAACTACGGGCGGACTGCTTGAAGTTATACCCATCCCTGCACATGTAGGAAACAGTCCACCCTTTGCGAATGTAGGAAGTGTTCAGAACAAGGGTGTTGAACTGGCAATTGACTGGCGCCACTATATAAATGGTTTGCGTTACTCAATAGGTATCAATGGCGCGTATAACCAGAATGAAATGACTAAAATTGGCAACGAGGAAGGGGTTCTGCCCGGGGCAACATGGGCTGTTGCAGGAATGGTAACACGGACCGAACTGGGACTGCCGATTGCTTATT
Source organism: Bacteroidales bacterium (assembly GCA_007132225.1). Taxonomy (GTDB): domain Bacteria; phylum Bacteroidota; class Bacteroidia; order Bacteroidales; family PUMT01; genus PXAP01. Next base: position 7,894 of record SLPB01000153.1, on the reverse strand, counting down.
TCTGGGGATATAAGACTGATGGTGTTTTCCAGAATATGGATGAGGTTTTCCGGCACATCGGCCCGACCGGAAAACCGCTGCAGCCCAGGGCAAAGCCAGGTGATGTTCGCTTTGTGGATGTTAATGGCGATGGGGTTATTAATGAGGAGGACAGAACCATGATAGGTAACCCTACTCCTGATTTGACTCTTGGAGTGAACGGCTCTATAGAATACAGGCAGTTTGATATCTCCATGTATTTTGTCGGGAGCTATGGAAACGATGTGTTTAATGGAGCACAAAGACAGGATCTTCGTTTTACCAACAGGTCAACTGCCATTCTTGACCGCTGGACAGAGGAAGGTACCTCTTCCACTATTCCCAGGTATACATGGACAGATGTAAATAATAATTACCGGATTTCTGACCTCTACATTGAGGATGGGTCTTTTATAAAACTGAAGAATATCCAGGTGGGTTATACATTTAGCGACAGGTTTAATAGTCGCATCAACGCAAAGAATCTGAGAATCTATGCATCTGCTGAAAACCTTTTGACGATAACCAGATACACAGGTGCTGATCCTGAAATAGGTGCCATGAGTTCATTTAATATCGGTATAGACCGGGGTATTTATCCCCAGGCTAGAACCATGCGTTTGGGAGTAATCATGACATTTTAATTAAAACAAGCAGATTATGAAGAAATATATATATAACACAACAAAAGCATTACTCATTGTTTTGCTTATGACCGGTTGCGAAGATTTTCTTGACCTTAAGCCTCTTGACCAGGAAGTTTCTTCAAATTTCTATCAAACCGAGGACCATGCTATGCAGGCGCTGGTAGCTGTTTATGATGTGCTTACCTATCAGTCAACTCCCGGTGTGTCATGGGCTCCCTTTATTACAGTTTCCGATATACTCTCTGACGATGCCTACGCAGGCGGTTCAGATGCCAATGACGGGATGCAGCAGCAGGAGATGAATACTTTCAATATTCCAACAACCAACACAATTGTCCATTCCATCTGGATCAAGAACTATATCGGAATCTACAGGGCAAATCAGTTTCTGGAGGTTATTGATGATATTGATGCACCACTGGATTTCAAATCAAGAACTATAGCCGAAGCAAAGTTCCTGAGGGCCTATTTTTATTTTGAACAGGTTCGCTTTTTTGAAAATATACCGCTGCTTACCACCACCATTAAAGGTCCGTCAGAATATGACCAGGAACAAAACACCCCGGATGAGATATATAACCAGATTACACTTGATCTTGTCGAGGCAATTAATGTTTTGCCAGGGGTCATTCCTGCAAACGAAGCAGGCAGAATAACAAAGTGGGCGGCCCAGGCTTTGCTTGCAAGGGTTTACCTGTTTTACAACGGAGTTTACGGAGAGGATCTGGATGCTGATGGTAATATTATTAATCAGGCGATAGTTTTAGACTACCTTGAAGATCTGATCGGAAATAGTGGCCACGACCTGTTCGCGGACTATGAGTTAAATTTTAGCCTGGCTGGTGAATTTGGCGTTGAATCAGTTTTTGAAATATCCTATGGCGATACACCCCCCTGGTGGGATTGGGGTTATGTGAGAGGAGGCCATGGGAACCTTGCAGCCCAGATGCAGGGTCCAAGAGTTACCGGTTCGCAAAACTGGAACAGGGGGTGGAGTTTTGCCCCGGTAAGCCATAAGCTGGCGCAGGATCTGGCTGATGATCCAAGATTTGAGTACACTATTCTTACCGAAGAAGAACTTGACGGTAATCTGGTCAAGGGCTATCAGCATACCGGGTATTTTTCCAAAAAGTATAGCTCAGATGCAGAACACTGGGGCTCGGACGGACAGTTTGAACTGAACAGGACATGCAATCACCGCGTGATCCGCTTTTCTGATGTGCTCCTTATGGCAGCCGAACTCGGAAGTCCGAATGCACAAGCATACCTGGACCGTGTCAGGGATAGAGTTGGATTAGCAAGTGTTCCGGCCACTCCTGAGAATATTTACCGGGAAAGGCGGCTGGAACTATCCCTGGAAGGGATCAGATATTACGATGTGTTAAGACGAGGCCTTGATTATGCAAACCAGGAGCTGACCCATTCTGTAATGGGGCCCAATTATGAAGGAGACCAGGAAATATATTCGGTTACTTTCAATCCTGCTATCAAAGGGTTTTTGCCAGTCCCCCAGACAGAAATAGACCTTTCTGGAGGAGTCTTCGTCCAAAACGATGGATATTAGTTATTAATCCTGCAGGTTTAGAGTACAACAAAGCTCCCGGCCGGACATAGCTGCAATCGCATCTGCTTTTGCAACATAGGAAAGGTACGTCTCTGATCAGGGGGATGGATTCAAATAAATGAACCAATTTTAAATAATTAACCGTTATGAAGCCTTTACCGCTTATTCGTTGTGTGATATCATCATTTCTGCTGATGTCATTTTATTTAACAGGGCATGCAAATGAGGACCTTGTGAAATACGGTCCTTCACGCGTTGAGCTAAAAAAGACCGAAGGCGGGTACCGTTTGTTTGTCAACGGAGAAGAGTTTTGGGTTAAGGGCGCCGGTTGTGAGTTCGGACCATGTGATCTGGTAGCGGCGCACGGCGGTAATTCTATCCGGACATGGCGCACAGATAACGGTATCAATTCAGGAAAGGAGGTGCTGGACAATGCATTGGAGCATGGACTGATGGTGTTGATGGGAATTGATGTTGGCCGGGAGAGGCATGGCTTTGATTATAACGATGAGGATGAGGTAGCCCGGCAACTTGAAAATATTAAAAACGATGTTTTAGAACTTAAAGATCATCCTGCATTATTGGGATGGGGCATCGGGAATGAGCTTAATCACGGCTATACCAATAAGAAGGTATGGAATGCTGTAAATGATATAGCAAAGATGATCAGGGAGGTTGACGGGAAACATGTAACTACAACCATGCTTGCCGGTATCGCCGCAGAGGATGTCGCCTACATCAGGGATAATTGTCCCGACCTGGATTTTATCTCAATACAGATGTACGCCGATATTATAAACCTGGAGCAGCGGTTAGCTGAAGCAGGGTATGATGGGCCATATCTGGTATCCGAATGGGGTGCTACCGGTCATTGGGAGATGCCCGAAACTGAATGGGGATCGCCAATTGAACAATCATCTGCTGAAAAAGAGGATATAATCAGGCTTCGTTATGAAAAGGCTATTCTCTCCGACCCGGTTAACTGTTTGGGGTCTTATGTTTTTTTGTGGGGACAGAAGCAGGAACGAACGCCAACCTGGTATGGGCTGTTTACTGAACAAGGAGAAAAAACCGGGGCTGTAAATGTTATGGAATATTTATGGACAGGGAAATGGCCGGATCAAATTGCCCCTAAAATCCTAAATGCTGAAATAAAGGGGAAAGGTGGGAGGTTTGATAATATCAGGCTTGAAAGGAATGTCCTCTATTCAGCAGTTACTGAGGTTGAATATCCTGAAGGCGGACAAATTACTGCGAGAGCGGAGATCCTTCCTGAACCTTCAGAACTTAGTGATGGTGGGGATTTTGAGAAGAGGCCCCGGACCATCGAAGGACTCGTGGTGTCTGCTTATCCGGATAAGGTTGTTTTCAGATCCCCTTCCGGGGAAGGGGCCTACCGGTTGTTTATCTATATCTCCGATGATGACAATAATACCGGAACTATTAATATTCCTTTTCTGATTCCATAGATCATAAGGTACCATTTAATGATCATTTCCCCAGGCAAATCATCCGGTTGCCTGTTCTGTTCTTTTTATGATCTCATTCTGCAGATCTTCTCCCAGATCATTGAAGTAGTCACTATAACCTGCAACCCTGACAATCAGGTCACGGTATTTCTCAGGATGCTTTTGAGCATCACGGAGTGTTTCGGATGAAATGACGTTAAATTGTATATGATGGCCGTCCAGCCTGAACCAGCTTCTGATTAATGCGGTAATCTTATTATAACTTTCACTGTCTTCAAAAAATGATGGGGTGAACTTCTGGTTTAACAGTGTCCCGCCTGTTTTGATATGGTCTATTTTAGATGCTGATTTGAGAACGGCAGTAGGTCCGTTTGTATCCACACCCTGTACCGGACTGATGCCTTCTGATAAAGGAGTGCCTGAATTCCGGCCATCAGGCATTGCCCCGGTAACACTGCCAAAATAGATGTGACATGTCGTGGGCAGCATGTTGATATGGTATTTGCCGCCCCGGTAACAGGCCCTGCCGTCTACGGAATTAAAAAAGATATTAAAGGTACTGACAGCCTGTTCATCTGCATAATCATCATCATTACCATATTTTGGAGTATTAAAAACCAGGGATCTCTGCATATCATCATACCCTTTGAAATCTGCATTAAGTGCTTCGAGCAGCTTCTCCATAGAAAAAGTTTTATTCCCGAATACATGAAACCGCAGTGCCGTGAGGGAGTCGGTCACACTACCGAGCCCCACGCCCTGTATATAACCGGTATTATATCTTGCTCCCCCGCTATTGTAATCCAGTCCGTTTGCAATACAGTCCTCTGTAAGCAAAGAGAGGAAAGGGACAGGAAGGTTCTTGCTGAAAAGCTCTTCAATCGACCGGTTCCCATTGATCTTTATATCTGCAAAATACTCCACCTGCTTTTTAAATGCTGATAGCAAATCATCAAAGCATTTGAAATTCAAAGGATCGCCTGTCTCCGGTCCGATCTGTGCATTAGTGCGCTTGTCAAATCCATTACTTAGAGTGAGCTCAAGTATTTTCGGGAGATTGAAATAGCCGGTAAGTATATATGCCTCCGTACCGAATGCGCCAGCTTCAACGCAACCGGATGCGCCGCCGTTGCGTGCATCTTCAATGGTTTTTCCTTGTCTCAGCAATTCCTGGATTATGGCATCGGTATTGAATACAGATGGTTGCCCGAATCCGGACCTTATTATATCAAGGGCTTTGTGAATAAAAATATCCGGATTTTTTTTACTTACCTGGATCATACTTCCTGGCTGAAGAAGCTTCATTTCATTGATTACCTCGAGAATCAGGAAAGAAAGTTCATTTACGGCATCACTGCCATCCTCTTTCACTCCTCCAAGGTTTACAAGCGTAAAGTCGGTATAGGTATTGCTTTCCTGCGCGGTTATACCCATTTTAGGGGGCGCGGGATGATTATTAAATTTGATCCAGAAACATTGCAGCAACTCCCTGGCTTGTTCCCTGTTCAAACTGAAATTATCAATGTCTTTCATATAGAATCCCGGGAGATGCTGGTCCAGCCTTCCGGGACTGAATGAATCCCACGGATTAAGTTCTGTTATTACCCCCAGGTGAATGAACCAGTAGTGCTGAAGAGCTTCATGAAATGTCCGGGGTGCATTTGCAGGTACTCTCCGGCAGATCCTTGCCATATGGAGCATTTCGTCCTTTCTGACGGGATTGGTTTCTTTTGCTGCAAGTTTTTCGAGCATACCGGCATGTCTCCATGCGAATTTTATAATAGCTTTCGCGGAAATTTGCATTGCTTCCAGTTCATCTCTTTTAGCGAAGGCATCCGGATCAGTTTCAAATTGAAGCCGCTCCATTGACTCCTGGCATTCCTCAATCAGGTCATTCATCCCTTTCAACCATGGCTTCCTGCCAAGAACAGTGTGCCCGGGGGCCCTTTGCTCCTGGAATTCAGTAAAGATCCCTGCCTCATATGCTTTTTTCCAGGCCGGGGTCATGATGGCCATAAGTTTATCTCGATTGGTTTTTCCCTGCCAGAAGGGGATTATGTAATCCCTGTAAATACGGCGGGTCTCTTCAGTTACTTTGAAGGAGACTTTTGGGCGGGAGTCGAGAATATCAAGATCTTTCAGCGAGTGCAGGTTTACCTCCGGATAGGTGGAAGTGGCTTTTGGCATGGGGCCCCGCTCACCAACAATAAGTTCGTTCTCACCAATCCATAATTTCCTGTTCTCCAGAATATACTTAAAGCACAATGCACGCTGGACAGGAACAGGATGTTCTGTGTTTACAATGTCACTGTAAAACCTGGTTACAAGCAGCGCCCTTTCATGATCAAGCCTGTTTTCGGCTTCAACAGATTGTTTTCGGAGTTGCCGTACTCTTTCGGTCATGTGTTAGTGCTGTTTAATATAAACAAAAACTCAGGCAAACTAAGCTCCCATTTTTGCCTCAAATCCCTTATCTGTAAATATTTGCAATGCCATATCTATTTCGTCACCGGTTGGTGTTACATCGGTTTTCATGCTTCTTTTCCTGCCGGTGTCAATGTATTTACGAACCCCCAGGTTGTGAAAAGGAAGAATGTCAATCCTTATTATCCGAGATTTTAATGGAACCAAAAGGTCTCTTATGGCTGTTATTTCTGCTTCCTCACTATTGAATCCAGGCACCAGAGGGATCCGGATAATAAGAAAGGGGCCTTCCCGGGCCACCGATCTCAGGTTCTTTAATATAAGTTCATTCCCTTTTCCGGTCCATTCCTTATGTTTAACCGGATTGGCAGATTTTATATCATAAAGCAGAAGGTCTGAGTTAAGTACTGCGGTGAAATCTCTGGCAGATGCATGACCGGAAGTATCGACAGCGGTATGGATCCCTGCTTTTCTGCACATGCCGATTAGTTCGCGAAGAAACTCCGGTTGCATAAGTGGCTCACCACCTGAGAATGTTGCTCCACCTTCACTCTCTTCATAAAAGATCCTGTCTTTTTCAATGATATTAAAGATCTCTCCTGATGTTTTCAGGTTTCCGACAACTTCTTTATAGAGGTAAGTTTTCCCGTTTAGGATATGCCTGCGGTTTATTATCTCCATATCCGGTCTTATTCCTTCGGGATTATGACACCATGCGCATTCGAGGGGACATCCCTTAAAAAACACAGTGGTTCTTATGCCCGGTCCATCATGTACTGAATATCTGCGAATATCAAAAACAAGACCTTCTACATAGCTTTTGTGAGACATGGTGTCACGATGATATCTAAGATTACTAACGCGATTAAAAGATGATCCGGGGAACTGGTAGCAGGGTAATGTTAAGCCGGACATTGGAGAGCTTGATCTCAGTCAGCACAACCAGCAGTTATACAGACCTTTGCCATTATTGTGATAGAGTGTATGGTAAGGTTTGTGTTGCATTGAAATAATCATTTATTGTATAAAGGTACTACAAATCATAATATTTGCGAAATTATTACTTTTAAGCTTTTCCGGATTAAGATATTTTTTAAGATATAGATCTTTTGTTCTTCAACTTATTATCTTAGGGCTGGTTTTTGGTATCAAAAATACAATAATTATTAAAAGTTTCAGATATGGAGATGAAGGTACTGACTACACTGGGTTGTGCGATAGTGATATCTTCCATTTTCTCCTGTTCGCCGGATCCGGAGGAAACGGATGTAAGGGAGCGCTTATCGATTAATGAAGGCTGGCGTTTCTTTAAATATGAATCAGCTGATGATGCCGATGGGCTGATATATGATGAGCGTCCCGCTATTGATGATGCCAGGGACGACCGGGATGCAGATACCAGGCCTACCGAGGCTTTAGGGGTGGAGAGAACCCGTGAAGTGCTCAAACCCTGGATACTCCCGTCAGGCAATAATTTTATAAAGGACCCCGACAAGCATTACATCAGGCCTGAAGGCAATCCTGGGGAGGATTTCCCTTTTGTTCAGGCCGGATTTGACGATGGTATGTGGGAGCTGGTTGACCTGCCGCATGACTGGGCTGTAAAAGGACCTTTTCTGGAAGGAGACGATTCGGCAGTAGGTGGTGGCATGGGACGCCTGCCCAGTCCCGGTGTGGCATGGTATCGCAGGATGATTGATATACCTGCTTCTGATACTGCCAGATCTGTTTTTCTGGATATAGACGGGGCAATGTCTTATGCCATGGTATGG
>SLPB01000152.1 GCA_007132225.1 Bacteroidales bacterium | reverse complement strand
TCCCAGTAATAACATTGCAAGAGGATCTCTTTGCTTTATGGTTGTCCACATCCGTTCATGCTCAGGGACATAACCTGCCCCGCCTCCATAAGCTACACGGAACCGGCCCGGATCACCCTGCTTTGGATAAGTGGTAAATGATCCTCCCTGAAAAGGAATAATCTCCCCATCAATTACCAGGCTATAATTATAAAGAGTAGTGGGGTTTAACCCATCAACCCTTACAACTGCAGTATAATCAGATTCGCTAAGAGTTCGGGCACTTGAAGCTTCCACACGTCGTCTTATTCCCCGTTTAGGTTTTACCTGTATTTCAACGTCAGCTTCATGGACTGTTCTAACCCAAAATGATGCAGAAGAAGATGTAACGTTGCCAAGCATTGGCCCGTGTATCAAAACTTTGGATTCTTTATCTGCCCATTTCTTAAACTCATCGGTTTTATAAAGAGGGGAAAATGCATCCCTGGGTCCCGCCAACAGCCGCTCGAAAGGCAATCCTGACTCTACTGCCTGCCTGGCCTGTTCCATGGCATAGTCAGTGTCGCCTTTAATGGAATAAAGCATTGACATGACAAAACTATTTTCCGGAATAATATACCTTCTATATTCCTCGCCTTCGTTTTTCAATGTTTGTCCGGCACGTTCATAGGCATTTGTCAGACTGCGCCACAAAGTGCCTGGATCCTCCGAAACATTTTCTATGCGTTCCAATGCTTCACCGTGTTGCCCGCTTGCAATTTCACGTACTGCATCCCTGTGAGCATCATGCTGTGCACTTACAAATGCCGGCCATGTCAGCAAACAACTTATTATTATAAAGGCTTTTAGATTATTCATGTAGGTCATATAATATTATTTATAGATTACTATTGATTTTTTAAACAATATATCTCCCTGTTAATCGGCAATTATAAAAATAACATTGGGATTCTGATCATTTTCCTTACTACATCCATTGCCGATCATTGCTGAAACACCAAGGGCAAGAACAGGGAAAGTGATTTTATTATCCATAATTAAATTAAGGTAATTTTAACAGTTTTGAACATTCAGGTTTTCCGGGTTTCCTCATATCATTATTACATTTTTTGACCGGTTATCTAGTTATAATGTTACACCTTATAACTTTCTGAATGAATCTTTTTCCACTGTGCTGCTCTTTGACGTTCGGCCAAATCTTCATCCTCCGGAAAATTCGGACCATAGAGTAATGTTTCCTCGCGAATTACCAGCTTATTATCCTTAACAAAGCTTTCACCACGTTCCCTTAAATGTTCGACCATGGCCTTTCTCCATTTCAGAAGTTCACTTTGAGATTGGTTTCTACCAGCTAAATTAATCAATTCATTCCTGTCATTTATTAAATCAAATAACTCTTCTTTACCTGTTCTGAAATACCAGGCATACTTAAATTTGCCATCAGTCAGCGCACACCAGTAATTTTCATCACTATATGCTGTTGCATGCTCCAAATCAATATATCGGCGCCATTTATTCCGGGGATTTCGGACAAGAGAGAGTAAGGATAGACCATCCATATCATCGGGGATATCGCCGCCGGCTGCATCAAGAAAAGTAGGTAAGAAATCTCTCAATTCTACCGGTTGGGTCATCGTTGTGCCGCGCTCAACATTTCCTGCCATCCACTCAGGCCATTTCATTAAAAAGGGAACTCGTGCAGAACCTTCATATGGGTATGTCTTACGCCAGTGATTATGATCTCCAAGCATGTCTCCGTGATCGGAAGTAAAACAAATAATTGCATCATCATACATACCCTTTTTCTTAAGGGCTTTAATAATATGACCTACCTGGTCATCAATAAAAGTAATGTTAGCATAATAGTGCCTGCGCGAATTTATGGCATGATCCTTACCAAAATCCCCAAAGGCAGCATTAGGTGTTTCAGGGAAATCTGCAAATTCACCAGCCCATTCACCTATAGAAGGAGCAGGGATGTCAACATCTTTGTACATATCCAAATACCTCCTGGGGGGATCATAGGGGCTGTGTGGACGGGCAAAGCTGACTTTTAGAAAAAGTGGATTATCCAGCTGATAGTTTTCAATAAGCTCAACAGCAGTTTGTCCTGTCCAGTATGTCGGATGCACATCTTCTCTTAATTTATAAGTGCCGGCCCTGTGCTCATTAAAGCCGATTCCTGTAGCATCGGGATGCAGACCAGGAGCATTTAATTTAAACCAGTCCCTGTAATCACTGACAAAACCATCTTGTTCCTCCCTCCCGCTTTCGTCAACCAAAGTGCCGTTAAAGCCATGAAGTGATTTCTGAGGGTACCAGTGCATTTTTCCAATACCGAATGTGTAATACCCTAAATCTCTTAACATTCGGGGCATTTCATATTTATATCTGCGTGCCATTCTTCCATAACCAAGTAAGCCATGATTCCATGGTGAAAAGCCGGTGAGTAATCCCGCCCGTGCAGGAGTAGAGCTTGGTACAGAGGAATAGCCATTATAAAAAAGAACCCCCTGATTAGCTATTGAATCTATATGAGGTGTTTTCACGCTATTATTCACACACCCGAAAGCATCACCCCGCTGCTGATCTGTCATTATAAATATAATGTGGGGCTGCCTGCTCTTCTTTTTTGGTTCATTCACCTTTGAAGCGTTTGCTTTTCCACCAATGAACAATCCAGCTGTTGCAAAAGCAGATGATTTGATAAAATTTCTGCGATCTAATGAATTATCTTTATCCATAATAAAAATATTTTAAAAATAATCTACGGGGTCAACTGGCTTCTTGTGAGTGTTAATTCATAAAAAAGTCTGCCTCTTTTATCAGTCAGCCTGAATGTAACCTCGGGATCGTGGAGGGTTGTGTCAAATTCAAACTCTCCAAAGGCATACTCACCTGAAATGCCGTAAAGCTGGGTATCCCACTCGGCACTTATTGGTGGAGGACCGACCCTTCCACCCAGGCTACCAACTTCGAATTCATAAAAGTTAAATCCTGACGGACGTGGAATTTTAAACCCCCGCGCTCCGTGCCTGTCGCCGGAAATCAATAAAACCCCGCCTATGTTGTTATCTTCAATAAGCTGGAATATCTCCTCACGCCCCTCGGGGTCATAGCGGCCCCAGGAGTCCTTTCCATTGGAAACATAATCGCTCCACATTGTACCATTTGAGAGTATTATAAAAGGTCCTTCACAGTCAAGCAACTGTTCTTTTAGCCATTCCATCTGCCGGTCACCAAGGAAATTTCCTTTTTCCCTGAAATACCTGTTATCAAGCATAATCACGTCGGCAGGGCCAATCCGGGTACGGAAATAAACACCTTTGCCATCCTCGCCCGAACCATATGGCGGATTGTTCCATGAGGTCCTGAAGATATCACTTACCGCCTCTTTATCTTCCAGTGTGTAGCCTTCAGGAATATTATAGAGGTCATTGTCAAAATAATCGTGATCATCCCATGTTGCATATACGGGTATAGAGGAAACCATATTTTTCCAGGCCGGATGAAAATCCCTCAAAAGGTAATCTGCGCGATGCAGTCCGATGTGGTTGCGCCTGTCCTGGGCTGCTATGTCTCCACCAAGCAAAAGTGCAAGAGGCTTTCTGGAAGTTATTTGATCTGAGAGATCCTGGTTGCATAAACCCCACCGGTGATAGCATGTTCCGAAAGCGATCCTGGCCCTGGAGGGCAGATGTTCCGGGGGAGCAGTTGTGATGTAGGGTTGCACATCAACATTAATTGGTTTACCGTCAATAAAGACGTTATAGGGGTAGGTTGTTTCCGGACTGAGTCCTGTAATTTTGACAACTGCATGCATATCAGTATTTTCCGAACTACGAGCCGGCCCATAAGTTTTAACGGTCCCTTCAACATTGATCCTTACCTCAACACTTGCTGGTTGGAGGGTTCTAATCCATACACTTGCGCCACTGGAAGAGATGTTTCCCAGCATTGGACCTCCGGAATGGGTAATGCCATTTTCTCTGCTAAGCTGTAAAAAATTCAAATTCTTTGAAAGATCTGTAAAGGTTGCATTTGAATCAGCATGAAGGGTATTAAAACCAGATGTATATAATTCCTGGATATATTCAGGCCGTTCCCCGCAGAGATTAAGATGCAGAAGGTTTCCCTCCAGAACATTTGTGTCCAGGAAGCTTCTGGCTTTATGTGCATGAATCTGTCTTATAAGAGTCTGGCTGGTCAAAGATGGAATAAAAACAGACCAGAGGAAGATAAAAATTATGGAAAAAACAAGGATTTGTTTGTGTGATTTTAAATTTAGATTCTTAGTTAATTTTTTCATACCTATTCATTATCTGTTATTTATAAGTACAGGCCAATTGATGACCAATAATAGTGTGTGAGTGCCTTAAACATTGCATAAAAATATAAAATATATCATCACATTATCAGTTGGAAACCCTAACGTCGGATATAAACTGAAAGGAATATAGTTTGCAATCCCTCATCACAAATCTCAATCTTATTGTTTCTCCCTGTAAACTTTCAAGATTCCTGTCACTTGTCCAATTAACAGGGAACCGGACAGAATTTCC